>JANOAX010000230.1:0-44312 GCA_031411335.1 Bacteroidota bacterium
AAATAATTGAAGATCAATCATTTATATTTAATAATTTAAATAGTTGTACCAACAACAATTGTATTTGTATCTTTGTGGGATGGGAAGAATTGAAGATGAAATTTTACAGTCAAAATTTGAAGATGAGTATCAAAAAGTAATCGTAAATGTACTTTTTACCGCCAGTTGGCTCGATGTTAAGAATATTCAACGCTTGAAGCCTTTTGGAATTTCACCCCAACAATTTAATGTGCTTCGAATTTTGCGAGGTTCTTTTCCAAATGCACTTCGTTTGGGTGATATTTCTGAAAGAATGATTGATAAAAATTCGAACGCTACTCGGTTGGTTGAAAAATTGCGTCAAAAAAATTTAGTGAAACGCGAAGTTTGTGAACACAGTCGCCGACAAGTTGATATCTGGATTACACAAGAAGGATTATCGGTACTTGAACGTATTGATGTAAGTATGAAGGTTTGGAAGAATGAATTTAAAGATATTTCAGATGCAGAATTAAAGCAACTCAATTTACTTTTGGATAAGTTGAGAGATTGATGTAAGTCAATCAAAAGTCAAAATTATTTTTTCCCTAATCGCAATTTCAGATAAAAGGAAGTTCCTACATTTTGTTGCGTTTCAAACCAAACCTGTCCACCCATCCCCACAACCATTTCTTTTACCATCGCTAATCCAAGTCCAGCACCACTTGATTTTGTAGTGAAGTTGGGAACAAATATTTTGTTTAATCGGTCATTAGGTATACCCATGCCGTTATCCTGAATGCAAATGATCACAGCATCCGATTCTTGTTGAAGTGAAATGTTTACTTTTCCTTCTCTGTCGTAGGGAATGGATTGAATCGCGTTTTTAATGAGGTTTCCAAAAATGCGAATGAGTTGATCTTTATCAGCAAGTACTTCTAATGTTTCTGATGAAGTATCAAAAACAATTTTGGCATGTTCATCTTCATTGTACAAATCGCAACTATGATTGATTACGCTTATTAATTCCACAATGGTATATTCGGGCTTTGGCAACTTTGCGAAATGACTAAACTCAGTAGCGATGTTTGATAAAGTATCGATCTGTTCTATCATCGTGATACTTATCTTTTTCACCAATTCATCTTTGTTTGGATGATTGTCATCTATTGCGCGCATCAGGTGTTGAACACCTAATTTCATAGGTGTAAGTGGATTTTTAATTTCATGCGCTACTTGTTTCGCCATTTCTCTCCATGCACTTTCTCTTTCCGATTTAGCAAGTAATTGAGCACTTTTTTGAATTTGCTCCAACATTCGATTGTATTCATCAATTAATGCACCAATTTCATCTTTCGTTTTCCAGATGATGGGTTCACTTACGGTACCCAATTTTGTTTTGCTTAAGCTCTCTTGAATAATTCGTAACGGCTGTGTAATCCGATTGGAAATAAAGAATGCAATCAAAATGGAAAGGCTAAATAAGAGCACGTATAAATTAATCAACGCCACTAAGAATCCTGATATGTCTCGCTTTAATTCCGTATCTCGATCAAAATAAGGAATACTAATGAATCCAACTTGTTTATTGTTGATATTACTCACCTGCTCATAAGCAGCAGTGTATTTTAAATTGCTTATGTTTTCGCTCTGTATAAACAACGCTTTTTGATTGGTCGTTAAACTAATTAAAGCAGTACGATTCATTAAAGGCGCCATAATATTCTGATCGTATATGCTTCGTTGCGACGAATAATACAAACGGCCATCATTGCTGTAAAAATTGAAATCTGTTTTTAGTGTGTTAGCCAATCGTGTAAAGAGATATTGCAAATCATCACTCAACATATTTCCCATTAATTCTCGATTGCCAATCTCACTTTCAACTAATACCCGAAGGTTATGAAGTTTTTCTCGAATACGTTTTGTTTGTGCTTCCTCGTAATTTTTTACAATATAAGTAACGGTAGCCGCTCCAATTAATAAAAGTGTTCCAGCAACTATCATGGTAATGGTTAATTGAATTCGACTGTTAAAATTGAATTGCAAATCAAATCCTTGTCGAAGGAATCGAATGGCAATGCTGAGTACTAAAAAACTAAAGCTAAAGAATGTAAAAAGATAAGAGAACAACGTCACCCATACCCACAATCCTTGAAGCGGGGAACTGATGATTATTAAATTTTTCCCGTATTTATAAAACAAATGTTGCTTTCCATCAAAGGAAACAAAACGCATTCCTTCTAAATTCCGGAAGTATTGCATGTAAGGTTCAGACGTCAAATAATAATTATACTCGCCAGATTGACTTACCAATTTTCCATTCTGATACCGAGCATAAGCATATTTGCTGATGTCACGTGAATTTCCTACTTTATTGCTAAGCAATAATTCGGGGAGTCCAATTTCTTCTTGGGTTGATCGAGCATTTAATTCTACAATGAGTGTCCCCGCCGGTGAATCATTCCCACCTGGAAGAATGATTCCGATGTATTGCGCTCTTCCGTTTTCATCGCGGAAATAGGCAAAATTCGGACTTGCCGTTGGTCGACCTTCTGTTAAATTGATACGTTTTATTTTGTCGATATTCCATGATGGATCACCGGCACGATTTAATGGTAGATCTTGCGCATTAAAGAATTTGAAGTTCGCTTCGTATCGTCCTAAATACCCGTTAAAGTATTGCTTGGTGAGATGTCGACTCAAATTTTCAAAGATCTCAGGCGAATTAAAGATCACTTGTGGAGGTAACGTGAGCATACGAATCAACTCGCGATCATTCCGAATTCTAGTCTCAATTTGTTGAAGTAAAAATTCAGCAACTATATCTTGCTCATTCTCTAGTTTAGCAGCTAAGAGTTGTCGTTTTTATTTTTATATTGTTTCGTTAAAAGAATAAATAATATGTGCAGTATAAACCGAAAATACAATGATGTCTAAAAAGGTTCTCGAAAAAGAAAATAAACGCATCTCTGTACTGCGAATGTATCCAATGAAAATAATTAAAATATTGGTCAATAAAAATGCACTAACACCATAATCAGTAAACAAATTGTTGTTTCGCAGTAATAATAGGGAGACTAAAAATAAACCTTGCGATACCAGAAATAATATAGCTACAGAGGAAATGGATAGTTTGGTTTTTCGAATGATTAATACACTCCCATCACATAATAAGTAAAAAGTACTTAGTAAAATGCCAATCACAATCATTCCCACTCCCGTGAAAACCGTTAACTGGAAAATATTATTAATGTCAAATGAAATTTGTGAATTGATAATTAGACCGCTCAACAAGTAATTAATTAACACTGAAAAAATAAAAGTGAAGAAAAAGATCAAAACGATAAGCATTTTGCTCTTAAAATTAGATTCCACTTTCTTACTTTGAATGAGCCATGTATATGCAAATATGAAAATGTAAGCAAGTATGACCACTGTTAACAAGAGATCACCTAAAGAATTAAAAAGAAAACCACTAGCATAGTATTTCGAACTAAATAATTCACTTTCAAAAATTTCTTTTGGCCATTGTGTCCACGACATCATGAATCTGAGGACGATAATCAATAAGAGTAAAATAATTCCTGGTATGGATCTCTTTTTACCAAGTCTGCGTAGAGCATCAAAGGCAAGAAGACTTAAAAAGAGGATGCATGCACCATATAATAGTGAAATGTAAAAAGGGCAATCGTTATTTTCACTGTTGTCAGTAAAGATAAGTCTGAACAATTCTTTTTGATCCGGCCCCGTGAAACTAAATCCTTCTTTAGAAGAATCTAGACTTAAATTCACATCTTTATATAAGGAAAGTGCAGGATGAAAAACATTGTCAAGGTATTTGTTTTGTAATGAATATTGATGCTTTATGAGTAAGAGTGCAATTAATTTTCGATTGGCAATAGTTTTACTTTTGAAATAGTAATATCCATTACCTAAAAGATAAACATGACCATCTTCATAATTGATAATATTAAAAGTGTCAGGTAATGCTTTGTTGTCAGACCAATATTTTAATCGCCCACTTTCAAAAACCAGTATGCATGTGTTTTCGGTAAGTTTAAGATGTTGCAAAGCATTGGAAAAGGATCTTTCATTAAAGCGATTGCCTTCGAGTTTTGGCACAAGTGCATTCAAATTCATTTCAAGACCTTTCACGAGGGTAGAAAAACTCGTTTCGGCGATACTGACCAATTCTTTATGCTGAACCGCCCGATATTCCTGCCACCACTGAATAGATAGTCCTGATACCAAGCTCAGAAGAGCTAAAAGGCTAATTACGAGGACTCGACGAGGGTATGCCATCTTTACGAAAGTAGCGGTTGAACACTATGTTTTCCGTACTAAAGAGATATTTTATTAACGATAGAATGTTTGATAGCGAGGTTTCGCTCTGTATTTCACTTGCTTGTTTTAACTTTGTTTCATGACAAATGTGATAATTAATGGTTCTGCCGACTTAAAGGTAGAACAAAATGGTACGGATTTATTAGTCAACGGAACTAAAAAAGTTTTTGATTTAAAGAAGTTGCATCCAGGATCCTACCATCTTTTAAGTAATGGAATTTCGTATAATGTGGAAGTGATTAGTTCTAATTCTAAAGAGAAAAAACATATTATTCGATTAAATGGAAAGGTGCTCAATATCCAAATGCGTGATCGTTACGATGATTTGTTGAAAGAGTTGGGAATGGATGCCTCGTCTAGTCTGCGAGTAGGTGACTTGAAGGCACCCATGCCCGGATTAGTAGTGAATATTCCTGTGAAAGAAGGGGATCTTGTTAAAAAAGGTGATACCTTAGTCATTCTGGAAGCCATGAAAATGGAGAACGCACTAAAAGCAACCGTTGATGCTACTGTAAAAAAAATAGCCGTTGCAAAAGGTAAAGTAGTGGATAAAAATGAAGTGCTTATTTATTTAAGTGAACAATAAATTAATACTAAAAACATGGAAAATTCATTTTCACGACGCGAATTCATCAAAGTTAGCGCACTGACTACAGCAGGCGTAGTGGCTGCAAACTCAGGAATATTTGCCACTCCTCATGGAGATCCCAATTTCAAATTGCCTGCCATTCCTTATGATCTTAAATCATTGGAACCCCATATTGATGCATTGACCATGGAGATTCATTATACGAAGCATCATCAAGCATATGTCGATAATTTAAATAAGCTCTGCTCCGACATGCATATTCATGATCCGAATTTGGAGAATATTTTAAGGATCGTGTCAAAGTATCCGCAAGGTGTTCGTAATAATGCAGGTGGTCATTGGAACCATTCTATGTTTTGGACCATCATGAAGCCTAACGGTGGTGGCATACCGAAAGGAAAGTTATTGGAAGCAATTAATACTTCATTTGAAAGTTTTGAAAAATTTAAGGAACTGTTTGCCAATGAAGCAAAAAATCGTTTCGGCAGCGGATGGGCTTGGTTAATAAAAAATAATGATGGTAAGTTGCAAATTTGTTCTACTCCGAATCAAGATAATCCCTTGATGGATCTTGCTGATGTGAAAGGTACACCGATCCTTTGTTTAGATTTATGGGAGCATGCCTATTATTTAAAATATCAAAACAAACGACCTGATTATATCAATGCTTGGTGGAATGTGGTGAATTGGGATGTGGTGATGGGACGAATGATGATGTAGTAATTGTTTAAATTCAACAACGCAAAAATTCCAAGGTTTAAATCAACAAAGCCCAAGGTTTCAACCTTGGGCTTTGTTGTTTTGTTGTTATTTGTTGTTGAAATTTTATTTTTTATTTCGGTTCCAACATTTTGAAAAACTGATCTAATTGTGGTAAAATCACAATACGTGTTCTACGGTTTAATGAGCGACCATTTGTGTCAGCATTACTTGTTACAGGAACATATTCACTGCGACCTGCAGCAATCATTCTAGAAGGATCAACACCATAATTTTTCTGAAGTACACGAACCACCGAAGTTGCGCGCATCACACTTAAATCCCAGTTGTCTTTAATAGTACCTGATGAAATGGCTTTGTTATCAGTATGACCTTCTACCATAAATTGAACTTCAGGTTGCGCTTTAATTACTTCAGCTACTTTACCAAGAACAGTTTTAGCACGAGCCGTAATATTATAACTTCCACTGCTAAATAACATTTTATCAGAAATACTGATGAATACTGCACTTCCTTCAACATTGATGGTTACATCTTCATCATTTATATCTTTCAATGCCCCTTTTAGATTTAATACTAAAGCCATATTTAAAGAATCTTTATGTGCCATGGCCGTCTGCAAATCTTTGATGTAAGAATCTTTGGAATTAATATTCTCTAATGATTTACGAATGCTTTCTGATTGTGTAGAATTGATCACTGACATATTGCTCAATTGCTGCAACATGGTCGTGCTGTTGGCTTTTAAGTCAGCAAGCTCTTGAGCTAATCGAACGTTCTCGGCAGAAGATCTTCCGCTTTCATCTAAACACTTCTGAAGATTACTTTCAATGACTCCACAATCTTTCTTTAAAGTCTCGTACATTGCACTTTGCTTGTTGTACTTTTTTCTGCTCACACAACCTGTGGTCATAATACTGATGGCAAGTATGCCTACTAAAATTTTATTCATATCTTAAATTTTTAAATTGATTTTATTTCGTTTTGCAAAATTACGCTTATCCTTTTTATAAAGTTTGATCAATTTAAGAATGTACTTAAATTAAATAGGTTGTTTCTATGTATTTCATTGACAATCACCACGACACAGGTTTTTCTAACTGTAAATCAAGTCTTAAAAAAGCCATATTCTCAAATTATGTATTTCTAATAGATACCTCTATTCGATTTAACAATTATTATAAGCAGTTGATAAAATGGCTGAAAACTCAACTCGCTAACAAAAAACTCATGGTATAGTTTAGAAGTGGCTGAATTAAACTTTGTAAAATGTGTTGTTTTAGGATGCCTTCAATCAATATTTTACAATGATCGTAGCGCCCTTTTAAGGTGAGTTTTGAAGTACTGTAATTAATGAATGGCTGTGTGTACAAATTGAGTTTTGCACTTTAGGTCATATTAAATTTATTTTATCTTCACCCACATCTATCTATGGACAACCACTCTAACTCCCGTACCTCTCTTCCCATCCTGATCTCCGTGTTCTTTTTTTGGGGCTTCGTTGCCGCTAGCAATGACATTCTTATTCCTGTTTTCAAAGAAAAGTTAAACCTGGAACAATGGCAAAGTCAAATGATTTCATTTGCATTTTATGTAGCTTACACGGTTGGTTCACTTATTTATTATTTTGCATCAAAGGCAAGTGGAGGAGACATTTTAAATCGAATAGGATATAAAAATGGGATCGCTCTCGGACTTGTCATTTCAGCATTGGGAACTTTATTGTTTTTTCCGGCTGCAGATTCTGCTTCTTTTGGTTTGATGATTTCTGGACTTTTTATCGTTGGACTTGGGTTTTCATTGCAACAAACTGCTGCTAATCCATTAGCCATAACCATTGGGAATCCGAAAAAAGGTGCTCAACGTTTAAGTTTAGCTGGAGGAATTAATAATGTAGGAACAACGATCGGACCTCTTATCGTAAGTTTCGCCATTTTTGGTTCGCTAAAGGCAGGCGAACATTTGGATTCACTTTCTGCAGTGAAAACTCCTTATTTAATTTTAGGTGTGGCTTTTGTTGTGGTTGCCATCATCTTCAAATTTTCTTCTTTACCTAATCAAATTCATCATGAAGATAATGTTGTCGAATCCGCTTCGTCAAGCAAGGTATCTTATAAATCTGCACTTTCTTATCCGCAATTGTGGATGGGAATGATAGCTATTTTTTTATATGTTGGTGTTGAAGTTTCAACGGCTTCTAACTTACCAGAATTTATGCGCGTTCATTTGCAAACACCCACAAGTGAAATTGCGCCTTACGTTTCTTTGTTCTGGGCGAGTTTGATGATTGGTCGTTGGACAAATGCTGTAGGGGCCTTTGATTTAAAGAGAAATGCAAGAACATTTTTGAATTTTATTTTACCGTATGCTGCATTCGGTGTTTTCTTATTTGCGAATCGTGTTGCGAATAATGATCTTACTCCGTTTTATGTTTATGCATTTGTAATTGTTCTGATTATCATTGCTGATATTCTGAGTAAAGGAAATCCAGCACGACAATTATTACTTTTCTCCTGCTGTGGAATTGCAGCCTTGTTAGTGGGTATTTGTGCCGATGGGTTGATTAGCGTGTATGCATTCATCAGCGTTGGTTTGTTTTGTTCAACATTATGGCCGTGTATTTTCACACTTGCTATTGCAGGATTGGGAAAGCATACAAACGAAGGTTCAAGCTTTTTGATTATGATGATTATGGGTGGAGGATTTGTAAGTCTACTGCAAGGCTGGCTCGCTTCCGATCATTTACTCGGTATTCAAGCAAGTTATGTAGTCGGTATTCTTTGTTTTGTGTATTTAGCATTCTATGGATGGAAAGTGAAAAACATATTGGCTGTTCAAGGGATTCATTATGATAAGACAATAACTTCTCATTGATGTAAAGATCATGAGTAAGTAAATGCGATATGATCAAATAAATATGTTGTCTGTAATGTTAGATGGACTTATTAAAGTACCTATAAAATGAAGATTAAAATAATAAATTCGCTCGTCCTAATTTTACTTTTTTCTTCTTTTTCTTTTTCTCAAAAAGGATCTTTAGTTCCACTTCCGAATAAAATTTCAAATACCCATGGGAAATTCACGATTTCTCCTGAAACAAAAATTTTAGCAAATGGTGACGTGGCCATACAAGCAGCTGAACTTTTTAATTCATGGTTGAAGCAAACAAACGGATATGCATTGCCGATAGTTTCCACGGTTTTAAGGAAAGATCGATATATCGCATTTTCAATGGTGAACGACACTTCAGAAAAGTACATGCTGAAAGTGAAACGAAAGTATGTGCTTTTAGAAGGAGGTGCTGCTGGACTTATCAGAGGCACCAGCACTTTGTTGCAATTGGCTTTTCAGTCACTTGAAACTAAAAATAAAATTCATTGTCTTACTATTTATGATCAACCACAGTTTGGTTATCGTGGTGTACATTTAGATGTATCCCGACATTTTTTATCAAAGGAGTTTGTGAAAAGATACATCGATCTACTTGCTCTTTATAAGATGAATACTTTTCATTGGCATCTTACCGATGATCAAGGATGGAGAATTCAAATTATAAAGTATCCCCGTCTCACCGATGTAGGCTCATGGAGAAGTGGAAGTATGATTGGTCCCTACCGAAATCAACAATTCGATTCCATTCCCTACAGTGGATTTTACACGCAGAATGACATTCGTGAAGTGGTGTACTATGCATCGCAACGTCAAATCACCATCATTCCCGAAATTGAGATGCCTGGTCATTCTCTTGCCGCTTTAGCTGCGTACCCCGAGTATTCTTGTTTGGGCACTGTGAAGGAAGTTGGAAGAGCCTGGGGTGGATTTGATGATGTGTTTTGTGTGAATGATTCTACTTTTTCTTTTCTGGAAGATGTACTTTCTGAAGTTATCGAATTGTTTCCATCCAAGTATATCCATATTGGTGGAGATGAATGTCCGAAATTAAGATGGAGCCAATGTCCAAAATGTTTAAATACTCGCTTTGAAAATAATTTACATAACGAAGATGAGTTGCAAAGTTATTTCATTCAACGTATAGAAAAATTTCTAAATAGTAAAGGCCGGCAAATTATTGGATGGGATGAAATATTAGAAGGTGGACTCGCTCCAAACGCCACGGTAATGAGTTGGAGAGGAATTGACGGTGGAAAAGCGGCTGCGCGAACTGGACATAACGCAATTATGACGCCAGGCACACATTGTTATTTTGATCACTACCAAGGGGAGAGAGCAACAGAGCCTTTAGCATTCGGAGGATATACGACTTTAGAAAAAGTATATTCTTATCGACCCATTCCTGATTCGTTAACGAAGGAAGAACAGAAGTTTATTTTAGGTGCTCAAGCAAATTTATGGACCGAGTATATGTATGATGAAAAGCAAGTGGAGTACATGCTGTTTCCACGATTGTGCGCCCTTTCGGAAGTGTTGTGGACAGATACCGTGTGGCATAATGAAAAAAGTTTTTATAAACGCGTTTTGCAAAATCAACATTTGCTAGATTCTTTTCATGTGAACTATTCTAATACATGGCATTTACCTTCTTTAAAAATTAGTGGAGGAGAAAAAATTCCTTCTTTGCTGTTATCCTTAGACTCAAAAGTTCCGCAGAGCATACAAACTGCATGGGAAGATGACAACGGAGTTTCCGAATTCACAACGTATCGTAATCCGAAAACAGTAAATTCCACAGGAAAATTATTAGTTCGTAGCAACTACAATCAGCATCAAACAACAGTAAAATTTCCGTTTGAATTTTCAAAAGTTACTGGAGCTAAAATAAATCTCATTAACCCCGGTAATAAAAGTTATGCGAATCCACCCATCACTTTGGTAGATGGAATTACGGGCGCTTTCCCGTGGACAGGCAAACATTGGATTGGTTGGATTGGAAAAAGCCCTGAAGTACAGATAGACTTTACCACTATGCAAAAAGTGGATAGTATTGTCATTGTTTATTTACACGATCCTGTAAGTTGGATTCATGCGCCCGCAAGTATAAGTTATGGAGAAACTGATTTGCAGTTTGAATCTCAAAAAACAACAACAGCCGAAGCCATTAATCGTATTTCAATTCCTGTAAATAAGGAAATGAAAAATATTCGCCTCCGCTTCAATTCCATAGGCCTAAATCCCGAAGGCACCGCCGGCGCAGGACAAAATGGATGGCTTTTTGTTTCGGAGATATTAGTGTATTAGAAAGGTTGGTGAATTAGTGAATTGGTGAGTTGGTGGATGGGTGAATGGTCAATCGCGAGGCTTCATTTTTAATAAGGGTGGTCAAAATTAATTAGCCTCGTGACATGTTCATTCGCAATTCGTGTTTATAGAGAGTCTCGCATTTTCGCATTTCGTGTTTATTCTCATTTCGCGTATATGCGTATTCGTAAATTCGTAATTCGTATATTCGTACAGATTCGTAAT
Source organism: Bacteroidota bacterium (assembly GCA_031411335.1). Lineage (GTDB taxonomy): Bacteria > Bacteroidota > Bacteroidia > AKYH767-A > OLB10 > JAJTFW01. Next base: position 11,036 of record JANOAX010000230.1, read on the forward strand.
TCGTAACCTATTCGTAATTCGTAACCAATGATTTCTTCTCGCTCAGTATTCATTCCTCATATTCTCTGTTTATTGTGTGTTCTTGGTTACACTTCTATCGCTCAAACTGTACCACTTTCCAGCTGGACCTTCAAGCAATCTACTTCTACGAAATGGCTACCCGCGCAAGTGCCCGGAACTGTTCATACTGATTTGCTTCGCAATAAAATTATTAAAGATCCTTTTCTCGACGATAACGAAAAGAAAGTACAATGGGTAGGAGAAGCCAATTGGGATTATCAAAGTAAATTTTCTTGCGATGATTCATCTTAGAAAAACCACAAATTCATTTAATTTTTGATGGACTTGATACTTATGCAGACGTTTATTTGAATGATTCTTTAATTCTAAGAGCTGATAATATGTTTCGTTCTTGGAAAGTAAATGTAAAGGAAATTCTAAGAAGTAAGAATGCGCTTTTAGTGAAATTCAAATCGCCAGAAGCCGAAGCAAAGTTAGCCGCACAAAAATTAAATTATACATTACCAGAAGGACTCCGTAGTTTTACTCGCAAAGCACAATTTCACTATGGCTGGGATTTCGCACCTAAACTTTTAACTTGTGGAATTTGGAAGGAAGTGAATTTAGTAGCAGAAAAGGAAGTGGCATTGAACTCAATTCGAGTACTGTCCAAAATGAGTATAGGCGATACTGTTAGTGGACAAGCTTTCGTTAAAATTAATTCTACTGTTCAAAAAAAAATTTATTTAAAGCTGAATGTCATCGGAACCAATGTGCAATTGATTCATGAAGTAGACATTCAAAAGGGAGAACAAACAGTAAGTATTCCCTTTGTTATTCCAAATGCTCAACAGTGGCAAATCAATGGAAGAGGCGAACAACCCATCTATGAACTCCTTTGCCGATTGGAAGAAGATTCGTTGAATCAAGTAACATGTAAAACCGGATTTCGCACCGTGGAGTTAGTATCAAACAAAGACGTTATTGGTAGTGAATTTGGATTTCGAGTGAATGGTAAAGATGTATTTGTTCGTGGTGCCAATATGGTGCCGCCAGATGTTTTTTTACCAAATGTAAAGGCAGAGGAATACGCATCTTTAGTTCTAAAGGCAAAGGAAGCAGGAATGAATATGCTGCGAGTTTGGGGTGGAGGAGTGTATTTGCCGGATGCATTTTATGATTATTGTGATCAGAATGGAATTATGGTTTGGCAAGATTTTATGTTTGCATGTAGTATGATTCCTGGCGACACAGCATTTGCTTCCAATGTGCGAACAGAAGCCATTCAACAAGTGGAACGATTGTCATCCCATCCTAGTATTGTATTATGGTGTGGAAATAACGAGAGTGATGAAGGCTGGCATAATTGGGGTTGGCAAAAACAATTTAATTATTCATCTGCAGATTCAACAAAGATTTGGAATGATTATAAAAATGTATTTCAATCCATTTTATCTAATGTAGTAGATTCTTTACATCCATCGTGTTCGTATTGGTCTTCTTCTCCTTCCATTGGTTGGGGACGAAAGGAAAGTATGTTTTCGGGCGATAGCCACTATTGGGGTGTATGGTGGGGCATGGAAGATTTTGAAGTATACAAAAAGAAAACAGGACGATTCATGAGTGAATATGGATTTCAATCGATGGCGGATGTGAGTTCGTATCGATCAAGCATTTCTAAAATCGAATTTACTTCTCCCGCATTTTTAAATCATCAAAAACATTCAAAAGGTTTTGAAACCATCAATGAATACTTGAAACGTTGTTTCAAAGTGCCAGAGGCTATTGATGATTATGCGTACCTCTCACAGTTGCAGCAAGCATACGGAATGGACATAGCCACCAAAGCGCATCGCAGTGCATTTCCAATTTGTAGAGGCACTTTGTTTTGGCAGTTTAATGATTGCTGGCCTGCTGTATCTTGGAGCAGTCTTTCAAAAAATCTCCAGCCTAAATTAATTTATTCTACCGTTAAACATAATTTCGATGCTTTGTTTGTCACTACATCAGAATCGGAAAGAGGATTGTCAACTTATTTGCATTACGACGGAAAAGAGCCCATCTCCATTACCGTTAGATTGTATTATGTCCGAACAGATACTTTGACAGAACCCATTTCAATCGATGAGCGGTATTTAATTCTGAATCCCGATACCGTGATCAAGGATTGTATATTCTTTCCGAATCACCAGATGCGAAATTTGGATACAAATCATATTGTACTAGTTACAGAAGTGATTGATAATTTTCATTTCAATGTGATCTATCGGGATTATCTCTTTCGTAATCGCCCAAATAAAATGAATTTCTATCCCGCCAATGTGAAATTCTTGATGATCGATAGTACAAGTATGATCGTTACTACCAATGTATTTACGTATGGTTTGTATTTTTATGATGAAGAAGGAAAATGCATATTCGATACTAATGGAATTCATCTGCTGCCAAACGAAAGGAAACTAATTAATTTCACGGGTCCAGCAGATAGAATTAAATGGAAGTGTTGGAATAATATGAAGTAAATTATTGCCATTCACACCTATTTATACCAGTACTTTTCCCTATTAGATCGGTCATGTCATTTAATTTTATGGAAGATGCGATATTTTGATTATTTTTGATTCATGTATTCAAGAAAAATTCTCTTCCTTCTCAATTTATTATTTTTCATTCCTCCTAGTTACGCGCAGGATTTATCAAAATACGCCGATCCCATGACCGGCACAGGGGGCGTTGGACACACCTACCCTGGAGCTACTTTGCCCCACGGAATGGTGCAACTAAGTCCCGATACACGCCGTGATGGAAGCTGGGAAGGATGCGCTGGATATTATTATGCGGATACACTCATCTACGGATTTACTCACACTCATTTAAGCGGTACTGGTTGTTCCGATTATGGTGATATTTTATTGATGCCTGGTCAGGGGATACATTCTTTTGTTCCAACGGAATATGGATCTAAGTATAGTCATGCTACGGAAAAAGCATCTCCCGGATTTTATGAAGTGCAGTTAGCAGACGATAATATTAAAGTAGAGTTAACAACGAGTCTCCGAGCTGGATTTCATAAGTATGTGTATCCAAATTCAGAAAATCAATTTGTGATTCTTGATTTGCAGCATCGCGATAAAACATTGCGTTCTGAATTGACTTATGTAAGCAATCATGTATTAGAAGGATATCGTCGAAGCGAAGCATGGGCAAAGGATCAATTTGTTTTTTTCTCGATTGAATTTTCGAAACCCATCAGTAGTGTTTCTTTGAAAGGATTTGTTGAGAAAATGATTTTAGGAAGAACAATCGATCATAACGAATTATGTGCTGCGATCCATTTTGAGAGTAATGTTTCAGATAAGAGTAATACACTTTTAGTAAAAGTAGGAATCTCGACAGCCGATGCAGAAGGCGCTCGTAAGAACAGAGAAGCGGAAATTCCTGATTGGAATTTTGAAAAAGTAAAGAGTGATGCCAAAGTAATGTGGAATAGAGAACTTTCTAAAATTGTCGTTTATGGAAAGTCGGAAAGAGATAAAACCAATTTCTATACATCCTTGTATCATACGATGATTGTACCCAATATTATTTCGGATGTAGATGGACGTTATCGTGGACGTGATAATACCGTTCATAACGGTGATGGCTTTACGCATTATACCGTTTTTAGTTTGTGGGATACCTTTAGGGCTGCTCATCCTCTATATAATTTAATTGATAGAAGTAGAAGTTTAGATTATATTAAGTCTCTACTGAATCAATATCAATTAGGAGGGCGCCTCCCGGTTTGGGAATTAGGTGCTAATGAAACCGATTGCATGATTGGGTATCATAGCGTTTCTTTAATTGCAGATGCACTGGTAAAAGGAGTGAGCAACTTTGATACCGCCTATGCTTATGAAGCAATGAAGAAGAGTGCAACATGGAGTCATTTGGGGTTGCCACAATATATGGAACATGGTTATCTTGCAGTAGAAGATGAGCATGAATCGGTTTCTAAAACACTAGAGTATGCCTACGATGATTGGTGTATTTCAGAAGTAGCACGTATGCTTGGTAAAGGTGTAGAGCAGCAAGCGTATTTGCGTCGCGCTGCATCTTATCGTAATGTATTTGATCCCACCACCGGCTTTATGCGCCCTCGTCGTAATGGTGATTTCATTCCCAATTTCGATCCGCGCGAAGTAAACAATCATTATACAGAAGCCAACTCCTGGCAGTATTCATTTTTTGTTCCACAAGATATACCCGGACTAATTTTTATGATGGGTGGCGATCAACAAGCAGAAGCAAAGTTGGATGGATTGTTTTCGGAGAACAGTGAAACGACCGGCCGAACGCAAGCTGATATTACAGGATTAATAGGACAATACGCACACGGGAATGAACCCAGTCATCACATGGCGTATTTGTATGATTATATTGGGAAGCCTTATAAAACACAAAAATTAGTACGTACCATCATGGACAGTCTTTATCATAAAGGTCCGGAAGGGTTGCCAGGTAATGAAGACTGCGGACAAATGTCGGCGTGGTTTGTATGGAGCGCCATGGGATTTTATCCGGTGACTCCAGGAAGTCCTTACTATGCAGTGGGAAGTCCATTGTTTGATTCGGTACATGTAAATTTGGAAAACGGAAAGCGTATCCGCATTCTTGCTAAAGGAAATTCACTAGCGTCGGTGTATATACGAAGTATGAAGATGGATGGAGTTGAGCAAGAAAATAATTTGATCACGCATGATGATTTTGTAAAAGCAAAAGAAATAGTTTTTGAGATGAGTGCTACACCCGAAGTAACACGGGGTACAACCGCTGAAAAAAGAGGAACGATGAACTCTCCCTATTTTTATAGAGCGCCTTTAATAAAATCAGCAGGACGAATATTTAAAGATAGTTTACTCGTCAATATTGTTTCTTTAGATGGAGCGATGATGTTGTATGGGTACAATCCCGGACTCATGATGATGGGCGAATATTACCGCAAGCCGTTTTATATTCATGAAAGCACAACACTTTACGCTCAATGCGGTGATCAGAAAGGAAAAAGTGGGGTTACGCAAGCTTCCTTTTTTAAATTACCAAATAATTGGAGCGTAGTATTGCACAGTACTCCTGGTAAGCAATACTCAGCAGAAGGACCCATCTCTATGATTGATGGAATACATGGAACGGAGAACTGGAGGAAAGGCGATTGGCATGGTTATCAATCCCAAGATATGGATGTTGAAGTTCAAATGGTGAAAGAACAAAAAATTTCCAGTGTGAATGTTGGTTTTTTGCAAGATACTCGTTCTTGGATTTTAATGCCCACTAAAATGAATGTAGAAGTTTCGATAGATGGAAAGTCATGGATGGAGATGGGTGAGATTATGAATCAGGTTCCAGATACTAATATGGTAGTGAATACTCAAATACTCACTGCTAAATTTCCTCCGGTGAAAGCAAAGTACGTTCGTATAAAAGCAAAAAATTATGGTGTATTACCCAAGTGGCATCAAGGTGCAGGTTATGATGCGTATATTTTTTGTGATGAGATTGAGATAAAATAATTGGGGTAGAAAATTCTTAGTATATTATTAAAAGGACACAAGTGAATATGATCAATCGCAGAAAATTTATACGCCACTCCGTTTTATCTACAGGAGCAATTTTACTTGCTCAAAATTTGAATGCACGAGTACCATCTACTAATAGTTTTCCGCTGGTAATTTCAACTTGGGCACCCAATGTGAAAGCCAATAAAGCAGCATGGGAAGTATTATCAAAAGGAGGTCGTGCCCTCGACGCTGTAGAGAAAGGTGTAATGGTTACCGAAGCAGATCCTGAAGATACTAGTGTTGGATATGGCGGTTTACCAGACAGAGATGGAAATGTTACGCTAGATGCATGCATCATGGATGAATTAGGCGGATGTGGATCGGTGATGTGTATTGAGAATATTATGCATCCCGTTTCAGTTGCACGAATGGTAATGGAGAAAACACCTCACGTAGTATTAGTTGGCAAAGGCGCATTTGAATTTGCATTAAAGAACGGATTTAAGAAAGAAAATTTATTGACTCCTAGTTCTGAAAAAATTTGGAAGGAGTGGTTGAAAACGAGTAAGTATGATCCGATGGATACGATGAAGCACATGAAAAAAAAGCGTGCTCCAGGTTCTATCGACAATCATGATACCATCGGAATGCTTGCTATGGATGTGAACGGAAATTTGTCGGGGGCATGCTCTACCAGCGGAATGGCATTTAAGATGAAAGGAAGGGTAGGAGATTCTCCGATTATAGGAGCTGGATTATTTGTAGATAATGAAATAGGAGCAGCAACCGCTACGGGTGTAGGAGAAGAAGTAATTCGTATTTGTGGTTCGCATACTGTCGTTGAATCGATGCGCTATGGAAAGTCTCCAATGGAAGCCTGTCAAATAGCTGTAGAAAGAATGTACAAATTGCGAAAAAATAATTTGAACGATATGCAGATTGGTTTCATCGCTGTAAATAAGAGCGGAGAGATAGGCGCTTTTGCATTGAATGAAGGTTTTACATATACTTATCGACTCGGCGACGGAATTGATGTTATCAAATCTGCTGACTTTTTATTGAAGAAGTAAATCCGCGCTAATCCTAATAATCCGTTTTATCTGCGTTCCCCTATATCATCCTGGCTAAATAATTCCAATATGAAAAGTAAATGCTTCTAGAACTCGCTACATTCAATATTAAATCTGTACACATAGCGGTTGCTGCAGGCGTTCATCGTCTGGAGCTGTGCGAGGATTACTCTTGTGGAGGCGTCACTCCTTCTTTAAATTATTTTAACGAAGCACGAAAATTATTTCATGATAAAATTTTTGTAATGATTCGACCCCGACCCGGATCATTTGTTTATTCCGATCAAGAGTTTGAAACGATGTTGCGAAGTTTAGAAATGTTTATAGAATTGGGTGCAGATGGTTTTGTAGGTGGATTTATGAACGAAGATCAGACAATCAATAAAAATCAACTTGGAAATTTTTTAATTGAATGTCAACCTTTACCATTTACATTTCATCGTGCCTTTGATCAAGTTCGTGATTGGAAATTAGGTCTCGATATTTTATTAAAATATGGTTGTGAGCGTGTACTTACATCAGGCGATGGAAAAACTGCGGAGGAAGGAATGGTTCGACTCAAGGAAATGATGGATTATGTAAACGGAGAATTGATGATACTTCCTGGAGGAGGAATTCGTGCTTCTAATCTTGAAAGCATTTTGGATGTTTGTCAGCCTGAAGAGATTCATACTGCTGGAATCACACAAGAAAATTTGCTGAATGGAAAATTTGTTGCTGATGAAAATGAATTGATGAAAATGCAGGTAATGATGAAATAAAAATATATTCTACTTTTTCCTTTTGCTATTTATTTTTTGCAATTCTTCAACATCTGCTTTGTCTTTTAATCGACCTGTAGAAATTTTACTTGTGATGAGATGGTTGTAATTAATGATTTTAACTTGTTGGTCAGCGATAGGAAAATAACTGGATTGATCGAAAGCTTCTAAGAATTCAACTTGTTGAATTTTAGTCAAAAAATCTATTCTCTTTGGAGATTCTCCAAAATAAAATACTTGAGGTTGGCTAAAATCTAATTTTTGAAGTTGTGCTATTGTAGATTCATTTACTTTAATTTCATTAAAAGCACTAATAAATGCGGTTTTGTTTTCTTCGGTTGGTTCGAGCCAAATATTCATATTGCTTGTAGATCTTTCATAGCCATGAAATATTACAGCATAACCACCAATCAGCATAAAGCGAACATCGTGTTTAATTAAAACAAGTAAAATGCGTTTAAATTCAGGAATCAGAATGTCCAACTCGATCAAAATAAAGTTCGTTCTTGTTAGGTATACTTAACTCTATTTTATAGCGCTCCATTAAAAAAGCGGTTACATTCTTCAAGTGTTGTATTCCAGGAATGGAAGCATTTAATTGCGCATCATAATCTGCAGCTTCTTCAAAGGAACTAAAAATGCGAAATTCCTTTTCTTTCTTATTTTCTTTTTTTGCATCCATCTTCAAGTAACAAAAAAGATTAACTGTGAATATAAAGTAAACTCCCCGGCTTCAAGAGCTGAAGTGCTTTTTTCATATCATCCTTGGAAAGGGCAGGACACCCATAACTTCTTCCACAGCGACCATTGTCTTCGATGAACTCCTCACTTACATAATCGGCTGCATGCATAATGATTTCACGTTCTCTTGCTTTGTCATTAATTCCTTTTTCAAGTCCATCTAACGCTAATGATGTACCGTGTTTTGGTGTTTCAAAAGATTCTTCAATCAGATAAAATCCTTTGCTACTCATATGCGACGACATTTTATTCGAAAATTGTGTAACAAAATTGTCACCCGAATTTTTTCCGTGAGCTACCCATGTTTGCAATACGATTTCTTTAGTGGTTAAATCAATGATGTAAAAACGCTGTTGATCGGATGGTTTAGAAAAATCGGCTATGGCAATCATCTCTGCACATGGATTCCATTTCTGAACACCTGCATATGCTTTCATAAACGCAGGGCGATCGATGCAATCACTTACTTTTTCAAATACAATTTCAGCTTCACTCTTTTCTAAAGCAATTTTGGCAGATTCATTTATTATAGCAACACTTCCATCTCCCCCTAGGAGGAATGATTGAATGTAAAGAAAGAGTTGAATGATGAATAGCATAGTTGGTGTCTACGAATTGTTAAACGCTAAAAGGGCAATTAGGTTTAAAATTCAAAGAGGAGAGGGATTAGGAGTTAATTCAAAGATACAAACGATTTGATTCGGATTATATTCTAAATTTAAGTTTTCTTTCAGTGTTTATTTCTAAATAGCTAGGAGGATTATGCTGAACAAATCATCATATTGTTGATTATGAACAAATTACATTCTGTTTTTATTTGATTCATAGGCAACTGTTCCTTTTGATTTTGCGTCTTACTTTTAATATAGAAGTAATTTATAAGCTATTCATTATCTTCTTTATTCAATTAATAGCCTTTCCTTTTAATTTAAACAGAGATGAAAAACCAATTTATGTTTTCAGTACGAAAGAATTACTGGCAAGGATATAATGAAACAGTTAGCAAATTAAAGTGTTATTTTTTAATTGCATTTATGCTATTCTTGTTTTCATCAAGTTCACTTTTTGCATCAAACTATTATTGGGTAAATGGTACGGGTAATTGGAGTGAGTTTACTCTACACTGGGCAACATCATCGGGTGGATCTACTTTTCATTCGCAACTACCAGACACAAATGATAATGTTTTTTTTGATGTGAATTCTTTTCCAAATATAAATGATACATTGAACATTGATCTGGATAGTGTAGTATGTCATTCGATGGATTGGTCCACTGTAACAAATAATCCGGTTATATCTTACAGTAATACTTATTTTGCTTCATCTCCCAATATTGTAATTAATGGCTCTTTAATAATGAGCCCCAATATTCAGTGGAATTTGTTTGCTGTTTTTAGTTTTAATTCAAATCAAAATGGAAATTCGATAAGTTTAAATGGCCTCGATTTATTGAACGGCAATACTAGCGCCGGATTTCAATTTAATGGAACTGGCTCATGGCAACTATTGGATGATTTAGAGGTTAATGCTATTAATTTTAATAGAGGGACGTTTATTTCTAATGGGAAGTCGATTAATTCTAGCATCTATTCCCCATATACCCAATTTGGAGATACTACTTATTTATATTTGGGAAATTCCAGAATATATGGCGACATTAGAAGTCAAAATTCCAATTTATTTTTTGACGCCGATAGCGCATTGTTTAATGTAAGAAGTTTTATTATCAATTCTCCCTCTTTCTTCGATACCGTAATTTGCCAACAAGGTTTTAATTGTAAAGGCACCACAATAAATACGTTGATTTGTCATCAAGTAGCAGGAGATAGTAATTTAATCAGAAATGTTGAATTTCTCAATGATACATTTTGCACATCTTATCCGAGCTATTGTAATTATATTTATGGGAATGGAAATTTGTTTAATAAAGTAATTGTCCACGCTAAGGATTTCGATATTAGTGGAAATAATTCATTCGACACACTTACATTTACTAGTTTAGGTCAAGAGCTTATTTTGCATGGAGATACGATTATTATTTTTGATGAATTAATTTTAAATAATTCGTGTGGATATATCACAAGTATTATATCAAAAGAGGATACATCAATGATATCGTTCCCAAATTCTTTTTCAGCATGGAATAATTATTATTTTCAAAATGTAAAGAATGGAGCTGGAACAACAATCACACTTAACAATAGTATTGATGGCGGTGGAAATTACGGTTGGAACTTTAATCCGCCAACAGCTAAAACTTTATTTTGGGTAGGAGGTTCAGGAAATTGGTCCGACTCGAATCATTGGTCTACTTCGAGCGGAGGTCCTGGAGGTAATTGTGTTCCTACGAAACTAGATAGTTTGTTTTTTGATGGGAATTCCTTTTTGGCTCAGGGAGACACTGTTGTTTTTGATTCGCAATATTCCTATTGCAAATACTTCAATGCAATTGACGCATTAAACGGCCCCACATTTTTTGAAAAAGCAAGCAACGCTAAACTGAGTATAGAAGGATCATTCTTATTGAGTTCAAATATAAATTGGAATGATGGACCTAATTTAAATTTAAGTTCACAGGCGATTGGCAACATTATCCATACTTCGGCAACCTATATAGGTTCTCAAATTTCTATACTTGGAAATGGATCATGGGATCTTTTATCAGGATTAAATGTAAAGGAATTAAATGCTTATGGTGGTTTCATCAATACGAATAATTTTAATGTTTTCGGAGACCTCACTACAAATTTTACTACAAATGGATTAACAATTAATTTTGGAACATCACAATTAAGCGGGTCGAATTATCAAATGCTTTTAGGAAATAATGTTAATTTAAACGCAGATAGTGCACAATTTAATTTTAATAATTATTTTTATTCTTCAAAAGGGGTTAACTATACTAACGTAATTGCAGGGATAATTTACAGCGATTCATGCAACTTTAAAAAAATATCTTGTAGTTCTTTTTACGGAATAAACAGTATTGTAGATGAAATGGATTCTGTCACTTATATTGGCGGAACCAACACACTTTGTAAGAAAGTTTTAGTGGCAGCGAAACAATTATACGTGAGCGGAAGTAGTCTACTTATTGATTCACTGTTATTTCCCCAAGCCGGCGCCGATGTTTTTATAAGCACAAACGCTGCATTAAACGTAACTGAATATACTAATTTGAATGGAACATGCGGAGATTTTGCTTCTCTGATTTGTAATTCAGGAAATGCACTTTTTAATTATTCAGGAGGCACTTTTGTAGCTGATTATATTAAATTGCAAAATATCCAGGCGATAGGATCAAATACTTTTACAGCGAATAATTGTATTGATTTAGGTTCAAATACTAATTGGATAATAAACACAGTTTCTCCCCGAAATTTATATTGGGTGGGTGGTGCCGGAAATTGGATGGACTTCAATCATTGGTCATTGACAAGCGGTGGGCCGGGCGGAGCTTGCGTTCCAAATCACAAGGATAATTTGTTTTTTGATGCAAATTCATTTTTGTCCATCGGAGATACCGTATTTTCCGGAACTGAAGAAGTTCAGTTTCACACCTTGGATGCCAGAGGTGTTTTAAATTATCCTACAGTTTTATTTGAGAGTATTCTTGTAAAAGTACACGGTTCTTTTTATTTGGGAAGCAATATGATTGTTACACTAAACAGTCGACTCGTTTTTGTTTCTGATAGTTCGAGTAATATAATTCAGACAAATGGAACACCCCTGACGGGCACGTTTCAAAATGCAAGCGTTTATTTTTCAGGACACGGAAGTTGGGAATTACAAAGTGATTTGGTGGTTGATGTTTTATTTCATGAGAAGGGAATCTTCAAAACTAATAATTACGCAATTACTGCATATTATTATGAGACAAGGTGGCTGGCAAATCAAGACGATAGTTTATTTTTGGGCACCTCAATTTTGCATATTGATAATATAATGTTTAGTAACCCTGACATATTTGTGGATGTGGATAGTTGTACTTTTATAGCTGAGGAATTTCGGACTTATAACAGCAACGTGAATTTTAATGAAGTTTTTTCAGATTACATTTATTCCCTCGGCGCTAATTTTAAATTTGTGGAGTGTGAGACCATTAGCGGTGGATTCAATTATGTTGAGAAGGTTAATTTTAAAAATAATGCGATGTCTGGCGGAACTAACTTTTTTGATAAAACTATTCTTAACACAAACCTAATTGTTAATGGCTCCTGCAATATCGATACTTTAATTTTAAATAGTCCAGGGCAAACCGTTCTCTTCTATCCTCAATCACAACTTAATGTAAATAATTATTTTCATATTCAATCAAACCCAAATACTCCAACTATACTTCGTGGTGTGAACGGAAAAATTGGAAAGATTAATCTTCTTACCGACACTTTATGCACCGATCATATTATTTTGCAAAATATTGAAGCGATTGGACCAGGCGTTTTTTATGCCGGTTCAAATTCTCTAGACCTTGGTAATAATACTGGATGGAATTTTAGTAGTTGCGCCATTGATTCCAGTACCGTTTGGCCGGGTGATGCTAACGCAGATTTAATTGCAGACAATCTTGATTATTTAGCCATCGGTGTTGCCTACGGATTCAGTGGTAATACAAGACAAAATGCTTCGTTAAATTGGATCCCACAACCTTGCTTAGACTGGAACTATCAATTTGTAAATGGAAAAAATTATAACAACAGTGATTGCGATGGAAATGGAATTGTAAATTACACCGACACATTAGCAATTATTGCAAATTATGGTTTAACTCATCCACTTCGTATGCCAAGTGTTGATCAATCGAGTACGATTGGTGTTCCTTTATCATTTGACATGCCCACTTCAAGTTTAGTACCTGGAACTGTTGTAAATATTCCAATTGTATTAGGTACATCATTATTTCCAGCGAATAATATATATGGAATAGCTTTTACAATAAATTATGATCCGTCGTTTGTACAAGCGGGATCGATGCAATTAGACATAACGAATTCCTGGCTCGGTGATGGAAGCAATAGCATTCATATTGGTGAAAATCAATTTTCAAATGGACAATTTGATGTGGGCTTTGTGCGAATAGATCATCAAAATATTTCTGGAAATGGAATGATTGCTACCCTTTCATTTACTGTGGCTAATGGTGTCTCAGGATTATTTAATTTGTCTTTTACTAAAGTGGTAGCTATTGATAAGTATGAGTATTCCATCCCCATTCATCCCCTTTCTTCTTCTATTTATACTTCGCTATTTGAAGATTTAACACTTGAGTATTTAATCAATGTTTTTCCTAATCCAGCGAGTGATTATTTGGTTGTTACTAGCCCATCCGAAATTATTAACCAGATAACATGTTTTAATCTTGTTGGAAAGGAATTGTTTTCGATTGAAGGGAATAGAAAGCAATTTGAATTCTCAACACAATCATTAAAGGAAGGGGTATATGTTTTGAAAATCGAAACGTCGAAAGGAGTGGTGAATAAGAAGATTGTAATAAAGAATTAGTTGAAGCGTAAATTTAAATCTAAATCATTTTGCATTTAACGATAAGACTAAAGCAAATAATCTTTAAGTCAAAGACAATAGCATCATAAAAATTTCCATTGAGGTTTAAAGATACAGCTTTAATTAAAATAATTTCTTCTTTATCGAAATATTTTAGGATTGATATTTTATAATAAGATAGAAAGTATATTTTGTTTTATTGTCTTAATGCGCAAGAATTAATTTGTACGATTTAATTCCATCTTCATTACTTAATTTAAGTAAATAGAATCCGCTTTTTAGTTTTTCTGTACTGAGTTGTTGATTTCCGAATAAGTTTTCTTCTACTATTACAAGGTCACCAGTAAGTGTGTAAACTTCCATATTGAATTTCTTGTTGGATAATGACTCAATATTTACAGAGTTGTTTGCTGGAATTGGATAAATTTTATATGGGTTAATAAGTGAACTTGTTTCAAAAACAGAGGCGACGGTTGTAATCTCGCTAGAAACCGTATTGGTTACGATGGCAGTGTTCAAATCAAAATAGATGTAACCAGTATTGTTAATGATGCTACCAATTGAAGTGCTTGTCAATACTTTTATTCGGTATCTAATAAATCCATGACTTGCAGCTTCGTTTGTTGTACTGTCTGGAAGAAGAATATTATTAAAGATGAATCGAATGATATTATTTCCGGTAAGTTGCACGAATGAAGAATGTGATTGTGATATTATTTCGAAAGTTGATAAATCCAAGTATGGACTAATGGTATCTTCAATCTGCACAACAAAGGCTGTATCGTTTCCAGTATTTTGAAAGCGAATGATGTATTCAAGATATTCTCCATTTAAAATTTGTTGGTTTGTGAAATTGCCAGATGGGATTACTTGTTTGTCATTTGGATCATACGAGGCAAAAATCATTTGATTTAATGTATCTGTGTTGTCACTGAAATCAATATCTCCCGTGTTAGATATTAATTCTGCATAACTAACTAAGTTTGTAAATATAGGAATGCCGCCATCCACTAATACCATTAAGTCAATATCTCTTGTTTCAAGTGGAAGTAAATTGGAATAGGTGTAATAAACAGTATCTGTATTCGTCAATAGTGGACTCGGATTGGATGAAGTAAAATTCAGTCGGTTGTCAAGTACAACTTTTATGTCTCCAGAAAGAGCTGTAGTTCCGATGTTTTTATAGCTAATTTTTAAATAAGAAAACAATCCTGGTCGCGTTCTATTAATGTTTGTAAAAGTAATAACTCCATTTTGTGTTCCCGACGGAACTTGTATTGCAAAGTCGTTGTTGCTACTCAGGTTATTGTAAGTTGAATTTACAATTGTATGGATAGAAGGAATCGATGTTGCAGCAACTGGTAAATTGTTGTAGGAGATGTCAATGGTTCCAGTATCACAAAAGGCAAGATAGGTTCCTGTATTGGAAGTTATAAAATTTCTTCCCTCACTTGTTTTTACAATACAGTTTGATAATGGGTAATCAAGTCCATCATAAATAGAATTTAAATTCTGATCTCGAAACGTACGACCTGTAACAAAATTAGTTTTATCATTTAATGAGAAGATGAAACCGCTTGTCGTACTTGGGGCTAAACATGTCAGAATGTATTGTCCGGGTCCTCCATCAAAATCAACAGAAAATCGAAATGTCCCACCGCAGTAAATATTTCCTTGTGGAGTATTTGTCATGCAGTACATTAATTCTGTTCCTGTAGACGAATAGACATTCACAGATTTGAAATGACCATTAGGATCAAGATTGAGTAAAAAAGCATCTGAACCTTGTGGTGTAACCAGAAATGTACCAGTAGGTGAAGGGTCAAAGTCGAATGGGGTAGTGAAATAACCTGACATTAAAAATCCGTTGACCTGATCATACTTTATTTCTGATGCAATTACATTTGAAAAACCATCAATGAATATTCCAATTCGTTCCGCCCAAAGTACATTGCCGTTAATATCAGCTTTCATTAAGTAATAGTCATTATAGCTTGACCCGGGGGCTGTCATTGAAAAGGTCCCATTCCCAAAACTAATAACATTGGACCATGATCCATATACATACATAAAATCATTTTCATCAAAAAGAATTTTTTGACCAAAATCATTCCCTGTACAATTAGCTATTTTCCATGCTTTGATAAAATTTCCACTGCCATCTAAAGAAAGAATAAAACTATCATTTCCACCTTGTGTATTTAATGTGAAATTGGCGGGTCCAGGATTGAAGTCAGTTGAAGCATTAAAATTTCCAGTGAAATAGAGATTGGATTGACTGTCGAAAGCAAGATCTGCCAACGTTAAACTATTGGCTCCAACAATGGACCTATGCCAAACGTAATTAAGATTATTATCCATTTTAAGAATGAATCGTTTGTTTCCACTAACTGGAATTGTATCGTAAGCTACACCAGCACCAAAATCGAGATCTACCGTATCCAAAATTGATCCCCACAAATACAATTCATTTTGTTTGTTGGAAGTTAATGTAGTTATGGTCAAATCAGTGGTAACACCAACTTCTCTAGCCGCAGACAAATTTCCAGAAGCATCGTATTTTAAAATAAATCCCATGCTCTTCCCCGCTGGGGGTTGTATGTTGAACACGGCTGGTGAAGGATCTACATCTATGGTATCTTTTGTATTTCCCCAGATAAAAATATTGTTTTGTAAATCACATGATACATGGTAAAAATATACATTGTTGAGAACGGTAGGCTTAAAGTGAATTACCCATTGTAGGCTTCCAAGTGGATTGTATTTTGCTAAAAAGTAATCTTTATTGGTAATGGAGGTCAACAGATTTTGTTGCGTTGTGTCCAAATCAAAATCAACTTGACCATAGAAGTCTCCAGAAACAATACAATTATTATTTGCATCTGTTTCCATATATCTTGGAGTAATCAAGCTTAACGCTGCATTTACTTGAAAAGCATGTGCCCAACTTAATTGTGGTGATTGAGAAGATGCATTATTACAAAATAAAATTAGACAAAGGACTACATTGAGAAATGTCTTTTTCATTTTTTTGGAGTATGGTTAAAATAGTTGAACTATGATTTATTAAGGAGTGAAGATTTTTTAATTCCACCTAAGTCTAAAACGAACCCAATTTAGAGCTAACTGGATGACTAAACATTATAATTTCCTATTTTGATTTGTTACCTGTTTTATGAAGTTGAAGTAATTTTAATCAATTTCATTAATCAAAATTACGGAATTAGTAAATTAGTGCCACTTCCGCCAGCACTTCCAAGACCACCTCCAGAATTATATCCCTTGCAAAGCAATAATACTAGATTAATATTAAACTAGCAAGCTATTTCTACAAAAACAGGGGTAGGCACAAAATTGCCAATCTAGCTATTTAAAATGTCCATTAACTTTCATCCATTTATTGCATTAAAAATGGATTACAAAGAAAAGGTTTGATTCTAATAACTAATAAGCCACTTTATAAATTTTAACTTCTCGGCTGCCTATTATTCGACGATGAATTATTTCCTTTTGATGCCGGCTTCCGTGGTGGTCTTTTACTTCTTGTTGAGGAGTTAAATTCAGGGGACACTCCAATATGTTCAGGTAGTGGCGATGGTGTTAATGTTTTACCGATTAATTTTTCGATTCGTTGAAATCGTTGAAAATCATTTTGAGTGATTAAGGTAATTGCCACTCCTGATTCTTCAGCGCGTGCTGTTCTGCCAATACGATGTATGTAATCTTCCGGATCATGCGGTGCGTCGTAATTGATGACTAAACTCACCCCTTCTACATCGATGCCTCGCGACAATACATCAGTTCCCACCAATACACGAATGTTTCTGCCTTTAAAATTACGCATCAATTCCTCTCTCTCTTTTTGTTCTAAGTCAGAGTGAAAAGCAGAAGCTTTCACACCTGCTTTTTTTAAATCAGTATTTAACTTTTTAGTGTTTTCTTTTGAAGAAGAAAAAATGATGATGGATTCGTAAGCAGGATTTTTTAATATGTCAATGGTCATTGGAAGTTTTTGATCCATGTTGACAAAATAAAATTCCTGATGAATTTTTTCAGCGGGTTGTGATGTCGCTAAACTTATTTGTTTTGGATGTTTTAATATTTTACTTGCAATCGTTTGAATTTTTTGAGGCATGGTTGCAGAGAAAAGCAATGTTTGATGTTTCGCAGGCAACATTTTGATGATGCGCAAGATATCGTCGTAAAAACCCATGTCGAGCATGCGATCCGCTTCGTCTAAAATGAGATGTTGCAAATAACCAAAGTTTACATCATCAGAAGCCATCATCGAAAGCAATCGACCAGGAGTTGCAATGATAATATCGGCGCCTTCACGTAATGCGCGTTTTTGCTGTTCCCAGATCATCCCATCTCCACCACCATAAATGGGAATAGAACTTACTTGTAAAAAATAACTGAAGCCTTCTATTTGTTGGTCTATTTGCTGAGCAAGTTCCCGTGTAGGTGCAATAATTAATGTGTTCAGATGGCTGTGATCGGAACGAGCAATTCTGTCTAATATAGGAAGCACATAAGCTGCAGTTTTTCCGGTACCCGTTTGTGCACACGCAATTAAATCGTGCCCCTCCTGTATAATAGGAATTGCCATCTCTTGTATAGGTGTTGGCTTATTGAATCCCATGGCGTCGAGGCCATTTTGAAGTTCTGATGTGAAACCGAAGTCGGTAAAATTCATGGTGGAGTGACCCTTTTAGGTCCTATTTTTTTGTGAAAATAGCGAAGTTTCCACTAGATGATTCGATAAAAGTGAATGTAAGGTAAGAAAAGAGTTGTTCTTTTTTCTATTTACAGAGTGGAGAATGATTATTTGAGTTTAAAGTAACTGATTTATAGTCTTGATTTTTTGAAATCCACGCTTGGAATTCAATCCTTTAGAATGATTGAAGATCGAAATAAACCTTAAATAACTACTATTGTGCTCAAATAATAATTAGATGAGTACAATAGATACATTGAAAGAAAGGAGTGACAATTCCTGCGAACTATGCAAAGCAACAGATAATCTTTCCATTTACAATGTCCCACCTCAAGGGGAATCCTATGGTGATGCTGCCATTTTCATTTGCAAAACATGTTTAGATCAACTAGAAAAGAAGGAAGAACTTAATACATCACATTGGTCTTGCTTGCGCGATAGTATGTGGAGTGAAGTAATACCGGTTCAAGTAGTGTCATGGCGCTTGCTGAACCGCTTGAAAAATGAGACATGGGCTGCAGATCTTATCGATCAGATGTATTTAGAGGAGGATGATTTAGATTGGGCAAAAGCAACGGGTGATCATTTGGAATCGGATGCTGATGATATGCATCGCGATAGTAACGGAGTACTTTTACGTAGTGGCGATTCAGTAACACTCATCAAGTCACTTGATGTAAAAGGATCACAGATTAATGCTAAGATTGGAACGGTTGTAAAAAACATCAAAATAGTTTCAGAAAATTCAGAACAAATAGAAGGAAAAATTGAAGGGCAATCCATTATTATTCTTACAAAATTTGTTAGAAAATCATCTTGATTTTTTCTTTTGTCAAGATGATTTTATGTTCGTTAATTATAAGTAAGCTGTAAAAAAGAGGGGATTCTAAACCAAAAACTAAATTGGCAATCCGTAAAAATAAAAAAGCCTGATGAAATTTCATCAGGCTTTTTCTTTGAATTAAATTATTTTATTTTGTTAGCATCAATGATTTTGAAGAAACAACATTTCCATCAATGATCAATGAATACGTATAATTTCCTGCAGCAAATTCATTCGCATTTAATGTAACCTGTCCATTGCCTTTTCCTTTCAATACATAATCACTCACAACAACTCCTGTAACGGAAGTAACTGTTAAACGAGCATTTTTCGAATTCTCTGGTAAAAAATACTTGATAGTAGTTGATTGATTAAATGGGTTTGGAGAATTTTGTTCTAAAATTGCGCTTGTTGGATTGCTTAATCGTTCTGCTGATGAACCATTGTTAAGTGCGGCTTCAATAGCAGCCACTTTACTTTCAAGAGCAGTTAATTGAGATTTTAATGTTTCGATTGCAGCATTCTTTGATTCAATTTGTGTTTGTTGCTCTTGAATCGCAGCCGTCAATACCGGTATCATTCCCATGTAATTTACTACTTTAATAGAAGCCGATTGACTGATTAACACTCCTGTTTTAGGATGAATTTTTTCAGGCAATGTTACATCTTGAACCAAGTTAGGAAACTGCTCTTGTAAATTTGCAGCCATAAATCCAGTTTGTAAATCAGAAGGCAAATACAAGTTTGGATATTCTGATGTACGGAAATTATAAGTAGCTGTTTCTAATTTATTCAGCTTGGTTAATACAGAGCCTAATGGTTGCACATTACTTTTTAAGCGTGCATCTGAAGGAGTATAATATCTCCATGCTAATACATTTCCTTGAAAATATCCAGCAAAATCAACTGGTGACGTAGCCGTTGAAGTATCAGTAGCAATACCCCATACAGCAATGTTTTGAGTAGCAAATTGAGAAGCACCGAAAAGACCGTTACCGACATTTCCTCCGTTTGTTTGTCCCCATGTACCTGTAGGATCAACAAGGGCTCCAGGATTGTAAGCACTAAAACCTAGTACACCAATATTTCCATCGCCTTCTACACCTACTCCATTTCCAAAACCATTTACGCCAATGAAATTTCCGTTAGCAGCTAGACCTATTCCTCCGGTATCACTTGTAATAGAAGTAATGTTTAAGCCAATCACATCTGCTGAACCTGCATATTTTCCTAAAATCGAAACAACAGGGTCAGTGGCGGTAGTAGATCCTATAATATCTAATCTAGACACTGGAGCAGAATTTCCGATTCCAATTTTACCATTACTCGTTACAACCATTCGGGTAACATTATTGGTTTTGATTCTTAAGGTTTTTGCATCAGATGTACCAATGTAGTTGGTTGAAGTTGTACCTGCATTGCCATTTAAATTCCACGACTGTGCATTCACTTGTTGTGTTGCCACTGTAATTAGCACAGCTAAGCCACAAAGTAATTTTACTTTTTTCATTTGATTTGAGTTTTAGATTAATAGACCCAAGGTACAAAAAGTATTGAAATAAAAAAGGATTTTATTAATATAATTACGCCATTAACAATCAAGAGATTAAAAGTAAGGTGGTCTGTTAATTATTATAAGGGGTAGATGTGGCCTTAACAATTTATTTAATAAGCAGAAGAAATCAACACTTTAGAAAAGAATGATTTTTCAGCAATAGCTTTTAAAAAATATAAGCCGGGAGTATCCATTTGTATTTTAACTGTCCCTGACCCTTGTAAGCACTTAATTATTCTGCTCTGAATATCGTACAATACTATTTCCTGTATGCCGTCTGGGAGCTGTATTTGAAAAGTTCCGTTAGATGGATTTGGCCAAACTTTTAGTTCATGATCCGTAATGATTTCTGCAGTAGAGGTAGGATTCGATAGTCGAGCAATAAACAAATCTTGATAGCCAAATGTTGTGTTATTTAATTGGTGAGTACCAAATTCAACCGGTGAGCTTTCGAACATGCCGGTTAGCGTGATGTCACCGTTTGTGGATGCTGTTACTCCAAAACATCTCTCATTTAAATTACCGGTTGGACCCTTCACCCATTCCAGATTTCCATTCCCATTATACTTTGCTATATAAACATCTTCTCCTCCTGACGAAATTAAAGTGGTAGTATCAAAGCTAACAAAAGAACTATCATACCATCCCGTCACATAAATTTCGTTTGATCCATAGGTGTCGATATCATACCCATTAGTTGATCCGGGGCCAGATGAATTTTTTGCCCAAATTACATTTCCAAGAGCATTAAACTTTGCAATAAACATTGATGATTCTCCCGTGTTATTAAGGTTTATCGCCCCAAACGAAAAGACAGGACTTTGGAAATTACCAGTTATAAAAACATCTCCATTTGATTCGACAGCCACTGATGACGCAACTTCAAAAGAAGCACCCACACCACGTGTAGCCCATTGTGCAACTCCCGAAGAATCCAGTTTAGCAAGAAATACATCGGAACCTCCACTGTTGGGTAATGTGAATGATCCAATAGTAATACCGTTAGCGCCATACATACCTGTGATATAAATATTATTCAAAGTATCACAATCCACTCCTAAACCCCAATCATCCATAAAGCCACCTATGCTTTGCGCCCATTGTAATACGCCACCGCTGTTATATTTAGCCAGCAGAATATCCACATTGTTAATATCATTTACAACAAGTGAATCAAATAATATGGTTTGAGATTTAAATCGACCAATAACAATCACATCATTGCTATTGTTGCATTGAAGTGAATGTCCTACCACATAATTTACCAGACTTGTACCTCGCACTCCCTTGCCCCAAATTTCATTTCCTAAACTATCGTATTTTATTAGGAACATCGAATATTGAAAGTTCGATGTTAAGAGAGAATCACCACCAAACTGGATATTATTATTATAAGTACCGGTTAAATAAATATTCCCATTTCCATCGCATGTAATATCATTTACATTTTCTTCTCCAACATTTCCAAAAGAGCGCACCCACAATTCATTGCCAGCAGCATCGTATTTGGCAATGAAAACATCATACCCGCCAATCGAATATATAACACTGTTTTGAAAGTTTAGCGGGGTGCTAAAGTAACTTCCGGTTACGATAATATTTCCACTAGCGTCAGTGCAACTACGAACTGCAATGTCAAAATGATTTCCATTTGCGCTTTTTACCCATTGCCAAATTGGAGTTTGGGTAAACGCTAAATTGTTTATTGAACAGAGAGCAGAAATGATGATCAGTAATAAATATCGCATATTACCTATTTTTATTTATTGTAAATATAAAAATATTTACAATTCAAATAACGAGAAAGGTAAAGAATTGAATCACCTTGTTCTCTCGTGATATTCAAATTGTAATACTGTCTAAGCTTGTAAGAAGGGTGCTTTAAAGTCTTTCGTTTTTTTACTTTTCGATTACTTTTATATTATTTATTATATTGATTTTTAATTTTCGTATTTTTGATGTTAACTAGAGTGGTATGCAAAAAATAATTACAACATCAATTTATTTTAATATTTTATTTTGTTTGACATCTTATTGCCAAACTTTCGATTGGTCTATTACCAGTTGTCCTGCCGCAACCTCTAGATTTGATGATATGTCTTTCGTAAATGAACAATTAGGATGGGTAATTGATTTTAATGGTGGATTGTATAAAACTATAGATGGAGGACAAAGCTGGACATCATTAGTGGGGCCTCCTAGTAATGTCTATCGCTCAGTTCATTTCATAGATTCATTACGAGGATTTATCGGGGTATTAGGATCAGCAAATGTTGATTCAACAATCATATATCAAACAATTGATGGAGGAAGTAATTGGTCGCCAATTCCCAGTTTCCCAATACCTATTGGTTCAATTGCTGAGCTCGGTGGAATTTGCGGGATGTGCTCGGTAGAAGATTCTGTAGTTTATGCATGTGGTAGATTCTGGGGACCTAGTTATGTTTATAAATCTACTAATTCAGGAGTAAATTGGCAGAGAATTGATTTGAATAATCTAGCTTATGGATTGATAGATATTTATTTTTGGAGTAAGGACTCTGGAATTGCAGTAGGGAGTACAGATACAAGTTCTATTGCGGTATATTCAAATGCAGCGATTTTTCGGACAGTTGATGGAGGAGCAAATTGGTCAATTGTTTATCAATCTCAAATGCAAGGTGAAACATGCTGGAAGATTAGTGTACCACAAACTGGATATTTCTTTGTTTCAGTTGAACAATATAATGTCGGACCTAGGTACATTCTAAAGTCAACAGACTATGGTAATACTTGGAATGAAATGCAATATAGCTATTGTCAAGCAGGAAATGTGATAGCTAATCAAGGCATAGGGTTTAGAACAATAAATGAAGGTTGGGTGGGGATTAATGCGACTTCTGCAATTCCAAATTCAGTATTTCATACTACCGATGGTGGGCTAACTTGGTTGAACGACACTATTGAATGGGGATTAAATAGGTTTAGGTTCCTAAATGATTCGGTAGGATTTGCTAGTGGTCAACATGTATACAAGCTAACTAAAAATTCTTTGGTTTCAAACACGGAAAATATTTCAAAAAACGGTTTTGAATTATATCCAACCTTATCTAATGGAATAATTAATGTTAAGTTCGAATCAGAAGAAAAAAAATTATTAAAAGTGTTAAGTGTTGATGGAAAATATTTCGAAAGTTTTAATCTGATTGGAAAGGAAACCCAACTTGACTTATCATCTTATCCTTCCGGGGCATATTATTTAATAGTTCAATCGAAGGAAAGGTATACCTCTGAAGTGTTTTTTATTAAGAAGTAAACCGTACTTTTCGACATACCATTTTCATGTTCACTCATTCTTCGAATAAAATTCGCAGTGTAACCAATATAAAATAAATGGTCCTTTAAACTGTACAGTACATATACTGCAAACTTTGGATGTTCCATTTAAAATATTTTTTAACCTCAATGAAAAATGCCACCGAAGTAGAAAATCTCGCTATGCTCGATTTACACTTCGGGGCAGTGAGGCGTTCCTGCAGTACTGCGAGACTCTAACCTCTGATGCTTTTATTTTTTAAACAGATAATAAAATTACTTAGTAACTAATTCATCATTTATTTCACTCAAACTTTCACTGAGCATTAATCTTAATATTCTCCTTCCTACAGTCGTTTTGAAATAAAGTTCTCTTCTCATTGCGTCCTTTTTTGAATAATAATACTCAACCAATACCACTATAAATGGTCTTCTTGATGCAGTACTTTTAGAGCGCCCCTCTTTATGCTCACCCATTCTTCGGTTGAAATCGGTTGTAAATCCAATATAAAACTGGAGATCCTTTAAACTGTACAGTACATATACTGCAAACTGAGGTTGTTTCATTGATAAAATTTATTTGTCTTCAATTGAAAAAGAAAAGACTGTTCATTTAACAAAAAAGGCCAGCAATTTGCTGACCTTTTTTGTATTTGTATTCCGCCAAGCAGTAGAGAAACTCGCAAAAGCTCATTTCACACTGCTTGGCGGAGAAGCGTGAGGAAAGTTGTGCAAAGCACACTTTCCTCTCTGCTTCTCCGCTCCCCCTCCTGGGCTCGAACCAGGGACCCCATGATTAACAGTCATGTGCTCTAACCAGCTGAGCTAAGGAGGAATAATCCTCTTTCTGTTTTACAGGGAGAGGACCACATTTTCCGGCTCAAGCCATCTCGTCAGAAATGACGAGACTAAAACACTTGTATGGGGCATTAGGTGAAGAACGTTGTAATGGCCAACTAAACGTTGTTTTCATTACGGGGTTGCAAAAATAATACATCAGTTGTTAATTCACAAAGATCGACGCTTTATTAATTTGCTGCTATTCAGCCATATTATCTATAAATTGGATTTATTATTTCTATTATTTATTTATGAAGGCTTTATTTGAAGGCTTTTGATCTATTATGACTACATGATCCAATTTTTTCCCTGAAGTTCGCTTTTCGGGTTGGATGGTTTCTTAATCTAATCATACCTTGTGTTAAAATATAAACAATTTATACCGTAAAGAATTGAAAAACAAATATAAGCATATTCGTAATTTATCCCTTTTTACAAGGACGTTAGCGCTTTAACCCGTATTTTCGCAGAATATCTTATTCTAAAAATAAAACATATAAAGCATGAGTCTTCTAGTTATCGGTACTGTCGCATTTGACGCCATTGAAACCCCCTTCGGAAAAACAGATAAGATTATTGGAGGTGCGGCAACCTATGCTTCAATGGCAGCTTCCTTCTTCCATCCAAAAATTAACTTGGTTTCAGTAGTGGGTGACGATTTTCCGCAAGATGCAATCACCATGATGCAAAAGCGTGGCATTAATACCGATGGACTCCAAATAAAACAAGGCGAGAAAACTTTTTTCTGGGCTGGGAAATATCATGAAGATATGAATACTCGTGACACACTCGATACTCAACTAAATGTGCTGAGCAATTTCGATCCAATTATTCCAGAAGCATATCAAGATTGTGAATTTTTAATGCTTGGAAATTTAATGCCGAGTATTCAAATGTCGGTGATTCAACGCTTGAAGAATCGTCCAAAGCTGATCGTAATGGACACGATGAATTTCTGGATGGAAATTGCAATGGATGATTTAATCAAGACGATTGCGATGGTAGATGTGCTTACTATCAATGACGCAGAAGCTCGTCAATTAACGGGTGAATATTCTCTTGTGAAAGCAGCCCGTAAAGTATTAACGATGGGACCAAAATATTTAATCATAAAGAAAGGTGAACACGGTGCTTTATTATTTCATGAGAACCAAGTGTTTTTCGCACCTGCATTACCGTTAGAAGAAGTTTTTGATCCAACAGGAGCTGGCGATACGTTTGCTGGTGGATTTATTGGACATCTTGCAAGCACAAATTCTGTTTCTTTTGAATCGATGAAGCGTGCTGTTATCTATGGTTCTGCAATGGCATCCTACTGCGTAGAAAAATTCGGACTTGAGCGTATCGTAAGTTTGAATGATGATGATGTTGAATCACGCGTTCAACAGTTCGTAGACTTAGTGCAGTTTGATATAACGCTGGTATAAACCTGAATCTACTCGTATCACCTGTTTCAGTTGATAAAAATTAATTTAGTTTGCATTCAATTACATGATTTAGGATGAATTCTTTTTAACCTATACAGCATGTTTCTTCAGTAGTTACCATGAATAGACAAAATTATTTATGCTCATTACAGCTTATGCTGCTGTTGTTGGCTTTGCTGTTCTGCTCAGCGGGAGTGGCTCAAAAGGGAGATGTGCTTTACGGAACTGTCAACGATGCGTCAAATGGACAGCCGGTTCCTTTCGCAACAGTGACACTTAAGAAAAGCCTAATCGGTACAACTACGAATGAGTCGGGACAGTTTGAATTGCATTTGCCCGATACACTACAGGAAGATGAGTTGTTAGTGACCTTTCTAGGTTATGCGTTCAAAACATATCCATTGGAATCGGTTCGGTCTCCACTAGTGGTATCTCTAGTTCCTTCTTCCATAGACCTGAAAGAGGTACTGATTCGTCCGCTTCCACCTACATACTATATTAAACTTGCCATGCAATCAAAAGCGGCCAATTATCCTTCGGCTCCTTTTGAATCGAATGCATATTACAGAGAAATAATCCAGGAAAATGGAAACTTCCTTCGGTCTCATGAAGGTGTTTTTAAAACCTATTACCCGAATTTTCAGGACACGCTAAAAAATCAACATCAGTTATTGCTGTTCCGTAAAGCAAACGATCTACAGGAATTGGCGTTTATGAAAAAGGAACGTTTAAAAGATGAAGCAAAAGATAAAAAGAGAGAGGAGAAATCGCTTAAAAAAGGGAAGCCTCTAAAAAAGGATAGTAAAAACAATGATAAAGACAGTCTTAAAATAGGTGAGATTTTTGGCGGCCCAGAGAATCTACTTAAGATGTCGGATATCTTTAAGGATCCGGAAAATTTTCTCGATAGCAATGAATTCAAAAACTATACTTATAGTTTTGCGAAATCTTCAAGCTATCACGATGTAGCATTGATGGTGATTCAGTATCAATCAAAAGGTAAAGTGGATCATGTTAGGGAAGAAGGTTTTATTTATTTGGATATTGCTTCTAATGCCATAGTGAAAATTGAATCAAAAGGAAGTTATTCTATTCCAACGCTGGCTCGTCCGGTTTTGTTTTTAATGGGACTTGGTGTAAAAAACCCGACATTCAAAAGTTCAATCAGTTTTCAAAAGGTTAATGATCGATGGTATCCGAATGCTATTCAATTTAAAATGAATATTCAAGTCGAGAAGAAACGAATGTTTTCTAAAAATGATAATTCAAATTTTGATATAGAAGGCGTTTTAGCAGTGAATAAATTGAAAACTTCTGCTCCTTCATCAGTAGAATTAACGAAACGATTTTCTGTAAAAAAGAAACCAGAATTACAGGTATTCAATGATCAAGGACTCACCTGGTCTGAAGTGAATATTATCAAGTAGTTTTTTAAAACGGACTTTGAAGTAAAAAGAGTTGGAGTTGAAGAATAATGATGGCCGATTATACACCTCTTTCACTTAATCCCACAATTGTCATTAGAAATGACAATTGTTCCCGAAGGCCGACGAATTCATTGATAAATCAATGAATTGTCGGGATTAACCCTGACATTGATTTTGAAGCAATTCTTACTTTCATTTTAGCAATATGATTTGAATGATTGCTTCAAAATCAATCGTCAGCCCCGACGCTTTGTTCGGGATCGGAAACCCGTAGGTCGCAGATACCAATCAACAGCATTGGTAGCAAAAAAGTCTAATGACTTTTTTGGGTTAATAATGTTTTACATCTCCATCATTAAATCATAAAGAAATTGACTCAATTTTATTAGAATAAATTGTGTCAATTCCGAATCCGTTTTTTAGCCCTCGGCCCATAACACATCACTCTTTTACAAAGATCACCGGTACCTTATTGCTAATCATCATCTCATTAAACTGTTTTATATCCGTATTGATTATTTGTTTTAACAAGTTAAGCTGATGGTCTGCTTTCAAATCAAGTTGTTCAAAAACTTCAGTGCACTGCTTAGTCGGTTTTGTTGTGCCGCCGTTGACAATGTCATAAACACCTGCCAGTTTATCGTTGAGCATGATAGGATAATTCAAGATATCCTGGTTGGCCTTTAATTTTGTTTGGTACAATGATTCTTCAATCGCTGTTATTTTTTTATTGATGGAATCTTTTTCTGTACGAAGCATCTTCTTTAGTGAAGAATCTTTCCCCGCTTTCTCAACAGCTGCATTTAGCTGGTTGCGTATACTCCTAATATTTCCTACTGCTTTATGTACCGCAGTTATTTTGTCCCTTATTTTTAAAGCAAGATCAAATTGCTCTTTCAGATCAGTATCTGAGGCGGAGACATTGCCGGGTTTGCGCA
Organism: Bacteroidota bacterium; assembly: GCA_031411335.1. GTDB lineage: Bacteria > Bacteroidota > Bacteroidia > AKYH767-A > OLB10 > JAJTFW01. The sequence continues at coordinate 39,670 of JANOAX010000230.1, forward strand.
GCTGGAATTCATGCATCATCGAATCTTTCCCTACTACCAATTTCACATTGTATTTTCCGGGAGGTGCCAATGGACCTCGAAGTCCATCATTCCATAGAATGATCCCATCAAACTTTTCAGCATCCGCATAACGCATATCCCAACTCATCGTATTCATTCCGCGCTTTACTTTTAACTTGATACTGTCCTTTTCTGCGTTGGAGGAAAATGACTTGATCACCTTGTTATTTTCATCTAGGAATTCCAACCGTGCAACATTGGTACTGTCAAGTTTAGATGGAATGTAAAAATTTACAGAGAGACCCGGAGTAGGATTTTCACCACTCTTTTTCTTTTCATTTTTTGTGCTTTGAGTACACCAAGTGGTCCGAGGTTGAAAGAGGTGAAACTTTTTATTGGTAACCGTTTCGTTCCATTGATGCAATAGTGAGAGATCATCCAGCACCCAAAAACTTCTGCCTTGTGTAGCAGCAATCAGATCAAAATCTTTTATTGCTAAATCGGTAATTGGAACCATAGGTAAATTCAGCTGCCATTTCTTCCAACTCTTGCCTCCATCTTTGCTTAAGTACATTCCGTATTCTGTTCCGCAGTACAATAAACCTTTCTGATACGGATCAGCGCGCAGACAACGAGTGAAATCACCAGGTTGAATGCCATTGGTGATTTTTGTCCAGGTGGTGCCGTAGTTGGCAGTATAATAGATATACGGTGTGTAATCATCCAGCTTATATCGTGTTCCTACCGCATACAGTCCACCCTTTGTGTAGGGATCAGGTTCAAGACAATTAAACATCATCCATTCCGGCATATTGGGCGGCGTAACATTGCTCCAATTTTTTCCGCCGTCTCTTGATACATGCATCAGCCCATCATCGCTTCCGCACCACAATAAATCTTTTTCATAGGGCGATTCACAAGCTGCAAAAATGGTTGAATACGTTTCAACGCCCGTGTTATCTTTGGTGATGATTCCTCCGCTGGCCTTTTGTTTAGATTTATCATCACGAGTAAGATCAGGTGAGATTTGCTTCCACGAAACGCCATCGTCCTCTGTATAAAATAAAACATTGGCTGCGGCATACAATCGTTTCTTCTCATGTGGTGAAAAAAACAGCGGGAAGTTCCATTGAAAACGGTAGCGCGCACTGTCAGCACCGCGACCAATATTTGCGTCGGGCCATACGGAGATATTGCTGTTCTCTCCTGTTTTGTGATTCAATCTTCCTATGAATCCGTCGTAATTTCCACCATAAACAATATCATCATTCAACGGATCAGCCACGATGTGTCCACTTTCAAATCCTGCAGTACGCTCCCAATCTTCCTCTGTAATGCTTCCTGATGTAAATGAGCGATGATTGATTCGCAGACTTGAATTATCCTGCTGCGCACCGTATATGCGGTACGGAAAATGATTGTCGGTACTCACTCTATAAAACTGTGCGGTAGGCTGATTATAATAGGTGCTCCAATTCTCACCACCATCAAATGTAACTTGTGCACCACCATCGTCGGCAACAATCATCCGTTTATTATTTTCTGGATCAATCCATAAGTCGTGATGATCACCGTGCGGCGTATTGATTGTCTTAAATGTTTTACCGCCATCACCTGAACGATGAAACGCTACATTTAATAAGTACACCACATTTTCATCTTTTGTGTCGGCATACACTCGGCTGAAATACCATGCTCGCTGACGGATCTTACGTTCATCGTTAACACGGATCCAGTTTATTCCGCCATCATCGCTTCGCATCAATCCACCATCTGCTGCTTCCACCATGGCAAATATTCTCTCGGTGTTTACGGGAGAAATGCTCACTGTAATTATTCCAAGAGGACCTTTTGGCATGCCTTCATTTTGGGTGATGTCTATCCAAGTTGCACCACCGTCTGTTGTTTTCCAAAGTGATGAACCATTGCCTCCGCTTTCTAGGGAATAGGGGGTTCGTTTCACATTCCAGAAAGAAGCATAGAGTACAGACGGGTTTACGGGATCCATCACAAGATCAGATGCCGCAACAGAATCACTTAAAAATAAAATGCGTTTCCATGTGCCGCCGCCATCTGTTGTTTTATAGATGCCGCGTTCATTGTTTTTCCCGAACAGGTGACCAAAAGCGCATACATAAACTACATCCGGATTTTTCGGATGAATGCGAATGCGAACAATATGACGTGAATCGGTAAGACCCATGTTCTTCCAAGTATTACCTCCATCAACGGATTTCCAGATACCATGCCCTTCACTCACATTTCCTCTCATGGTTTGTTCCCCTTCACCCACCCAGAGAATATCGCGGTCGGCATTTGCTACGGCCACCGCACCCATGCTGCCACCAAAGTATTTATCAGAAATATTACTCCAGTTGCTGCCGCCATCGGTCGTCTTAAAAACACCGCCGCCGGTCCCACCGAAATAAAAAGTATTGGTTTCCTTTAATACTCCTGCCACAGCACCACTTCTTCCTCCTCTTGACGGGCCAATGCATCGCCATTTATAGGAGGCACTGAGTAAGGAATCAGCCGTATTGACTTTTTCAGATTCAACTTTGCGTTGTGCATGAAGAGAGGTGTGGCCGATTAATAATAGTGCAAGGAGAATTTTGTTCATGTTTGTTTTAAATTTCGGCATTAAGATATTGAAAATTTATATTCCTTCATTTTTCTAGGTGATAAAGTAAAATTGAAGGAGATGTGAGTTAAGTAACTATTATTAATTTCAAAATTGAAACGAATAATCGAATGTGGATGAATTCCAATTTACCAATTACCATCCCGATAGCTATCGGGACACCAATTCACCAACCCTCCAATTCACCAATTGCAAAATTCCGTATTTTCGCATCATGCAGCGTCCAATTCGTGTTCTAATTGCTAAGGTGGGTCTCGATGGCCACGACCGTGGTGCTAAAGTGATTGCTTCTTTCCTTCGCGATGCAGGTATGGAGGTGATCTACACGGGCTTACGGCAAACTCCCGAAATGGTGGTGAACGCCGCTATTCAGGAAGATGTGGATGCAATCGGTGTTAGTATTTTGAGTGGTGCCCACATGACCGTATTTCCACGAATTCTTGCTTTGTTAAAAGAGCAAAAAATGGAAGATGTCCTCCTCACCGGTGGTGGAATTATTCCAGAAGTGGATATGAAGAAGCTGGAAGAGATGGGTTGCGGAAAACTTTTTGCACCCGGAACGGAAACAACAACAATCATTAATTACATGACCGAAGAAGTAAAAAGATTGAAGAAAATTTAATCTGTTTTTTATTTCGATGGATCATCAAAAAAAATAAAATCATGACCTATTTGAATATTCTGTACACCGTTGAAAATTCAATTTGTACGATTACCATCAATCGTCCCGATAAATTAAATGCGCTGAATAAAGAAACCATTGCCGAAGTAGGTGTTGCATTTGCAACAGCACAAAAAGATGATCAAGTGCGCGGAATTATTCTCACCGGTGCAGGATCCAAAGCATTTATTGCAGGTGCTGATATCAGCGAGTTTTCTTCTTTTAATTTGGAACAAGGTATGGTGTTGAGTAAACATGGTCACGATGTTTTTGATAGCGTGGAGAATTGTTCGAAGCCCGTCATTGCTGCAGTAAACGGGTTTGCACTCGGTGGAGGATGTGAGCTTGCTATGGCTTGCCATATGCGTGTTGCAGCCGAAAATGCAAAGTTCGGACAACCCGAAGTGAAGCTCGGTTTAATCCCAGGTTACGGAGGTACACAACGTTTACCTCAACTCATCGGAAAAGCAAAGGCCATGGAGTTGTTGATGACGGCTGATATTTTGGATGCCAACGAAGCGCATCGACTCGGACTTGCGAATTACGTGGTTCCGGCCGATCAACTTATTGAAAAATGCAAGGAGATTTTAAATAAAATTATTGCTCAAGCCCCCATCGCAGTGGCAGAAATTGTACGTTCCGTGAATGCACATTATTCAAAAACTGAGAATGGTTATGAAGTAGAGATTGCGCGCTTCGGTGCTTGTTTCACGACCGAGGATTTTAAGGAAGGTACCGACGCATTTATGAATAAACGTAAGGCAGCATTCACGGGAAAGTAGTTTTTTGATGAGTTCTATTTTAAGTATACGCCTCACCGTTAGTGGAAAAGTGCAAGGTGTTTTTTATCGTCAGTCCGCTTGCGAAGTGGCGAATAAATTGGAGTTATCTGGATTTGTGAAAAATCTTCCGAATGGCGATGTGCTTATCGAGGTACATGGAGAAACTGCGAAAGTGGAGGAGTTATACCAGTGGTCATTAAAGGGGCCGATGTTAGCGCAGGTGAAATCGGTAACACGAGAAGAAATCGAATCCATCCCCCTCGATGGAAATTTTGTTTTTCGAAGGGACTAAACTGTATGTTATACCGTTTTACATAGTGTGTAGTCCAATTATTTAAACATAAATGGAAGCTTAATTCGAGCAATAATTTCAAATAAAGAGTAATATCGTTCGGTGAGGTGTGGAGGCCGCCCACGCAATCCCGATAGCTATCGCATGCGCGTCAGGCTAATTTAAAGGTTTAGCAACAATTTTGCTCTTGGTTTTGACTGCTAATATGAAATGTGTAGAGACGCCATTAATGGCGTCTCTACAGGAATTCACCCCCCTTAATAGAGC
>JANOAX010000231.1:0-19976 GCA_031411335.1 Bacteroidota bacterium
CAACGCTGAAAACAGGAAAAAATGGTGAAAAACCTGATCCCGTCCTCACAATGTTTGTAACTAATTTTGAGAGAATGCCTGATCGTCTACCTTTACGAGGAGATCAAATTGAAAAGGCAAGTGAATTTAACCCACAGTAAAGGGTATTAAGAATAGGTTAACAATGATTAATTATTCTAAAATAAATCAAAAGAAAGACGGAAGGTCCACCTTTTTAAAAGCAAATTTTCTACGTAATTTATCTCGAATAATTGGGTGCGTCGCGAACCACTGTCACATCATGAGGATGGCTTTCACGGATACCCGACGACGTTATACGTATGAATTTTGCATCCTGTAGTTTCGTTACATTTTTAGCTCCGCAATAGCCCATCGATGCTTTTAATCCACCAACCATTTGGTACACCTCATCGGCAACGCCACCTTTGTATGGAACACGACCAACAATACCTTCTGGAACTAACTTTTTGATATCATCCTCTGCATCCTGAAAGTATCTGTCCTTCGATCCTTCTTTCATGGCTTCGATGGATCCCATCCCTCTATAAACTTTGTATTTTCTTCCTTCGTAAATCATCAATTCACCTGGAGATTCTTCAGTCCCAGCGAAAAGAGATCCAATCATCACAGTACTTGCACCTGCTGCAATGGCTTTGGCAATATCACCCGTAAATCGAATTCCTCCATCGGCGATAATTGGAATTCCGGTTCCTTTTAATGCTTTTGCTACTTCATAAACCGCCCAAAATTGTGGAACTCCTACGCCTGCAATAACTCGTGTTGTGCAAATGGAACCTGGTCCAATTCCTACTTTCACAGCATCGGCACCTGCTTTTACGAGCGCTTTTGCAGCTTCTGGAGTGGCAATATTTCCTACCACCACTTGTAATTTTGGAAATGCTTTTTTTACTTTTTTCAATGTGTCAATCACACCTTTCGAATGCCCATGCGCTGTATCAATAACAATAGCATCAGCACCTGCTTTTACGAGGGCTTCAACGCGTTCAAGGGTATCGGCAGTAACTCCAACAGCTGCAGCCACACGCAAACGTCCTAAGTCATCTTTGTTAGAATTTGGACGCGATTTAAACTTTAAAATATCTTTGTAAGTAATTAAACCAATCAGTTTTCCACTCTTATCAACAACAGGTAATTTTTCAATTTTGTGTCGTTGAAGAATCAATTCAGCTTTTTGCAAACTAGTGGCTCCAATGCTCACGATCAAATTATCTTTTGTCATGGCTTGGTTCACTTTCTTCTTCATATCTTTCTCGAAACGAAGATCGCGGTTGGTGAGTATCCCTTTTAGTTTAGCGTTTTTATCGATGATGGGTATGCCACCAATTTTGTTATCACGCATCACCCTCAAGGCTTCTCCAATGGTCCCATCTTCCAACATCGTTAAAGGATCTTGGATCATACCACTTTCGCTACGTTTCACTTTTCGAACTTCAGCCGCTTGTCGATCGATACTCATATTCTTATGTAAAACTCCTATCGCTCCTTCTTGGGCCATTGCAATAGCCATCGCTGCTTCGGTAACCGTGTCCATAGCTGCTGAAATAATAGGAACTTTGATGGGAATTTTTTTGGTGAAAAAACTGGATGTGTCTGTTTCCCTAGGCATTATCTCCGAATAGGAGGGGATTAATAAAACATCGTCGTAGGTGAGTCCTTCGCCAATAAACTTTTGATCTGTTTTCATAGGATGATCTTGGATATTGGCATGCAAAAGTAACTTTTTTTACTGATAAATCGCTTTTAGTTGGATGTGATCATCAAAAATTAAGTGATTTTAGAAAAGTATAAAAAAAATGGAGGCCGCCCATCCCTGAGCGGCCTCACCACGCGTTGACCGGAATTTACCGTAACAAAGTTACGGATCCGCTCTTCTCAATCTCCTGACCATTGGTTCCAAAAATTCGAACGGAATACACATAGGTACCCTCAGGAGCGATTATGCCATCATACGTACCATCCCAACCTTCGCCAGGGATACGTGTTTCATAAATTCTTTGTCCCCATCGATTGAATACTACAAAGAAATAGTTCTTTGCTTCAATGTAGATGAATTCTGGCTTAAATACCGGATTTTTTCCACTAGGGGTAAATGCACTTGGAATGAACAGATGTGGTTCTTGAATTAGACAGAAGATGTTTGAAACACTTGTGTCGGTAAATCCATAGGTATTACCACTTCCTTCATAAGCCTCAATACGATAACAGAATTTACCGGAGTAATTCGGATACAAATATAAGGCAGCTACGTCATCATTGTAGTCCAAAATTCCATTATTCATGGTTGCGATGGGTGTTGGACTCCATAATCCATCAACACTTCTGAACAAGGAGTATTTACTTACATTGCCTAACCACTCTTCGTAGAAGTTCCATTTCAACTCATTTACTAAATTGAAATCAGGCTGACCCGTTAATAAAATCGTGCGACCCAAATTACTAGTGAGTACATCGTTTGAACAAGAATCTACAGTAATCACACGATAGTAATAACTGTATTGATCGGTTCTTGCGGAGAAATCATTGAACGTTATAATTGGAATTCCAGTATATGTAATTGCACCCACCGTTGTAAACGGCCCGTTTTTATCAAATGCTCGTTGTAATTTGTATTTAGATACATCTGGATTTCCAGCAGTATCCACTAAGCATTCAACAATTACTCTTCTCAAATCAATAACAGTTGCTTTTTTCAAATACGAGAATGTAGGTAACGTCAACAAATTCGCAATTTCACATGCCTGATTAGAGGAAGCCGTTCGAGAAGAAGTATTTCCTTGTGCTTGTATGTAATAACAATACTCAGAGTTGTTGGTCAATGTAACATGACTGTAAGTAATGTTAGTTCCAGGAACTGAAGCTAAGAATGAATAAGGCCCTCCATTTTCACTTACATAAATATTATATTGTCCAACACCATTAACCATGTTGATATATGGATTCCAACGCAAGTCGATTGCTGAACGACAGATATCGAGTTTTGCCGTAACAAATAATGTGTTGTGTAATGTACCAATGTTACTGATGTTTCTACAACTATCATACGCTGCAATACTGTAGCGTTGAGATGCGAATTCTGCAGCTGGATTATTGTCTAAGAAATAACTGGCATTAATTCCAATTACACTACCAATCGAATCCCAAGAGGCTCCATTAAAGTGATAGATGATGTATCCAACCACATCGCCCGATGGACTTGGCAACCAACTTACACTTACTTGAGAAGGATTAAATGGATCCAAGCTTGCCGTATCTAAAGCGGAAACGGTAGGTCGCGTAATATCTTTAAATAAATCTCCATCGGTAGAAGAATTACTGATACAACCTGATAAATCTCCAGTTTGCACTCGGTAATTAATTACTGCTTCACAAACATTAATGGTGTCATTCCATGTATATGTTGGCGCTGTCGTTGATCCAATGATATTCCAAACACCTGTTGGGTATTCTTTGTAAACATCATAGTTCAAAGAAGCAGTTGCTAATTCTGGATTATGAATCGGATTCCAAACAACCACAGCAACACCATTATTATTAAATACATCCACTTTGATAGTACGTAATGTATCAGAACCAGGAGAAACTTCTCCACCACATGCTGTTTTTGTAGTCATGTAATAGTAGATAGATCCCGCCTGAGCATTTGCTGTTAAATCAGAATAAGTAAGTGTATTGTAGTTTGTAATAGTAGTTACAGTAGTATAAGGTCCACCAATTGCCGATGACTTATAGATCGTGTAATTTGCAAAACGTTGTCCTGTATCAACAGGTGCAATCCAGTTTAGAATAACGTTTCCATTAGGAAGCACATTTGCACAACGAGGTTCTGGTGCAGCAGGTATAGTATGGTCAACAAATATTTCACCATCTACATTTGATAATGAATTACATCCTTGTGCATCGCCAATGCTTACTCTGTAATTAATAGAATCAATACATAACACTAAATTATCTTGCCAAGTTGTAGCAGCCACATTGGCTACTAAAGACCAATTGCCTGAACCACCTGGATTTTCTTTTTCAACAACGTAAGTTCCCACTGAGGTAGGAAGGAGTGGATTACTTACTGCATTCCAATTTAATGTTGCTGTAGTTGTATTACCACCACTCACTACGATGTAAATTGTTTGCAATGTATTTCCATTAGCAGCTCCACCGATTGCGGAAGGATCTGTTTGTCCTGTACATCCCGATTTAGTTTGTAAATAATAACTCACAGAACCGGCATTACCATTGGCAGTACCATCTAAATAAGTACTGATTGCATTGTTTTCAACAGAGTCAATCAACACAAAACCAGCACCTGTATTTCTCCAAATATTGTATTGGTTAAAGTCGGTCCAAGTAGATGGAGTAGGGTTAACCCAAGTTAATTGAACTTGTCCATTTGCACTAACACTAGCACATCTTAATTCAGGATGATCAATTACATTCCCAATGTAAGTGAATACGTTATTCGCAATATTTGAACGACTCACGCAACCACTATTATCTGTAGCAGAAATCTGATGATTTAAAGTAGTGTCACAATCATTGATGGTTTGAAAGTATACCAATTGATTAGTATCTCCGAAAATAGTTAATACTCCCCCTGCATTGTAAGAAGACCATACATCGTATTGACCACTGGTAACTGAACCTGGTAATGGAGTACTCAACGCCGACCAATTTAAACTTGCTTGTCCTAAAGTTGGAGTTGTTGTTAAATAGATGGATCGAAGTGTTGATGATGTAGTACCATTGTCAACTTGACCTGTACATCCACTTTGAGTTCTAACATAGTATCCGAAAGATTGTGCATTTCCATTTGCCAAAACATCGGTCCATGTAGTTTGTGCAAAAGTTCCAACGGAATCATACAAAACAAAACCAGCACCATTGTCTCTGTAAATTTCGTACTCATTGAAATTGACATTAGAGCCTGCTGGAGTAATCCATGTTAATTCAATTTGTCCACTCGGTAAAACGTTTACACAACGTAAATCAGGATTGTCAACAATGTTTCCAATGTATGTAAATACATTCGTGTCAACATTAGAGTTGCTAATGCAACCGCTGTTGTCCGTTACAGAAATACGATGTCTTAAAGTAGTATCGCAATTGTTGATCGCTTCATTGAATGTTAAAGCGCTCGTTGTTCCAAGAGAAGTGGTGAGAGTACCTGCTGCATTATAACTCGACCATACTTCATATTGTCCAGAACTTGCTAAAAGCGGAAGTCCAGTCCAATTCATTGCAGCATTTCCTAATGTTGGCACTGTTGTTAAGTATATGGAACTTAGAGTAACACTTGTTGTTCCATTATCTACTTGGCCAGTACATCCACTTTGTGAACGTATATAGTAACTATACGATTGGGCATTACCATTTGCTAATGCATCTGTCCATGATGTTTGAGCGAAATTGCTTACCGAATCATAAAGTACGAAACCAGCTCCGTTGTTTCTAAAGATCTCGAATTCGTTGAATTCATCATTCGACCCAGTAGGAGTAATCCAACTTAATTGAATTTGGCCATTCGCTAATACATTCACACAACGTAAATCAGGATTATTAACGATGTTCCCAATGTATGTATAATTGTTAGTCGTAATATTTGAATTACTCACACAACCACTATTGTCTGTGGTACTTACTTTATGATTTAGTAAGGTATCGCAGTCATTGATGGTTTGGAAGTAAACTAATAAGGCAGTATCACCAAATACACTCAATGTACTTGTTGCATTGTAACTTGACCAAACATCATATTGTCCTGTTGTAACTGAACCCAATAAAGGTGTTGACAAAGCAGACCAACTTAGATTTGCACTTCCCAATACCGGAGTTGCCGTAAGGAAAATAGAACTTAACGTAGCACTCGTAGAACCATTGTCAACTTGTCCAGTACATCCGCTTTGTGAACGAATATAGTAGCTGTACGATTGAGCATTACCATTTGCTAGAGCATCGGTCCATGATGTTTGAGCAAAATTGCTTACTGAATCATAAAGCACAAAACCAGATCCATCGTTTCTAAAGATTTCGAATTCGTTGAATTCATCATTAGAACCAGTAGGAGTAATCCAACTCAATTGAATTTGACCATTCGCCAATACATTCACACAACGTAAGTCAGGATTATTTACGATGTTACCAATAAAGGTATAGTTGTTTGTTGTAATATTTGAATTACTCACACAACCGCTATTGTCTGTGGTACTTACTTTATGATTTAATAAGGTATCACAGTCGTTGATGGTTTGGAAGTAAACTAATAAAGCCGTATCACCAAATACACTCAATGTACTAGTCACATTGTAACTTGACCAAACATCATATTGTCCTGTAGTTACTGAACCAAGTAAAGGAGTTGACAAAGCAGTCCAACTTAGGTTTGCACTTCCCAATACAGGAGTTGCCGTAAGGAAAATAGAACTTAACGTCGCACTTGTAGTACCATTATCTACTTGACCAGTGCATCCGCTTTGTGAACGAATATAGTAACTATACGATTGAGCATTACCATTTGCTAATGCGTCGGTCCATAAGGTTTGAGCAAAGTTGCTTACCGAATCATAAAGTACAAAACCAGAACCATCGTTTCTAAAGATTTCGAATTCGTTGAATTCATCATTAGAGCCTGTAGGAGTAATCCAACTCAATTGAATTTGACCATTCGCTAATACATTAACACAACGTAAATCAGGATTATTAACGATGTTTCCAATATAGGTGTAAGTATTCGTAGCAATATTTGATCTTGATATACATCCAATATTATCATCTACCGAGATTTGATGACTGATGGTAGTATCACAATCATTGATAGCATGATTAAATAATAATGTAGGGGTATTACCAATTCCTTGTAGAGTACCTAATGCATTATAAGTGGAGAACACGTTGTATTGTCCACCAATTGCGGAAGGTAACAAGGGAGAACATAATGCAGACCAATTTAAATTAGCTTGTCCTACTATTCCAGCCGTTGTTAAGAAAATTGAACTCATAGTATTACTGTTAGTACCTGTTGTAACCTGTCCGGTACATCCACTTTGAGTTACTAAATAGTAAGAATAAGATTGAGCATTTCCATTCGCAGTAATATCGGTATAAGTATTTATTGCACTATTACCGACTGAATCAATCAAGGTAAATCCTGCTCCGCTATTTCTCCAAACTTCATATTCATTAAAATCGGTAAAGGTTACTGGTGAAGGATTTTCCCAAGTAAGTTGAATGTTTCCATTTGCTAATACACTTACACATCTCAAACTAGGATTAGGAATAACATTTCCAATATAAGTAAAGATATCATCGTCGGCTGAACTAATTGAAGTGCAAGGTGCATTATCATCTAATTCAATTCTATACTCATAAGGAACGTTACAAATTGTAATCGCATCTGTATAAGTAAGTGCCGCGGTAGTTCCTATTTGAACGAATAGACCTATACCTGTACTTCTTCTCAAAACTTTATAGGGTCCAGGTGCGCTAACTAACCCTGGAGTTATCATGGCATTCCATGTAAGTATTGCAGATCCTATAGTAGCATTGTTCACATTAAGCAACATCGTAGCTAAAGTGGCACTTGTAGTACCATTCGTTTGTAATCCATCACAACCCGATAAAGAAACTAATTGATAGTACTGAATAGCGGTATTTGCATTCGCTCCAACATGTATCCAAGAGGTTGTGGCATAATTCGTCACTGTTCCAACAAGAGTAAAAGGTCCACCAGCAGCAGCGGAATGATAAATTTGAATTCCAGCAAAGAAATTATTAGGGTCGGCAGGTGCTATCCATGAAATCTGAACATCGCCATTAGGTTGAACAGCTAAACAACGTAAATCTGGATTCACAATGATATCTCCAAGCGAAGTAAATTGATCTACTTCCTCAGACGATTTCGATAAACAAGCGGAAGCATCTCCAATATCTACTCGATATTGAATAGCTGTATCACAAAGTATAATTACATCTCTGTAGAAAGTGTCTATGGTATTACCAATTACAGCCCATGCTCCAGGCGCAATTCTTCTATTAATAATATAAGAACCAGTACTAGTGGATGGTAAAGGCTTACGAATCGCATTCCAATTTAAGTCTGCAAAGCCAACTGTACTATTATCTAACAACAAAAGCATTGAAGCTAATGTATCACTAGTTAGCACGTCCGTTTCATCTAAACTAGTGGCGTCACAACCTGCTGTAAGCGTTAAGTAATAATAATTGATTTGATTATTAGCATTAGCTCCCACATGAGTAAACGCATTCGTTGCGTAAACTGAAACACTACCAATATTTACAAAGGGTCCTGCCGGATTTAATGAATGATAAACATTATACTGTGAAAAATATCCTGCAGTATCAAGAGTACCTACCCAACATAAAGCAACATCACCATTTGCTAATACTTCAGTTGAGCGTAAACTTGGTGATGTAATATTCGGAATAGCACTTTGTAATTGTGTACCATCAATATTAGAGCGAGAAATGCAATTGGCTGCTGAAGTATCTACAACTTGAATTCTGTAATTGATAGAATCATCACAAACAAATACGGGATCTAAATAGGTTAGGTTTGTTGTGGAATCAATTAGATTCCAATTTCCGCTCCCAGCGGGAGGCTGTTCTCGCCAAATATAATATTTACCTGTAGAACTAGCTCCAAGCGGAGTCATTAATGGAGTCCAAGCTAAAGAAGCATCAAAACCAACTTGAGCTACTTGCAAAAATATAGTACTGATGGTATCACTCACTAATCTTTGCTCCAAATCACAACCCGAACGCGTAGTTAAATAATAAGAAACCGGACCAAGATTAGCATTAGCTGTAAGGTCATTATAAGTTATAACGGTGTCGTAATTAGTAATTCTAAATCCTTTTAGGCTATCCAATAAAGTATAAGGACCCGCAGTTCCAGTGGTAGAGCGGAATACATAAAATGCTTTAAAGAATTGATTGGTATCCGCCTCGCCAGTGTCGATAGGTGGAAGGAAAGTTAAATTCACATTTCCATTGGGAAGTACATCTGCACATTTCATCCGAGCACCTTTAACAGCTGGTGGAGCAAGTACTACAATGGTTAATGTATTAAAGTTTACAGCTGGTGATGGACAGAAGTTATCGTAGGTCTTCAGTACAAAATTATAAGTACTTGATAAATTGACGCAACCTAAATTTTTTGGTAAATGATTACAATCGGTAATCCAATAAAATTTTGTTTGAAGTGTAAGTGGAAAAAACAAGGTTGCGATAGGCGGTACCGTATCAACCAAAGGGGGCGTTAATGTAGCGCAAGGAGGAAATAAACAACCCGCAGAAGAATTTGTAAAATTGGTTCCAAATTGCGAACCGGTAGCACTCAAACTCAAACTTTGGGGTCCACCACCAGAAGTGGCAGGCAAGGCTTCAAAATCGAATGCGATAATATTAAACTCAACTGTATCACCGGCATAAACAGTATCAATGATAACACTTAAAGGATTTCCTAATAAATCTTGGACATCGGGTGGTGTATTGTAAACAGTAACGGGAACCGACGGTGGGTTTGCAGGTGCAATGATACAATTAGAAAGCAATGCAATTTGAATTTCACGAAAGATTTCTGCGACCAAGATTCCACATTTATAAGCAGATACTTTGGTAACTGTAACGAAGGCTCCGGGTGTGTAGCTGGTAAAAGTTACTACGCCGGTATTCGGATTCATTACTGCTGCAACATTTAATGGGTTCGAAGTTGGTCCAGGAAGAGGACTCGTTACACTGTAATTTGGAGCAAATGGATAGTTAGTTACTAAATTTGCTTGAAGAGGATTACCCCAAGTGTAAACCAATGAATCAATCTCAACATCAATAGCATTATGATTATAAGAAGTTTGATTTCTAGTACAAGTACCTAATTGTGGTTTTTCAGCAAATTGAGGAGATGAGTCAAAGCAAGGATTTGTATTAGTAGCATTATAGGGATACATATATGCTCGAATTGTGAAATCACCAGAACCAGCTCCTAAATTAATTATTGCTGCATTTCTACAACAAGAAGTCCACCAAAAATTCCATCCGGTTACAGGTGGAACACCAGTAAGAAATAGGGGGGCTGATCGATATACAAATTCTTCAACTGCATTGGCATAACCCAACGGAACGGCACAAGTAGGACACCCGGGTCCTTTGGGCGATATATCCGTTTGAGAAACAAGATTGCAATTGATCACTCCGCCAACACCTGGAGCATTAGTAGTTAAAGGGATACTCGCTGGACCAGGAATACCGTTACAATCACGATAAACTTTAACGGAAAAAACAAATTTACCAATATCAGGACCCGTTTTTACACAGTCCCACGTGATTTCTCCTCCCATAAGATGGGAGGCTTGGGTCTTATGACTCCATCCAAAAAGAAGGAGCACAAGAAGGATAAGAATTTTTTTCATTTTGGATTTTTGGATAACGCGTGAGCATCAAATTTAAGAAAAATATCCAAACACACAAAACCTTATTTGCCAACTATTATTTCACAGAGGTCAACGTCGTTTAAATACTGGTTAGCAACCTCCCTAAGTTTTTGAGGTGTGATGGCCTTAATTTTGCCTAAATACTCATTTAAATAATTGATTTCTAAATTATTAAGTAGAAGCATTTTTTGCTTTTCAGCCAAAGCAAATGGCCCATCAATACTCCGTTGGAAAGCACCGGTAAGGTAATTTTTTACTAGTGTTAGTTCCTCATTGTTAATATCTTCTGCTCTTAATCGGTTAATTTCATGATATATTTCCTTGACCGCAGCCTCTCGAACATCAGCTCCCACTTCAGTGGTGATAAAAAAGTAGCCATCAAAATTATTACTCACTAGCCCTGATCCAATTCCGTAGGTATATCCTTTGTCTTCACGAATATTCGCCATTAACCTCGATCCAAAATATCCGCCTAAAATGGTATTTAATACACTAAAAGCAATGAAGTCTGGATGGTGACGAGTAAATAATCTTCTACCAATGCGAATGGCCGATTGTATCGCATCCTCTTTTTCAATAAACTTTTTTGCAGGAACATAGGTTTCAGGCGCTATCGATGGAAGATCGCCGTTCTTTAAACCCATTTTATCAATGGTATTTATTATTTCTTGAATTAATTTTTCATTCGCTAATCCAGAAACGATAACGGCTTTCAACCCATTCTTATATTTTTTCTCATGGTAATCTTTAAGTACATCGGTATCGAGTAAATCGTAATCTTCAGGTTTTGTGACTCTACCATAGGGATGATTTTTTCCAAACAAAGTTTCACTAAAATTTATTCGCGCTAAATAATCAACTTTAGTAAGGTTAACAGAAAGTCGTTGCTTGCCTTGCTGTTTATACGTTTGAATTTCTTTAGATGGATAAAGCGGTTGTGTAATGATTTCTTGAAAGTAGGGTAGGGTATTACTTACAAATTTGTTGAGAGAAAATAGACTAATACTCGACCAGTCTACACCATTTTCGGAATGCAAATAAGCTCCGTAATAGTCGAGCGCTTCTGCAATTTCAGAGGAGGAATGAAGTGTACTTCCTTCATCCATTAAATCATTCGTTGCAGTGGCTAGTAATGATGAACTCGCTGCAGCATTTCCGGCTGCAAATATTAATTCTATTTTTACAACTTCCTGTGTGCCTTCACAAATATTATAAACGGGAGTACCGTTTTTTAATTGATAGGGTTGAGGAGATTGAAGATGTATAACATTGGGAATTGAAATTTCTGGGGGATGGATTCGATCGAGCATTTTATTTTTTTGCGTGGTATCTTAAGATGGAACAATTTTCTTTAGTGAGAATATTTTTTGCAACCTGCATTATTTGCTCTGAAGTTACTTGGTTATAGTACTCCGCTTGCTTGTTACAATCAGAAGCATCACCAAGCAATTCATAATAAGCCAAGTTGAGCGCTTTGTTTGCAATTCCCATTTCTGAAAATTCCAAATACGCTTCTACTTTATGTTTTATTTTAGTGATTTCTCGTTCGTCAATTTCAACTTTTATTTTTTCAAGTTCTTCCCAGATGGATTTTTCTGCATCTTCCATGGTGATGGAATCTACTAATTTTCCTTCAATGAAAAATAAACCTTTATCTAAATCGCCCGACATGTAAGCATTGATCTCCGTAAAAATATTTTTCTCTTTTACGAGTTGTTGATGTAGTCGTGATGATTTTCCTCTCGATAAAAGATCGGAGAGCATGTCCGTCGCAAAAAAATCTTTATCAGTGCGCGAACAACAATGCCATGCCATATAAAGATGTGAGTTGGGAACTTCTTTTTCTACTTCTTGAATTCTTGTTTCCGTTTGAACCGGTTCAGTAGTTAGATTTCGCGCAGGTACATCCGCCATCGGAATGGGTTCAAACCATTTTTTGCATAGTGTTTTTATCTGTTCTAATGTGCAATCACCCGATACACTTAATATCGCATTGTTAGGTGCATACCATTTTTTGAAAAATCCTTTTACATCTTCTAAGGTAGCGTCTTCAATATGTGCTAATTCTTTTCCGATGGTTGCCCAGCGATAAGGGTGAACTTTATAGGCTAATGGTCGCATCAACAACCATACATCACCATAAGGTTGATTCAAGTAACGTTGCTTAAATTCTTCAATGACAACCGATCGTTGAACCTCTAAACTTTTTTCTGAAAAAGCTAAACTTAACATGCGATCACTCTCTAACCAGAATCCCGTTTCAATATTTTGAGATGGAATGGTTAAATAATAATTGGTGATGTCGTTATTGGTAAATGCATTGTTTTCTCCTCCTGCTATTTGTAATGGTTCGTCGTAAGAAGGTATGTTGATGGATCCTCCAAACATTAAATGTTCAAAGAGATGAGCAAATCCTGTTTTGTCGATTTGTTCATCGCGCGCTCCTACTTTGTATAATATATTCAATGCCACCAAAGGTGTTGAATGATCTTCGTGTACAATGACTGTTAACCCATTGTCAAGCGTAAATTTTTTGTATGCTATCATATTCCTTCTAATCGATTATAGTTGACACAGTCTGTTTTTTTCTTGATTAAATTCACTCCAAATTTCAGCAACAATTTCGGCGGCTGGTAGGATGGTGTGGATGGATGATGAAACTTGTCCGATTTCTAGCTCCCCCTCTTGCATGTCACCTTCAAACATTCCTTTTTTAGCTCTTGCTCTTCCTAATATATTTTTTAATTCTTCTACCGTTGCACCTCTCGATTCTGCTGCTGCTATTTGCTGGTAAAATTCATTTTTTACAAGTCGTACCGGTGTAAGTTGTTTTAACGAAAGTTGAGTATCACCTTCATTTGAATTTATTACTTTTTGTTTGAAGTGATCATGCGCCGACGATTCATTGGATGTGACAAAACGAGAACCTATTTGAACGCCTTCAGCACCCAATGCAAAGCATGCTAACATGGCTCTTCCGCTTGCAATTCCTCCTGCAGCAATAAGTGGAATGGAAACATGGTCGCGTATCATCGGAATTAAACATAAAGTAGTTGTTTCTTCTCTTCCATTATGCCCGCCAGCTTCAAAACCCTCTGCTACTATTGCATCCACACCCGCTTGCACCGATTTCTCTGCAAATTTTTTATTGGCAATCACATGCACCACTTTTATTCCTTCTTTTTTTAAAGTAGAAGTCCATGTAGCGGGATTCCCTGCTGACGTAAATACAATGGGCACCTTTTCGGAGATAATAATGTCCATGTGTTCCTCAATATTCGGGTATAGCAGCGGCACATTCACTCCAAAAGGTTTCGTAGTATTTGCTTTACATTTTTGAATATGATCTCTCAAAACATCAGGATACATGGATCCAGCGCCGAGTAACCCCAATCCACCAGCATTACTAACGGCTGTGGCTAACCGCCAGCCGCTGCACCAAATCATTCCTGCTTGGATAATGGGATATTCAATTTCAAAAAGTTCAGTAATTCTATTTTTCATGATAAAGGATCTACTATTCTTTGGTGACTTATCCATCCCCATATTTCTAACCGTGCTTTTAATCGTGATCCAATTTCTTTGATCACAAACCATCTAGGAATTCCGCCTGGATAACCTCCTGCTTCATATCCGTAGGCATTCAATCCTAGTTGATCTGCCATCCACAAGGCTCTGTTTAGATGGATGTCTTGAGAAATAATAATAACCCGTTCATCTCCATAATGGTTTTTATAAAACATTAATGTTTCATATGTATCCGCGCTATTCGGGTCTAAAATACAAACACTATCGGGAACTCCTTTATCTACTAATGCATCCAAGAGATCGTGTGCTTCATGGTACCAGCGATCATCTTCATAGCCGCTGAGTATCAATTTCATGTGTGGATATTGTTGCCAAAGCGAGGCGCTGGAGTCTACTCTGCCTAAAAACGCATAATTCTGTCGACTGCCTGTTGGATAATATTTACCTGCACCAGGAACTAAAATAAAACGAATAGAATCGAGTTGCTCCTTTTTCACCATGTGTTTTTCTCCACAGCTGGAAAAGGAATAATAGTTTAAAAAGGCAACGATGGTAAAACCAGTAATAAGATAAAGAAAGAGTTTCATCGGTTTCATTGAAGGCGAAAATAGGGAATTGGACTGCAACTTTTAATTTCTTCTCATTTAGTTTTAACCCTTTATTTGTGCAATAAACTTCTTGTTGATTTATTCATTTTATACATGATAAAGATTTACTTTTACACCGGTATGAAAATCATCATTCCTGTTGCCGGTATTGGTTCGAAACTTCGTCCACATACTCATACACAGCCCAAAGCCTTAGTTCCCGTTGCCGGGAAACCCATCTTGTCGCATATCGTGGACTACCTGATTGCAGGTGGATTCAATGAATTTATTTTTATTATCGGTTATCTCGGCGATAAGGTAGAAGATTATGTAAAATCGAAGTATCCTAAATTAAAGGCTTCTTTCATCATTCAGGAACCTCGTGAAGGAACCGGTCATGCCGTTTGGTTGGCTAGGGAGCATGTAGAACCCAATGATGATTTACTCATCGTGTTAGGTGATACCATCATAGACTACGATTTGGCTGAATTGGTGAAGATGCCACACTCTGCTTTAGGTTTGCAGAAAGTAGATGATCCGCGACAGTTTGGTGTTGCAGATGTAGATTCTGAAGGATTCATCACTCGCCTTGAAGAAAAGCCTACTATTCCTAAATCCAATTTAGCTTTGGTTGGTATTTATCGTTTTCGTGAAGCTGGGAAGTTGATGGAAGCACTTGATCATATCGTTCGAAATAATATTCGTCATCAAGGTGAATTTCATCTCACTTACGGAATTCAACGAATGATTACACAAGGCGAAAAAGTAACTACATTTCAAGTGGGAAGTTGGTTCGATTGCGGTAGTAAAGCCAATTTGTTAGAGACCAATGAAGTCTTGTTGAAGAAAAATTCAGAAGCCATCCAGCGTAAATTTAATTTCCATAATACCATCATTATTCCTCCAGTAAGTATCGCCGAGCATTGTGATATTTCGGATTCTATCATTGGTCCTAATGTTTCGATCGGTGAACACACCATCATCCGACATTCCGTCATCAAAGATTCTATCATTGGCGCTTATGCTCACCTTGAGACCGCCATCCTTCATCAAAGTATTGTTGGCAGCGATGCCTTTCTCAAAGGCCTAAGCCAAAGCCTCAATATCGGTGATAGTACCGAAATAGATTTTAGTTAACCATATTACCATACCCTAGGGATTAATCCCTAGGATTACAAAAACCATGATCGAAAAAGACAAAGTAATATTCAAACTCATCAAAGCTGAGTTAACCCGCCAACGTCAAGGCATAGAATTAATCGCCTCTGAAAATTTTGTATCTAAGCAAGTCATGGAAGCCATGGGTTCTTGTTTAACAAATAAATATGCCGAAGGTCTACCTGGAAAAAGATATTATGGTGGTTGTGAAGTCGTCGATCAAATTGAACAAATTGCTATCGATCGCGCCAAAGAATTGTTTGGCGCTGTTTGGGCAAATGTACAACCACATTCAGGAGCACAGGCCAATGCAGCCGTGATGCTTGGCGTGTTACAACCAGGTGATAAAATTTTGGGATTTGATTTATCGCACGGTGGACATCTTACACATGGTTCTCCTGTAAATTTCAGTGGTAAATTATATGTTCCAAGTTTTTATGGAGTGGAAAAATCGACTGGACTCATCGACTACAACAAGCTCGAAGCAACTGCGAAAAAGGAAAAACCGAAGTTGATTATTTGTGGTGCTTCGGCGTATTCACGCGATTGGGATTATATTCGTTTAAGAAAAATTGCTGATAAAGTGGGTGCATTATTACTTGCCGATATTTCACATCCTTCTGGACTTATTGCAAAAGGTTTGTTGAATGATCCCGTACCACATTGTCATATTATCACAACCACTACACATAAAACGTTGCGTGGACCACGTGGTGGATTAATTTTGATGGGCGCAGATTTCCCAAATCCAATGGGTATCAAAACTCCAAAAGGAGAAGTGAAAATGATGTCGGCGATTTTAGATGGTGCTGTATTTCCAGGCACCCAAGGTGGGCCCTTGGAGCATGTTATTGCTGCAAAAGCGATAGCATTTGGTGAGGCACTAACGGATGATTATTTACAGTACGTTGTGCAAGTAGCAAAAAATGCGAAAGCTTTGGCGGCTGCTTTAAATGAGAAAGGATATCAACTCATTTCTGGGGGAACGGATAATCACATGATGTTGATCGATCTCAGAAATAAAAATATTTCAGGCAAGGAAGCTGAAAATGCTTTGGTTCGGGCCGATATTACCTTGAATAAAAACATGGTTCCTTTCGACGATAAAAGTCCATTTGTTACTTCAGGAATACGTGTAGGAACCTCATCCATCACCAGCCGAGGGATGAAAGAAAAACACATGAAAAAAATTGTTGGATTTATTGATAAGGTACTTATGAATAAAGACAATGAAAAGGTAATTTTAAAGGTGAAGGAAGAAGTTCACCTATTCATGGATGCGTTTCCTCTTTATGAGAAGTTTGCGATTTATTAATTCAAGGCAATAGAATTTCGAAAAATGCGTTCTCTAAAAATCTATGAATAGAAAATTACTTTTTATTGGTGTTTTGTTTTTGATGATTCTTCATCAATCTGTTTATGCCCAAAGCGGTGGGAATTCGACATTCAATTTCCTTAATTTAGTTGCACCTGCTAGAACTGCTGCATTAGGAGGGAATGCGATCTCGACACCTTCTGAAGATATTATCTTATTTGCACAAAATCCCGCACTTCTTCGTCCTTCTATGGATCTTCATATTTCTACCAGTTATGTAGGACATCTTGCAGGAATAAAATATGGGAATGTATTGTTTGCAAAGGATTTTTCGAAAGTAGGAACCTTTGGTTTCAATATGCAATACATTAGTTATGGAGAGTTTGATGAGACCAATGTGAATGCAGAGAAAGTAGGTGTGTTTAAAGCGGGAGAATACGCTTTTAATGTAGCATGGTCAAAAGCATTGGATAGCAATTTATATGTGGGAGCGAATGTAAAATATATATTATCCAGTTTCGGTAGTAATACATCCAATGGAATTGCTACTGATGTTGCTTTAAATTGGATGAATGATGAAAAATTATGGTCGGCAGCATTCGTAGTGAAGAATGTGGGAACACAACTTAAAACGTACGAAGGAGCAGAACGTGAAAAGCTGCCTTTTGAAGTACAAGTTGGAGTGTCTCGAAAATTACCGAAAGCACCTTTCCGATTTTCATTAATTGCACAACAATTGCAAAAATTTGATTTGAGTTTTAAGGATCCGTCTGCTTCGGGGATTGATCCACTAACAGGAGAAAGTCAAGAAGAAAAATTGTCTGCACTGGATAAATTTTCAAAACATCTTATTTTAAACTTAGAGATTTTATTTACACAAAACTTTAATGTGCGTGTAGGATATAATTTCTTGCGTCGCTATGAATTGCAATTCCCTGAGAAAAAAGGGTTGAGTGGATTGAGTTTAGGATTTGGATTTAAAATTAATCGTTTTCAAATTTCCTATGCTAATACTATCTTTAATCCAGCAGGTGGAAGTAACCACTTTACAATTTCCACAAATCTGAAACGAAGTGTGATTACCGAATAAGTTAATTTGAAAATTTGAAGATTTTATAATTTGAAAATGTGGATTTCAAATCGCAGATAGATTTGATTGAAAAATTTCACAATAACATTCCTATGGCTTTCGGGAAACCAATTCACCAACTCACCAATTTACCTCCCGATAGCTATCGGGATTGCAATTCCCTTAAAAGTCCTTCTTCATCACTCTTCCCAATTCGCGTTTTGCTTCTGCATCTTTAAGGCTGTCGCGTTTGTCGTATAACTTTTTACCTCTTGCCAGACCGAGTTCAAGTTTTGCAAATCCTCTTTCTTCAATGTATAAGCGAAGTGGAATTAAGGTAACACCTTTTTCCTTTAATTTGGCTAGGATACGCTTTAATTGGTAACGATGCAATAACAATTTTCGATCTTCTCGGGGAGCATGGTTGGTATATCCACCTTTTTCATATGCTGAAATATGCAAATTCTTTACCCATAATTCAGTGTTTTTGAAAATGCAATACGCATCCACTAAATTCGCTTTTCCCTCTCGAATGGCTTTGATTTCCGTTCCCGTTAAAACAATACCAGCCTCCCAGGAATCGCTGATGAAGTAGTTGAAACTTGCTTTCCTGTTTACTATATTTACGGTGGCGGTAATCTTTGACATGAGGTGCAAAAGTACGCAATTGTAAAATGCTAAGCTATGTTGTATGTGCAAACTAGTGTACTTCGTGGGAGAATGTGAAAATGGATTAACTTTTCACCGAATCTTTCGTCACCACCAATACGGGAATATCAAGCTGATGTCGAACGGCGTCGACACTTGAACCTAGAATAAAATCCATCAATGCTTTGTGACCATGTGCACCCATGACAAGTAAATCGGCATTTGCATTTTTTACGATTTGTGGAATAGCTTTTCTAGGATTTCCAAAACCCAATTCAATCTCGCAGTTGTATCCATTTTCAATCATCTGCTTTTTGTATTCCACCAACGTTTCTGTATCCTTTATACTTTCAAAGTCACTGGAATCACTGCCCATCCAATGTGCAATGGCACTTTCGCTGATGTGAACGAGAATATAAATGGCTTCTTTTCCTCCTTGGTTAACGGCATTTTGAAGTGCGATTCCGTCCATCGAACCAAAGTCTAAAGTCACAGCAATGCGATTGTATTTTGAACCTTCTTGTAATTTAATTTCTTGAAAACTTCCATGCGGCAAATAAATGGATTTTGGTTTCATCTTTCGGAAGATGGGCACGAATGTAATGTAAAGTAACATGATGCCTACAAAAATACAGAGTGGAACAACGATGATACGGAGCCAAATACTATCATCTGCATTTAACCAACCTGTTACTTCACCAAACACCAATTTTACATTTAAACTTACTATAATGATGGCACATAACCACGCTGCAATTTTTGTTTTTAAAGTGATGGTAAAGTTGCCCATTTTGCTTCTGTCACTCACAAAATGAATGAGTGGTATTACTGCAAATCCTAATTGCAAGGAGAGAATGACCTGACTAAATATTAATAATTCAGTAGTTGCACTTTCACCAGCAATATGAATGACAAGTACTGCAGGAACAATGGCAATGAGTCGAGTGATGAGTCGGCGGATCCATGGTGCAATTCGTAAATTCAAATACCCTTCCATCACAATTTGTCCTGCTAAAGTTCCTGTAATGGTACTGCTTTGTCCGGCGCAAAGTAATGCAACAGCAAAGAGTATAGGAGCGAGTTTAGACCCTAATAGAGGTTCTAATAAACGATGAGCATCCATAATATCATTTACTTCATGCATTCCCACTTTATAGAAAGTGCTTGCGGCAAGAATGAGAATGGCAGCATTCACAAAAAACGCTGCGTTT
>JANOAX010000232.1:0-4914 GCA_031411335.1 Bacteroidota bacterium
GAAGTAAGAACATTAACACTGCGCGGGGATTGAGGGTTGTTTTCATGACTTTAATTTTAAAATTTTGTATATCTTTTTTTCGACTCTGCAAATGTACATAAACGAAAAGGTACTTTGCAACACATAGTACCTTTTAAAAGCATAAAATATTGATTTTGAATGATATTATTTTTATTGTTGCCTTCAACTTTGTCTATTTTTTGCAATTTTTCAATTTATTTTATTGCTGAAACGAATAATTTTTATGTTTAATATGGATGAGATGAACAAAGATGCATTGATGTTACAGGAATTGTAGTTATCTAAATGTTAAAAATGAATTGGTAAGTTGGTATATTGGTAAGTTGGTAAATTGTTTCGCTCTAGATTCAAATCATAGCTAAGTAATCAAGGTGTCTAGAGGCTTTGCGATGATGATCTTTAGTATCCAAGCTAAGGGAAATAACTTCCAAACAACATATTTTCTAATTAGCCCTTCAAAGCTCTCTCTCAACGGCAAGATTGATGCATATTCCTAGCGAAGTAAAGAGAGCAGGACTAATTCATTGCAAGCACGATCATTGCTAATTAAGGATTCGAGTATAACTCATTTTCAAATTAGCACATCTTCATAGCAAAGCCTCGCTATCAAATTAATTAATCCTTTTTTAAAATCTTTTTCCATTTAATTGCGTTCTTTTGAAGTATGAACTTACTTCAACGAATCTTTCTATTCATTTTCCTAATGACACTCCCTATGTCTTTATCGGCGCAAAAGCGGGAAGTGATTAAATTGGATCAACTTCTAACTATCCTCAATAATAAATCGGATTCTTTGCTGGTATTGAACTTTTGGGCCACCTGGTGTAAGCCTTGTGTGGAGGAAATGCAAGAGTTTCTTCGATTAGAACAAGAGATTGAAAACAAAAAGGTTAGGTTTGTTTACTTAAGCCTCGACTTTAAGAAGGATTTTGAAACGAAGTTGATTCCATTTGTAAATAAAAGGAAGATGATGAGCGATGTTTTTCTACTCGATGAACCCGATTACGATGCCTGGATAAACATGGTGGAACCCACTTGGCAAGGTTCCATTCCTGCCACTTTGTTTCTCACTCCAAATGCAGAAAACCGTAGTTTCCATGAAGGTCAGTTGACTTATCTTGAATTGAAAAAAATTATAAATACATATTTACCATGAAAAAATTGACATTTATTCTATCAATGGCAACCTGTCTCTTTCTGATCTCCTTCTCAACCGATAAGAAAGGGTATCAAGTGGGCGATGATGTTGCCGACTTCAATCTTAAAAGCACCAATAACGAAATGGTTTCGTTGGCCAGTTATAAGGATGCTAAAGGCTTTATCATTGTTTTTACTTGTAACCATTGTCCATTTTCGGTGGCTTATGAAGATCGAATAATAGCTCTCCAAGCAAAATACAAGGCAAAAGGATTTCCAGTTGTCGCCATTAATTCCAATAATAAGGATGTTGTTCCCGAAGATTCTTTTGAAGAGATGATCAAAAGAGCTGCTGAGAAAAAATTCAATTTCAATTATCTCTACGATAGCACCCAAGAAGTTGCTCACCAATTCGGAGCAGCCCGAACACCACATGTATTCATTGTGGAAAAGCAAAAATCGAGTCTGAAAATGAAATACATCGGTGCCATCGACGATAATACCGACGAACCAGAAGCCGTAACGAAGAAATACGTTGAAACCGCAGTAGATGAAATCTTAGCAGGCAAAGAGGTTACCACCCCAATGACTAAAGCGATCGGTTGTACCATTAAATGGAAGAAATAGTTTTTAGCTTCTAGCTTCTGGCTGACTTGTTAATTAGAACTTTAACTTTACTATTGTGTACTCTTTGTGCACTTTTGTGAACTCTTGTGCCTCAAGTGCCTGCCTGCTGCAGGCAGGTTAAAAAAGACGAGTTCAATGTTGTAAATACATCACAACATCTAGCATCTAATATCTAACATCTAGCATCTAACATCTAATAAAGTTTGTGGCTAAAACACTAATTTCGCACTCCGTTTCTTATTAAAGTACTTAGCCAAGATGCCATTTAAAAGCCCCGACATTAGCTCCCTCGATCCGCGACATTTTATCATTATCAAGGGGGCAGCCATGCATAATTTGAAGCATGTTGATGTTGCCATCCCTCGCAATAAGTTTGTGGTAATAACAGGACTCAGTGGTTCTGGAAAATCTTCGCTTGCTTTTGATACGCTGTATGCAGAAGGACAACGACGCTATGTGGAAAGCTTATCTTCTTACGCCCGACAATTTATTGGCAGAATGGATAAGCCTCAAGTGGATTATATTTTAGGGATTTCTCCAGCCGTAGCCATTCAACAGAAAGTGAATTCTCGTAATCCACGTTCAACGGTAGGAACGAGCACAGAAATTTATGATTATATAAAATTGCTTTTCGCACGAATTGGAAAAACCTTTTCGCCCATTTCCGGAGAGCAAGTGAAAAAGCATAATGTGGCGGATGTGGTCGACTTTATCGTCAATTTTAGAGAAGGTCGATATCTAATCACTACTCCTTTGCTTAAAACAGTGGGAAGGGATTTATCCGAAGACCTTAATTCTCTTTTGCAAAAAGGATTTACCAGGTTGCTGGTAGATGGGCAAACGAAAGACATTGAAGAATTCCTTACCGAAGCAGTGGAAGTAGAGGTGGAGGTGAAGACCATCAAAAAGGTAGCAGCAAAAAAAACAGTTGCAAAAAAATCATCCAAAAAGAAAATAGAATTAGAAGCGCCTGTGATGGTGGAGCATGAAATCGTGCCTGGCTTCTTCCTCTTGGTCGATCGCATTGCCATGAATCCAGAGCCCGATGAGGATTTGTTGGCTAGAATGTCCGATTCAGTTCAAACCGCATTTAACGAAGGTGATGGTATTTGTAGAGTTTTTCAGTTAGACGAAGATGGTTCGTCTATCGAGTACGATTTCTCCAATAAGTTTGAGTTAGATGGAATCACTTTCGAGGAGCCAAGTGTTCATCTTTTTAGTTTTAACAATCCCTTTGGAGCATGCAAACGTTGTGAAGGTTTTGGTTCCGTGATTGGCATTGATGAAGATCTTGTCATTCCCGATAAAAGTTTATCAATTTACGATGGCGCTATCGTTTGTTGGAAAGGGGAAAAGATGAAAACCTGGAACGAGAAGCTCATCATGGCAGCTTACAAATTTGATTTCCCAGTGCATAAACCGTTTTACGAGTTAAGCGCTACACAAAAGGAAGTACTGTGGAAAGGGAATGCATTTTTTAAAGGGTTGAATCACTTTTTTAAAACCTTAGAAGAACAAACATTCAAGATTCAGTATCGAGTTATGTTGTCTCGCTTTCGTGGGAAAACTTTATGTCCCGAGTGCTTAGGAACTCGACTTCGCGCCGATGCGAACTTCATAAAGATCACAGGTCGATCAGTCACCGATATTGTTTTAATGCCGGTGAAAGAAAGTTTAGCTTTTTTTAAAACCATCCAACTCAATGAAACGGATGCAGCAGTTGCGAAGAGAATTTTAACAGAGATTTTAAGTCGATTGCAGTTTCTAGATGATGTAGGTCTAGGTTATCTTACCTTAAATCGCTTGAGTAATTCACTCAGTGGAGGTGAATCGCAGCGTATCAATTTGGCAACTTCATTAGGGAGTACTTTGGTGGGTTCCATGTATATTTTAGATGAGCCAAGTATTGGATTACATCCTCGCGATACCCAACGTCTCATCACCGTTTTAAAAGCTTTGCAGGAAGTAGGGAATACCGTTATCATTGTGGAGCACGACGAAGAAATTATGCGTGCTGCCGATCAACTCATCGACATTGGTCCTATGGCGGGTACACATGGCGGTGAGATGGTCTTTCAAGGAACATTTGCTGAGTTGCTAAAAGATAAGGAAAGCTTAACGGCGCAGTATCTCAACAAGCAAGAAGAAATTGAAGTACCTACACAACGTCGTCGCTGGAAGAAATACATCGAGATAAAAGGAGCTCGTGAGAATAACCTACAAAATGTGAATGTAAAGTTTCCGATGGGCATCATGACGGTGGTGACCGGAGTAAGTGGTTCGGGAAAAACATCGTTGGTAAAGAAAATTTTGTATCCTGCTATCAAGAAATTAATGGGTGGTTACAATGAAAGCACGGGTAACTTCGATCATTTGTTAGGAGACTATGGTGATATCCTAGGAGCAGAGATGATCGATCAAAATCCGATTGGTAAATCGTCAAGGTCGAATCCAGTAACCTACATTAAAGCTTACGATGAAATCAGAGCACTTTATTCCGATTTGCCTTTAGCCAGAACACGCGGATTAAAGCCTTCCCATTTTTCATTCAACGTGGAAGGTGGCCGATGCGAAGTTTGTCAGGGTGAGGGAATGATTACCGTGGAGATGCAATTCATGGCCAACATTCATCTCAAATGTGAGCACTGTAAAGGAAAACGATTCAAGTCGGAGATCTTGGAAATTGAGTATCGTGGAAATAACATTTTCGATATTCTTAATCTTACGGTGGATGAGACATTAGAGTTTTTTGCCGACTACCAAGGACCGAGCAAGTACAAAAGTCTGCATCAAAAAATTAGCAATAAGATTCTACCGCTCGCGGATGTTGGATTAGGATACATTCGCCTCGGACAAAGCTCTTCCACATTAAGTGGAGGAGAAGCACAGCGCATCAAACTAGCCAGTTTCTTAGGCAAAGGAAATTTTGCTACCAATACACTTTTCATATTCGATGAGCCCACCACCGGTTTGCATTTTCATGATATCCGCAAACTATTGGCAGCCTTCAATGCGCTCGTAAAAAACGGAAACACACTCATCGTGATCGAGCATAATTTAGAAGTCATCAAATGCGCCGATTGGATCATCGACATGGGTCCAGAAGGAGGAAATCAAGGTGGAGAAATC
>JANOAX010000233.1:0-2369 GCA_031411335.1 Bacteroidota bacterium
CAGTTGGGGACCTCGACCTAAAGAAATTCAAAGTTGGTACATGAATTTGAAAAAAGATTAGTTTGGGAATTGCCTTGCTCCCATCGGTTAAAAACTGATTCATCAAGGCTAGATTTTCGTCTCTCAATAAATAAAAATCCTTGAGTTTGCCGTCCGATTCATCTACCATTTTATGAATATAAGGAATACTTTGAGACGCATCTCCGCACCAACCTTCTGTTAATATTAGAAAAGAGATCGGTATTGGAAGTTGTTCGACAAGCGATTTTAATTCCTCAGAAACTATTGCGGTCTTGTCAAGTCGCTTCATCCTTTGTCTGTTAAGTGGTGCTTTTTGAACATGAGCTGAACTTTGATCCTCACCAGTCGTTTTCCCTTGTGAAAGCAAGTCATCAATAAGCGATAGATAGTCGGAATAGCTCATCGCAGCATCTTTTATTTTAATAAATTCAAGTTCCTTTTCCATGGTTCATGCAAAGATAGATGACTTTAAGAATGAAAAATGTATTTTTACCAAACAAAAATCATAGTTTCTAATGAGAGGAATTAATACATTAGACAAAAAAAATTCAATGAACTACGGTGCCACAAAATTCAAAGTTATGATACTATTTCTATTTTTAATTCCATCGGTAACCTATACGCAACATCTATTTCTTGAGAAAAAGGAATTAAGAATTTCAACAGGTTTTTTTTATAGCAACTTTAAGAGTGTATTTGATATGGATGGAGAACGGAAATTAGCACCCAAAACAATTCATGCGGGAATGAATTTTGCTTTGGCTGTTGGATTTCATTCGCGATGGAATGGGATGTTTAATTTACCTATTATCAATAATAAAGTAACAGGTTATAATGATCCGGGTGGAATTTCGAAAGAAAAGAAAATTATTAAACAAGGAGATTTAGAAGTTGGACTGAAATATTCTATACTTCCTACAGGCGACTGGCGTTCGTGCATTACGGCTTGGCAGAGTTTGGGAACAGCAAAGCGCGATAAATCCACCTTTCTGCATACTGGTTATGCTGATTATAATTCACGAATTTACTTCGATTTGAATTATGTGAAATCACCAAAATGGACAATTGGTGAGTATCTTGGTTTTAATAAACGAAATAAAGACAATAGCGATGAAGTGCATGCTGGTATTACAACTTCATTTTTAATAACTAAAAATTTGTTTTTAGATGCCAGTGGTGATTTAAATTACTCATTGGAAAATCAAAGTAAAAAGCCAATTAATTATGAACTGGGCCTTTATCATAACAACGCTAGATGGATAAACGTGACGGGGAGTATTCGTTACGAAATGGAAAAGTGGTTCTGTGGTTTTGTGAGTTATACAGCACCCATTCGAGGACAATATAGTATCAATGCCGAAATTTTTTCAGTAGGGTTTACTTTGAAATTGTCAAAACCCAATACCGTTGAATCAACAGTTGATTCAACTACTTCATATACTCAACGCATCAATTTTAATTGAGGAACGCTGGAATAATAAAGAATAGAATTGACATGGCTAGAAAAAAAGTTGCTAATAATCCTAATCCGAATTGTTCTTTCGGATTTAAGGGGTTTGATTCAAATCGAAATGCCAATTGAATCAGTGTTTTTTCCTCTTTCATAATTGTTTTGGTTGGTAGTTAGAAAGGGTAATAATTAATTTCACTATAAGTGTTGAATCATGTTATATCCAATTCCTGCAATAGCAATAATGATAAAGAGTATTAATAATTGCACTGCATTCCTTGATTGTTGCAACCAATGTCTTTGAAACATCCAAAGTAACTTTTGCTGCTGATACCAATTCATATGAACTAGATATTGATTCTGCCCAAATCGATAAGCATTTTCAGTAAGTATTCTATTGATTTGAATTTTTCTTATATTACTGTTTGTATTATTGTTTTTTGAATTTATTTCCATGGAAGTATCGTCGTAAAAAAATCCAAAGGGTTTAAATGAAGAATCTTTATCTTCATTTAAATAAATTTTACAATTCTTAATGGTTAGTTTTTCGCCTGGTATAAAGTGGTCGCCTCCATTGTGATAGTAATACCTCACCTTTATTGCCATACTCTTGTTTTTTCTCCTTTAACGGTTTTTCTGTTTAGAAAAAACAAACCTCATTTTCAATAGCATAATTTTAAGCATTATTCTGATTCCTACGCCATTATGAATACAATAATACAGTTAATTATTAGAAAAGTGCAAAAAACGAGTTTGAAGCTTAACGAATTAGTAACAACTGGTATAAATCTCTTCAAATGAATGATCCATGAATTGTATTCATTTTTGTAACCGATTGAGGTGTAAATCACGTTTCGTTGCCTATAAACTATGCATATTTGCATAAATTAGAATTAAC
>JANOAX010000234.1:0-3033 GCA_031411335.1 Bacteroidota bacterium
TACACTGGTGAAATTAAAAAAGGAATTTTCACAGTGTTGAATTATGTTCTTCCTCAGCATAAGGGTGTATTAAGTATGCATTGCTCTGCGAACATCGGAGAGAAAGGTGATACCGCATTGTTCTTCGGATTGTCGGGAACAGGAAAAACTACGTTAAGTGCCGATCCAAATCGTGGATTGATCGGTGATGATGAACATGGATGGAGCGACGATTCAGTCTTCAATTTTGAAGGCGGATGTTATGCGAAGTGCGTGAATCTTTCTGCAGAGAAGGAACCACAAATCTTCAAGGCCATTCGTTTCGGTTCTTTATTGGAGAATATCGAATTTATTCCTGGAACTACAAGTCCAGATTACGATAACGTAAGCAAGACAGAAAATACTCGTGTCGCTTATCCAATCGATTTTATTGATAATGCGGTGGAGCCTTCAGTAGCTACTCCGCCTAAAAATATTTTCTTTTTAACATGCGATGCCTTTGGTGTATTACCTCCAATCAGTCGTTTGTCGAATGAGCAAGCAATGTATCATTTCATCTCGGGTTATACTGCGAAAGTAGCAGGTACAGAAATGGGAATTACTGAGCCAACGACTACCTTCTCGGCATGTTTTGGAAAAGCATTCTTGCCTTTGCATCCTGCGAAGTATGCGGAATTATTAGGAAAAAAATTAAAAGATAATCCAGACATCAAAGTTTGGTTAGTCAATACAGGATGGAGTGGTGGATCATTTGGTGTAGGTTCAAGAATGAAGTTGAGCTATACACGTGCAATGATTTCAGCTGCGTTGAATGGTGAATTCGATAAAGTCAAATTTGAAGAGATGCCGATCTTCCGTCTGCAAATTCCAACTACTTGTACCAACGTTCCAGATGATATTTTAAATCCACGTAAAACATGGAAAGATACCGCAGCCTTTGATCAAACGGCTAGTGATCTAGCCACCAAGTTTGTTAAAAATTTCACCCAGTACGCCGAAGGTTGCAGCACCGAAATTCTTTCCGCCGCCCCATCTGTACATGAAGTAGCATAAGTATTCTATTCCTGTTTCAGGAATATGTAAATATTCGCATGTGCCCTCTAGATTATATTCCATAAAAGATTCATTTCTTTTAATTGGAGATAAGCTAAAGGGCACTTTCATTTTAATTGCAGTTCTGAGCTACATATTTATTTAGTTCTTTTCAATAATTCACCAATTCACCAATACACCAATTTGCCAATTGCCTACTTTCGCTCCATGCACCTCTTCTTCGCTCCCGATATTTCCGCCGCTGAATTTTATCTTCCCGATGAAGAAACCCACCACTTCATTCACGTACTTCGATTTTCTCAAGGAAAACAAATAGAAGTGACTGATGGAAACGGAACCCGCGCTTTGTGTGAAGCCATACAAGTGTCAAAAAAACAAGTGCTGCTAAATGTGTTGGAGAAGGAAATCTTTCCTGTGCCCGCACGTAAATTACATGTAGCTATTGCTCCCACAAAAAACATCGATCGCTTCGAATGGTTTGTGGAAAAAGCGACCGAATTGGGTATCGCTGAAATTACGCCCATCATTTGCCGGCATTCTGAACGCAAAACGCTAAAACTCGAACGTATTCAAAAATTGGTGGTCTCCGCCGCTCGACAATCTCAACATTATTATTTTCCAATAGTGAACGAAGAATGTTCTTTTGAAAAGTTGTTGGAATCACAAAAAGGAAAGAGCGCGGCTAATTTTATCGCCCATTGTGTAGAATCCCAAAAGCAAGAGGCGAGGGATTTGTCTTCTATTCCGCATGCGTTAGTACTCATCGGTCCGGAAGGCGATTTCTCCCCAGAGGAGATTGAAAAGG
This sequence comes from Bacteroidota bacterium, assembly GCA_031411335.1. Classification (GTDB taxonomy): domain Bacteria; phylum Bacteroidota; class Bacteroidia; order AKYH767-A; family OLB10; genus JAJTFW01. The sequence goes on from JANOAX010000234.1 coordinate 1,838, forward strand.
CCCTCAGCATGGGCTTTAAGGCCCTGTCGTTGGGAAATTCACGTCTGCGTACTGAGACAGCTGGATTGAAAGCCGTAGCAGCCTTTAATCTTTAGACTTTCCTCATCCATAGATGGGTTACATTTCTTAGTTTTGTAAGATGATGAAGAAAGTATTGGTTTTGCTCGCGGTGGTTTTTTTCTCTTCTTTTACTCCTGCTGGCCCTAGCATGAAAATCGCATTGCTGAAATATAGTGGCGGTGGTGATTGGTATGCCAACCTCGATACATCACTCAAAAACCTAGTCGATTTTTGTAATCGTAATTTAGGAACAACCATTAATGAAGAGCAAGGAATCGTTGAAGTAGGAAGTCCCGAATTGTTTAATTATCCTTTTGTTCACATGACTGGACATGGAAACGTAGTTTTTAATACACAAGAAACTCAAAACTTAAGAAATTATTTGATGGCTGGCGGTTTCTTGCATATTTCCGATAATTATGGAATGGATAAATTCATCCGCCCTCAAATGAAAAAAGTTTTTCCGGAATTGGATTTTGTGGAAGTTCCTTTTAATCATCCTATCTATCATCAAAAATTTGATTTTCCCAATGGACTTCCTAAAGTACATGAACACGATGGAACAGCTCCTCAAGGATTTGGTTTGTTTTATGATGGACGCTTAGTTTGCTTTTATGATTATGAATGTGATTTGGGCGACGGTTGGGAAGATCCAGAAGTGCACAAAGATTCTCCCGATGCTCGACAAAAAGCGTTGCGAATGGGCGCAAATATGATTCAATATGTATTTAGTAATTAGTTCGTATAAATTGAGGTGATCTCCATTAAAAAAATAGCTTCTTATTTATTTTTACTGCTTTTCTTGCAGGTTCTTGTTCCTGCTTCTTTATGGCATTCCCTCTGTGAACATGAGGATTCAATAGATTGTCATCTTAGTACGGATGTATCAACTGTTGCTGAACATCATCAACATTGTTTAGTACTTGAATTATCGTTACCTGCTATTTTTCATCAGGAGAGTTGTTTTAATTTGAATCCAATTGCATTTAATTTTTCTCAAATTACTTTCTTTGAAATAAATGGTATCCAACATCCATTTTTTGAAAGTGATGGTCGTGGACCTCCTGTTATCATTTAAGAATAATTTTTTATGCTGATGGATTCAGCGTAATGCTCTCTTAATTCTCATTTTTTTA
>JANOAX010000235.1:0-18435 GCA_031411335.1 Bacteroidota bacterium
CAATTGTGTTTTATTGAATCACTAGTATTTTATTGATAGACACTTTACATAAAATAAGAAGATTCAAAAAAAGTTCTCCATTCAAAAAAAAATCACATAAAACAAAAGGAAAAGAACAGAATAATGTTTATTCATCCCTTCATTTCGGATGAATTTATGATCTTCGCACTCATGCAATTAAATATTAAAAACAGGCTTTTTATCTTGATTCTAATGCTGGTAAGTACGAGTCAGTTAAAAGCTGATTATGTATGGACTCAGAACTGTCTCAAGGGTTATGAAGCGGTGATTGCCCTTGATTTTGAAACTGCCGACAATTACCTCTTAAAAGAAAAAAGAGAACGCCCCGAAAATTTTTTAATCATCTACATTGAAAGTCAAATGGACTTAATAAAATCGTTTGTGGATGAAGATGAAATTGCTTTGGATGGAATTAAGTTACGCAACGAGCAGAGGATTGAAATTTTAAAGAAACACAAAGGAAAATCACCTTACCAACGGTTATGCGTAGCCGAAATGTACATTCAACTAGCCATTGCTCGAGCAAGAAAAGAAGAGTTTTTTGGTGCTGCCTACGATATTCGCAAAGCATTTAAATTATTAGAGGATAATCAAAAAGCTTATCCTAATTTCTCACCCAACTTAAGAGGATTAGGTATCATCCATGCCGCTATTGGTACCATTCCAAAAAACTATCAGTGGGTGGTAAATCTCATTGGATTAAATGGAACCGTGCAGCAAGGATTAAGCGAATTAAAAAAACTTTTAGCATCAACCTATAAGCAAGAAGAATATGCTTACATGCGCGATGAAACCATCATGGTACTTACGTTTCTCGAGCTAAATCTGGGAAAAGACAAAGACAATGAACTCATTCGAAAAAGATTATATCCTGTAAAAGACATCGAGCATAAACCCTTGCTCCTCTTTTCAAAAAGCATATTCCATTTTGCAGCAGCAGAGAATGACAGTGTGATCGAATTATTATCGGAAAGCAGAAAGGTGGTCAAGAAACAACCTTTGTACTACTTATATTTCATGGAGGCAAATGCACGATTAAACAATATGGACTTTTCTGCTGAAGCACTTTTCAATACTTATCTGCAAACGTACAAAGGCAGTACTTATGTAATGTCGGCGCGACAAAAAATTGCATGGATACATTTGTTACAAGGAGATGAAACAGGATACAAAAAATTCATCTCTCGCTGCACACCTCATCGCAAAACTGAAGAACTCACCGACGAAGACAAAGCAGCAATCAAAGAAGCGCAAAGCAAAGAACCTCCACATTCCTTACTCCTAAAAGCCCGACTTCTTTTTGATGGTGGTTATTATACAAGGGCCTTGAATGAGCTTGCTGGAAAATCGCCCAATCAATTTCAAGGCATCAAACCACAACTCGAATTTACTTATCGACTTGCACGAATTTTTGATAAGTTGAAAAGAAATGATAAAGCGAAACAGCTGTATGAAACCACCTACAAAAACGGAATCAATCAAAAGTTTTACTTCTCCGCCAGTGCGGCATTACACCTAGCACAACTCTACGAAAACGAAGGCAACAAAGAAAAAGCGGAAGAGTTCTACAAAAAAACACTAGCCCTTCGTGATCACGACTATCAAAACAGCATCGACCAAAAAGCAAAAGCAGGACTTGGTAGGCTTGAATCGAAATAATTGGTGGGTTGGTGGATTGGTGGATTAATCAACGCTGCGATCGTTGCTTAACGCTGCGAACACTGCGGTTAAATGTAAATATTAATATAACGAATTATGGAATTTATCAGTCCGGAAATACTTAATTACTGCGAGTCGCATACCAATCCTGAGTCGGCGTTACTGCAACAACTCAATCGCGACACTTATGCAAAAATATTAAATCCACGCATGCTGAGTGGGCATTTACAAGGACGGTTTTTGGCCATGATGAGTCAGATAATCCGACCAAAAAACATTCTAGAAATCGGAACTTACACAGGATATTCTGCATTGTGTTTATGTGAAGGTTTAGATACAGATGGGAAACTCATCACCATCGACATCAACGATGAACTTGAATCCTTCTCCTCGAGTTTCTTCAAAAAAAGCAAGTACGAAAACAATATAGAAGCACGAGTTGGCGATGCTTTGCAAATTATCCCAACACTTGATCTCGAATTCGATTTAGTATTCATTGACGCCGACAAACCATCGTACAGTAAATACTTTGATTTAGTCATTGACAAAATGAAAAGTGGTGGAATTATCATCGCCGATAATGTACTATGGAGTGGACATATTTTAAAACCTGAATCAGAACAAGATTTCGATACTAAATGCTTACATCAATTTAATGAAAAAGTAAAAAAAGATCCACGAGTAACGGTATCGATGTTGCCGGTGCGGGATGGAGTAAGTTTGATACGTAAGATTTAATTTTCGCCGTAACTATGATTTGATGGGCCACTGATTTATTATGATGATTATGATTTTTTATGATCCCCCCCCGCGCCCACCGCGCCTGCGCTTCCCGCGGTTAAATTTCCCAACAAACCTTTAATTTCATACTTTCGTTGTTACCTATGCAAGAGGACAATATTTCAAAGAAAAAACCCAATTACCCTATCAACACCGAGCTTCGGAAGTATTTAAGAGGATACGGACGGAAGTTTTCGGCCGACATGGAGTACGATGATTTGTTACGCTTTACGAATTCCTTTCCTTATTATGATAAAAAGGGGAAAGACACATTATGGGAGACGGTTTATTTTTCACCTTCCGAAAATCAATCTTTAAATATCGCCCTTACCGGGATGTATGCACAATTAAAAACAGGTGGTGATTTATCGGTGATTGAGCATCTTTTTGCCGAGCGAATTGACTTTTGCACCTTTGGAAATTCAAAACCATTTCGGGTAAGGATCGTAAATACATTGAATGATAATTTCGATTACTTCTATATTAAAAAAGCAGATGCCTCCCGCATTTACGGTCTCGAACTAGAGCATATATTATCACCAAATCGGATCAGTTATTTAGTGAGTGGGAATACACTCATTGAGGAGCATATTGCTGGAATTCCGGGCGATCTTTTTATTAAAGATCAGATGAAGAAAAAAGAGATCAATACTATTCGGATCGCAAAAGAGTTTGTTAAGTTCAACGAACGCTGCTTTCTTCGTTTGTTGGGTGATATGCGTTCTTATAATTTCGTGATTGACATGACTCCCGATTTTGAAGAAACGCATTATCGGATCAGAGCTATTGACTTCGACCAACAAAGTTTTGAAGGGAAGAAAACATTGTATATGCCTCAATTCTTTAAAGAGAACAATGCGTATGTTGAATTAGCCATGCAATTAATGACACCTGAAACGATGCGTCAATATCAAATTGAAGAACGTACTTTAATCGCTAAACGCATCAAAGCTGGAAAAAGAATGTTAAAAGACCTCCTCGATTGCATGAGTCATGATACCATCAGCACCCAAGAAAAAAAGAATCAACTCAAGGAAGAACTGAGTGCGCATTATAATAATCCGGCTTATCTAAAATGCAAAAACATGGGCGAAATTGTGAAATTGAGTCTGAAAGAAATGTTACGTCATAATAAACACCACACTACAACCGACAATAACAAATCAAAATGATGTAAATTTATAGAAGTATAATTACCTTTGGCATTGGTATGATAACTATTAATCTACTTTAATACTTCGAAATACCATCAAAAGAAAGGAACAAAGGACATTAAACCATCTTTCGAAAAGCACATCTCAACACAACATATCATAAAAAAAACAATAATAAAATGAAAAAATTAATTTGCATCCTCATTGCCTTTGCAACACTATCTGTAACACTTCCAGCACAGGCTCAGCAACAAAGAAAAACACCTCCAACACCGGAGCAACGTGCTGAACGCAGAGCTAGCCATCTCAAGAGTCAATTGGTTTTAACAGAAGAGCAATACGCTCAAGTTAAAGAAGCAGCCCTTAAAATTGAAAAGGAAAGAAGTACAAAAGATACAAAGAAAAAAGCGGGTGACGATTATGAAGCTGCACTCAGAGGCATTTTAAATCCAGAGCAAATGGAAAAATTCGTAGCGTTGAAAGAAGAGCGTAAAGAGAAAGTGAAAGCGCGAATGGAAGAGAAGAGAAATGAAGAGAAGACGAAGAGCGAAGGAGAGGTGGAGGATAAAAAGGAATAATTCAGAATTCAGAATTCAGAATGCAGAATGCAGAATTAAGAATTTTGAAGTAAATAAAAATCCCGATCTACTTTGATGTATGATCGGGATTTTCTGTTTTTATTAATCTTAAAGAATCATAATAAATCATAAAAAATCTGCGGCTAAAAAATATTAATGCTCCAAAAAACAATATGAATTACTCAGAATCCTTCCACTTCCCGCATCTTTTCTCCCATTGCATACGGCAACGCTCTTTTTCTTCGGGACTCATGGATTCAAGTTTGTTTCGCATATGTTCGGACCACGCGCTTTTCCATTTGTTTTTGAAATGCCCTCCCCCACTAAATAAAATTTTGGATAAAAGTAAAAGTCCTAACGCTTGCCAAATAGTAATAAAAGGCAAATTGAAAATTTCTGTCATCAAATGATTCCACAGAAATTGAACTAAGAATCCAACTATGGCCACAAGAAGAGCTATTCCTAGAATTACTTTAAGTACACCTTTTATATTCATAATTCTTATCTTTTATTTTGTTCTATTGAATCATCAAATAATTCTTTATACAGCGAAGTAAGTCTTTTTCTTAAAAACTTCACCGCATAATGCTTCCTCGATAATAATGTGTTGACAGGAACATCGATATCATCCGAAATTTCTTTAAAGCTTTCCTGCTCTAATTCATGTCGAACAAAAACTTCTCTTTGCTCAGCAGGAAGCTCCGCCAAAGCTTTTAATAAAGCCTCACGAATGAGTTCATTGTCTGTCGATAAAAATCCGGGATCTTCGCCGGCACCCAGCAATTCTTCGATGAAGGACGAATTTTCGCCTTCTTCATTAAAACCTTTGTATAAATCATCATACAAAACGGGCTTATGCTTTCTATAGCGGTCGGTAATTTTATTGCGTGCTACCCGAAAAAGCCAGGCAGCCATTTGCTCTACAGGTTGTAAAACGCGATACGAATTAGTTAATTCAAAGAAAACATCTTGTAATATATCTTCGGCATCGGCACTTTCTTTAACCCGCGAACGGATGAAATCAAACAAGCGCTTACGATACTGCTGCACCGCATGCTGGATGGTTTCGTCCTGTTGGGTCATAGGGCTTGAGTAGGATGGATAAGTTGACATTGCAAGGGTAATGACGATTTGTCATTAATCCTATTGTACAAAAATTTTAATTTTTACTGAAACGTAAAATTAGGCCGATGGAGGGTAATATTGCTTAAATTTGTGCGATTTCCAGTAAAACCCGAATCCTCATAATATTATGGCGCAGGAAGAACTTAAAATGCCCAAAATGGGCGAAAGTGTACACGAAGCAACAATTATACGTTGGCTTAAGAATGAAGGTGAAATGGTGGAAGCCGATGAAACCTTGTTAGAAATTGCTACCGATAAGGTTGATTCTGAGGTGCCTTCCACAGCGGCAGGAATTCTTGTGAAGAAACTGTTTAATGATGGAGATGTGGTTCAAGTGGGAACAGTGATCGCCATTATTTCTACCGATGGATCGGCTCCTAGCCCCAGTTCGAATGGATCTGCAAAAGCGGAAAGTCCGTCATCTGCACCTTCTGCTGCTCCAGCTCCTGTTATGGCTGCTGCTCCTGTAATGGCTGCAGCTTCTGCTCCCGTGGCTACAACGATTCAAAGTAATGGGGTTCGATTTTATTCTCCATTAGTACGAACAATTGCTAGCACAGAAGGAATTTCCCAAGGTGAATTAGATACGATTGCTGGCACAGGTGCAGAAGGAAGAGTAACCAAGAAAGATATTTTAGTCTTTGTGGATTTGAAGAAAAAAGGGGGCGCTCCTGCTCCTCTACCTGTTTCAGCTCCTACTGCAGCACCGGCTTCAGTTAGCACCGCTCCTGCTCCTACTAATGGCCAAAAGCCGAGCACATCGCTCTCTGGTGACGTGGAAATTGTGGAGATGGATCGCATGCGTAAGTTGATCGCCGATCATATGGTGATGAGTAAACATACTTCACCGCACGTTACTTCGTATGTAGAAGCGGATGTGACCAACTTGGTGATGTGGAGAGAGCGCATCAAAAAATCTTTTGAGAAAAGAGAAAACGAAAAAATTACTTATACACCCATCTTCATTGAAGCCATTGCAAAAGCCATTAAGGATTTTCCAATGATTAATGTAAGTGTGGAAGGCACAAAAATTATCATCAAGAAAAATATCAATATTGGAATGGCTACGGCGCTTCCAAGTGGAAATTTGATTGTTCCTGTGATCAAGAATGCCGATCGACTCAATTTAATTGGAATTACCAAGGCAGTGAACGATTTAGCTGCTCGAGCCCGAGCTAACAAGCTTCAACCTGATGAAATTCAAGGTGGTACATATACATTGACTAATGTTGGAAGCTTTGGAAACGTGATGGGTACGCCTATTATTAACCAACCTCAAGTAGCTATTATGGCGGTGGGTGCTATTAAAAAGAAGCCTGCTGTGATTGAGACTCCACAAGGAGATGCCATAGCGATTAGACACATGATGTTCCTGAGTATGAGCTATGACCATAGAGTGGTAGATGGTAGTTTAGGGGGTACATTTATTCGTCGAGTTGCTGATTATTTAGAGCAATTTGACCTTAATCGTGAAATCTGATCAGATTATTTTTGTTTTGGGCTTGCCTATTCAAAATAATAACCTAATTTTGCGCTCCGTTTCGTAAGAAACAAACCCCACGGCCCGTTCGTCTAGGGGTCTAGGACATCTCCCTTTCACGGAGGAAACACGGGTTCGATTCCCGTACGGGCTACCAAGCATACCGCTCTCCGTAAAAAGAGAGCATTATTTGAAAAAAAACGATTACTAAATATTGAATTCAGATGGCAAATCACAAATCAGCCCAAAAGCGAATCCGTTCTAACGACTCAAAGAGAGTAAGAAATCGCTATCAAGCTAAAACAACAAGAAACTTGCTTAAGGAACTTCGCACAACGAAGGAAAAAAGCAGAGCTGTTGAATTGCTTCCTGAAGTAAGCGCTCAGTTAGATCGTCTTGCTAAGAAAAATGTTATTCATAAGAATAAAGCGGCGAATTTAAAGTCGAGCATCCAGAAGCATGTAAATGCTATGGCATAATATTTAGTCGTATTTAAACGACTGCAAACGCCTTCCATACCCTGGAAGGCGTTTTTATTTTATTACTTTGTCGCGGGAATTTTTCTGTGGATTTCCCTAAATCTATTTTATGACATCAGTAAGTATTAAAACATGGTCGCCCGCCGAACGACCCAGAGAAAAACTTCAGCAATCGGGTTCTTCCAACTTGAGCGACGCAGAACTAATTGCAATCGTATTACGCAATGGAACGAAGAAGCAAACGGCTCTCGACCTCGCCCGACTCCTTCTCTCGGCTTGCAATAACGATTTGATGGAGATGGGCCGATCGGGCTATCAGCAATTGTCACGCATCAAAGGAATTGGTCCGGTGAAAGCGGTTTCGATTGTAGCCGCCTTGGAATTAGGAAGGAGAAGTCGATTTGCAGAAGCCCGTCGCAAAGAAAAAATTACGTGCAGCCTCGACGCTGTAAACTTGCTCAACCCTTTACTTCGCGATCTTCCACACGAAGAATTTTGGATCATCTTATTAAACAGAGCAAATACCATCATTGAAATACGGCCCATCAGCAAAGGCGGTGTAAGTGGAACGTTAGTCGACCCAAAGATGATTTTCCATGAAGCTTTACAAGCGCGGGCTTCAGGTATCATTCTCAGCCATAACCATCCCAGTGCAAATCCTAAACCCAGCGAAAGTGATATGCAGCTGACTAAAAAATTAAAGGACGGTGGAAAACTACTCGAGATCTCAATTCTTGATCATATTATCATTGCAGGTGCTAGTTTTTATAGTTTTGCAGATGAAGGAACTATTTGAAATTTGATTTCATCAATATTTCCTATCTTCATTCATTCCATACATGGCCCACGAATTATTAGTTTATACAGCAAAAAAGTCGTCCCGACTGCGATATATTTTCGACCTCATGCTTCGAAATTTGTTGGGATTGGAAATAACATTCACCGATAAGGCGGATGTGTTTCGGAGTCATGCAGGTCCGAAGTTGAGTTATAGTGATCATCAATTGGCGGACGAGCCTTTCTTCTTTGCTTCTAGAATATTATTCGAAAAAGGAATTGAAGATCAGCAAATTAATGTATTTGATTGGAAAGGCATTCCTGCATTTTTTGGAACCCATCCAAAATATATTATTCCATTTGACTTGTTCGCAGCTAGCTTTTATCTCGTTAGTCGGTACGAAGAATATTTGCCGCATATCAAAGACGATCATATGCGATTTAGTCCACAACAGAGTTTAGCTTACCAGAAAAATTTCTTGAATAAGCCCTTAGTGAATATCTATGCGCTGGAACTGAAAAAAATCTTACAACAATATTATCCTCAGCTTCAATTTAAGGATACGCATTACCGTTATATCTCCACCTTTGATATCGATAGCGCTTATGCCTATCATGAAAAAGGGATTGTTCGACATTTCGGGGCTTTTGCGCTTTCCTTGTTTAAATTTAATTTCAGAAAGATTGCTGAGCGAATTAGTGTTCTCTTTGGATGGGAAAAAGATCCTTATGACACCTATGAATGGCAATTGGAAATAAGTAAAAAGTACAACCTGAAAACCATCTACTTCTTTCTGGTGGGCGACTATGGTGAATTCGATAAGAATATTCCGCTGGAAGGAAGTCGAATTTTTCAAACACTTATCAAAAGTATTGCTGATTATGCTGAGGTGGGTGTACATCCCTCCTACTATAGCAATTCCAATAAAGATCAACTTCGAAAAGAGATAAAAAGATTAAATAAAGTGCTGAAACGTCAAGTCATCAAAAGCCGGCAGCATTATTTAAAAGTGACTTTTCCTGAAACGTATCGCAACTTATTGGAGAATGATATTACAGAAGATTACTCCATGGGATACGCATCGGAAATTGGATTTAGAGCCAGCATTTGCACACCCTTTAATTTTTACGATTTGGATTTAGATGTAAGTACCAAATTGAGTTTAGTTCCGTTTATGTTGATGGATGGAACGATGAAAGATTATATGAAAATGAATCCGCAAGAATCTATACTGCGTGCGAAAGGCTTGATTGATGAAGTAAAAGCAGTGAACGGAACCTTCGTTACTTTATGGCATAATCAAAGTGTGAACGACAAAGAAGGATGGGAAGGCTGGAGAGATGTTTACGAGCAGATTGTAGCCTATGCGGTAAAAGATATTCCCACCAAATCGCATGCGCATGAAAAATAAACTGATTCATGTTTTGCTAAAGAATAGTCCGGAGTGGTCGCTCGAAATGGCGAAGTGGATCAAGAAATCTTTCAGAAACCAAAAGCTTGCTCAACAACAAAAGAAAGGTGGTTTTTCAAAAGAAGATTTAATTTCAGACTTAAAAAAAATTGGAATCATTGAGGGCGATGTACTTTTAGTGCATAGCAGTTTAAGTAAAATTGGGTTTGTGCAAGATGGACCCACCACTGTTATTCAAGCGCTACTTGAATCTATAGGTTCTTCCGGAACTTTACTCATGCCTTCTTTTCCTGCAAAAGGAAGAAATAAAGATTACTTAAATGCAAATCCAGTTTTTGATGTAATGAACACTCCTACTGCGATGGGCATCATCACCGAAGAATTTAGAAAGATGTCCGGCGTAAAAAGAAGTTTACATCCTACGGATCCCGTTTGCGCTTTTGGTCCATTGGCGGAGTACCTAACGGCGACGCATCTGGGAAGAATGACACCGTATGATCAAGAATCACCATTCAGGAAATTAGCAGAAAAGAAAGGAAAGATATTAATGCTGGGCACTACCTTAAATGGAGCCGGCACCAATTTACATACGTTAGAAGATGCGGTTGACTTTATATATCCTGTTTATGACGATCAAATATTTGATGTGCAAATAAAAGATGAAGTCGGACAAATTCATCATGTCCAAACCAAAGTGCACAACCCAATTTATTCAGCAAAAAGAAATTGTGATGCTTTAGTTCCTATTTTTGAAAAAGAAAATGTGCTATCGAAAGGGAAAGTGGCAGAGGCAAATACCTTGCTTCTCGATGCAGAAAAAATGTTAGCGGTAATGTTAAAATATTATCACGACTTCGGTGTAACCATGTATACTCCTTACGGCGATAAAAATCAATTGGCTTGATGCAAATTTACCTCACCTTTGATTATGAAATTTACTTTGGTGATCGACCAGGGACCGTAGAGAAATGCATTCTCGAACCAACTCGTATGTTGACGGAGATGGCCGACAAACACGGCGTGAAACTTTGTCAATTCGTTGACATTGGATTTTTGTTGAAGATGGAATCGGAAATGATAAAACATCCATCACTACAAAAAGATCATGCTGCACTTTGTACTCAACTTGAAAATCTTTGGAAAACAGGACACGATTTACAATTGCATATTCATCCGCATTGGGAAGACAGTTACTATGACGGCAACCAATGGGTATGTAAAGTAGATCGGTATAAGCTGGATGATTTTTCTGATGAAGAGATCACATCCATCTGCAAACGCTACAAATCCCGACTCGAAGCATTTACAGGGCCCAACGAAATTTATGCTTTTCGTGCTGGCGGTTGGTGCATACAACCGTTTCCGCGAATCAAGAATGCATTGTATGAAAACGGAATTCGTGTCGACAGCAGTGTATTTGCGAATGGACATTATGAATCGGATTTATATAAGTACGATTTCAGAGGAGCACCCTTAAAAAGTCAATGGAAATTTTCGGACAATCCGAATGTGGAAGATCCTGAAGGAAACTTTTGGGAATTAGCCATCAGCTCCATTCACAACTCCCCACTTTTTTATTGGAGATTATTTTTGTTAGGAAGATTAAATCCATACCAACACAAACCATTGGGTGATGGAATTCCGGTCGCTGCGCCGGGACAACGACTAAAAATATTGAGTCACTGGACACATAACACGGTTTCGGTAGATGGATACAATGCGAGTTTATTATGGAGAGCTTTTAGGCAACATCGCAGCGCAAAAAAAGAAGAGATGGTTGTGATCGGACACCCAAAAGCGTTGAGTCGTTATGGATTAAAAGCGCTCGAGCAATTCATCCTCGATAAAAAATCAGAAAATCAATTCACTACTTTTCGTGATCAAAAAAATAAATTCGTATGATTCGATTTTTGAAACGAAAGGAAATCGATGTTTATAAATGGGATGAATGCATCGCCAATAGTAAAGATGCACAGGCTTTTTATTTTTCTTGGTATTTAGATACTTGTTGCGAGCAATGGGGCGCTTTGGTAGAGGGAAATTATGAAACCGTTTTTCCATTTGCTTATAAAAACAAATTAGGAATTGAATACATCCATCAAGCCTTTTTCATTCGACATTATGGAGTGATCTCCAAGAATGAAATAGATGAAAACAAACGAATTGAATTTTTAAACGCCATTCCCGAAGAATTCAAGTACCTCGACTTTTGTCTGCACGAAAACCATCAAGAAATTCCAGCTGATGCGAAATCAGAATCGAAGATTTATCAGAAACTATCACTTCGGAATTCTCATGCTGAGATTCAAAAAGGGTACAATGAAAATTTAGTACGAAATTTAAAAAAGGCTGAAAAGAAACATATACAAATTCACAAAGACTTTGCTCCTGAGTTATTAGTAGATTCCTTTAAAGAACATCAGAAAATTGCTGCCGAAAAATTTAGTGATTCCGATTATCAAACATTATTGAATCTCATGCAGGCTTCGTCGCGTACTGCCATTGGAACCTGTTGGGCGGTTCAGGATCAGCAAAAAACAATTCTCGCTGCCGCATTTTTCATCAAAACTGGAAATCGATATTTATATTTAAAAGGATTTTCGAGTCCGGAAGGAAGAAAACAAGGTGCCATGCATTTTCTTTTTGATCAATTTATTCGTGAAAATTCTTCGCAAGATATTGATTTAGATTTCGGAGGCTCATCGGTGAAAAGCATCGCCCAATTTTTCCAAAGTTTTGGAAGCGTTGATTGTGTATATTTACGACTTCAGATCAACCGGTTGCCCAAGGCGCTGCGTTGGTTAAAGCGTTAAATATGTCGAGAATAGCATTAATTTCAGGATCAACAGGAGGACTTGGTTCTGCACTAGCCAAAAAAATGGCGAAAGCGGGATATCAACTTGCGTTGCATTACTTTCAACATGTTGAAGAAGCCAATGCATTATTAAAAGAACTTGGTGGAGAAGAAAATCAGCATCAAATTTTCCAGGCTGATTTAAGAAACGAAGAAGATGTGATCAGCATGATGAATTCCATCCGCAGAAACATGGGTTCTGTAGAAGTACTCGTCAACAATGCAGGCATCCCTTACAGCGGATTAAGTTGGAAACAAAGTTTAGAAAGTTGGCAAGAAATTTTCAGCGTGAATACAACCGCTGCTTGGATGCTCAGCAAACATTGCATTCCACAGATGCGCACTTATGAAAAAGGACGCATCATTTATATTTCGTCTGTAGTGGCTCATCGACCTTTAGCGGGCACATCAGCTTACGCCGCATCCAAAGCCGCATTGGAAGGACTTACTCGCGCACAAGCTGTCGAATTAGCACACTTTAACATTACCGTGAACTGTATTGCACCCGGATACTTCGATGCAGGCATGATTCACTCGGTAGACGAACCTCAACAAGAAAAAATTAAAAGTGCAACACCTGCATCTCGACTAGGTCATGCAGAAGAATTAGCAGCGGCAACTTTGTATTTATGCAGTGAAGAAGCATCATTTACCACAGGACAAATTATACATATAAACGGGGGCTTATACATCTAAAATTATGGTTCATTTATTAAGCGAAGGAAATTCCATCATCAACCAATTTATTGCTGAACTCAGAAATGTAGAAGTGCAAAAAGATCGAATGCGCTTTCGACGAAATTTAGAGCGCATCGGAGAAATTGCTGCTTTAGAAATTTCTAAAAAACTTCCGTATCACATGGTCGAAGTAGTTACTCCATTAGGAATTGCTAATGTTTCACTGATGTCGGAGCAACCCATTGTGGGCACCATTTTAAGAGCGGGATTACCCTTACATCAAGGCATCTTAAATTATTTTGATCATGCTGACAATGCCTTTATTTCTGCTTACAGAAAACATCATAAAGATGGATCGTTCGATATCCATTTAGATTATGTCAGCAGCCCACCTATGGCAAATCGTATTTTGATACTTGCTGATCCCATGTTGGCTACAGGCGCATCCATGGTGACTACTTTTCGTGCGATTATTGAAAAAGGGAAACCAAAACATACACATATTGTGGCAGCCGTGGCAAGTACTCAAGGTGTGGAATATGTAAAAAAACACATGCCTGCTGAAGTTGATATTTGGGTAGGTGTTGTAGATGATGAGTTAACCGCACAAGCCTATATTGTTCCCGGCTTAGGTGACGCTGGGGATTTGGCATACGGCGAGAAAGAGTAAGATTAAGAAAACACTTTTCAATTGAGTTTACAGAGATAGCCAAGAATGAATAAAAATAAATGATCGAGTTCTGGAAAATCGTTCAAGTCATACTTTTAAGCAGCGTTAAATTCTTAGCGGGTCCCGCCTTTGCGTATTACAATAAGCAACATGAATTCACACTTCTCGAATCGGTAGTTTACTGCATTATTGGTGGGATGTTAGGCGTGGTTGTCTTTTCGTATCTCTCCAAACCCTTCTTTAAATTAGAGCATTGGCTTTTTAGAAAATTCAGACGATGGCGACAAAAACCAAGAATTTTCTCAAAGCCCAAAGTAGATTTAGATGGAAATTTTATTGTGAATTACGAGTATGTTGACAAAGATGAAAAGCGAAAAGTATTCACCAAGAAAAATCGACGCATCGTTCAAATTTGGAAAAAATACGGACTCATGGGAATTGCTATCGTTACGCCCATCTTCCTTTCCATTCCCATTGGAACCATCATTGCAAATAGTTTAGAAGAAAGAAAAAAGAAAATCCTACTGTACATGTTTTTTTCCATCCTTTTTTGGTCGGTGGCCATGATTACGGTATTTGAATTACTCCACGTAGCCAGTATAAAAGATTTACAAGAGCAAGTTATTCCATGAGCCAAAAATACAGTCACCTCTTCTTCGATTTAGACCATACCTTATGGGATACCGATCGCAATGCGGAAGAAAGTTTGAGTGAAATATTTGAAGAATTAAAACTCACACAAAAAGGCGTTCCCGACTTCGACACCTTCCACATACAATACAAACAACACAATGAGCGATTGTGGGGATTGTATTCGGACAACAAAGTGGGTAAAGATGCAGTTCGACTTCATCGCTTTGTACACACCTTGCAAGATTTCGATATTCATGATGATGCTATTGCCAATTCACTTGCTGATGCATTTGTAATGCGAACACCACACAAGCAATATTTAATTCCAGGCACCATAGAATTACTTGAAGCACTTCATACTAAATTTTCATTAAGCATTATTACCAATGGATTCAAAGAAGCACAACATGTGAAAATGAATTCATCGGGGTTAATCAAATATTTCGATACGGTATTTGTCTCGGAAGAAGTGGGCATTCACAAACCAGATCCTAAAATTTTTCATCATGCCATGCAACATTCAGGAGCGAAAAAGATGGAAGATTGCATGATGATTGGTGATACATATCAAACCGATGTTTATGGAGCATTAAACGCAGGAATGACGGCTGTCCATTTTGCACCGCATGGAAAAGAAAAACATAATGCACCGGTGATTACGATTCGGAATTTGATGGAGTTGTTGGAACACGTAGGGTAATTCAGAATTCAGAATGCAGAATTCAGAATTCAGAATTCAGTCGCGAGGCTTCGCAATTAGATTTTAGATTTTGCGAAGAGAATCTTAGCTCGATATATTCATACCGAAAAAAATTAAAACAGCATAACCTTAGCGAACTCAATCTAGCGCAGCCTTTGCGACTTTGCGCCTTCGCGAGAAAATTTAGCATAGAGAAATTGGTAAAGAAAAAAGCATTATTCGAATGCGATTAAATTATTACAAGCATATTGTTCAAGCCTCTCCCTAGCCCTCTCCAAGGGAGAGGGAATTAAAAATTACTATAGTCAGATAAATTTGTATTTAACCATTGAAATATTTACAAGAAAATTTAGCGAGAAAAAACGATTGCACTTTTTTACCTAAGATTAATTCTATCAATGTTTAATTAAAAATTGAACATAAAAAAACCTCCCGATTAGGAGGCTTTTCAATTTTATGATAATGGATTAATGCTTGTGATTAGCATGATCTTTATCTTCTGCAGCTTTCGCATCGGTGTGACCACCTTTTTGGCAGCAAGAAGATTTACCAGCAGCCGACTTTTCGCCTTTTTCTTTATCAGAACAAGCTTTTGCATCTTTTGATTTTTTAGAGCAACAAGATGCTGCAGGTTTAGCAGCTGACTTTTCTTTTGTTACTTCACTTTGTGGAGCATCATTTACAATAGTAGCTTTTTCAGTTTGAACTGCAGTTTGTGCAATGGCAGAGCTAAATGAACATACTGTTACAAAAGCGGCTGCAAGAAGGAATTTTTTCATATTTATCTTTGGATTATGTTTTTCTATACGCAATGATACGGCTTTTAGATACTATTTATTGCATTTTATGAAAGATTTTGATCAGTTCCGCCAGAAAATTCATAAAATATACAGAACATCTCTACATTTGATGCATGACAACGAGGGAAAATATTCGAGTAGCTATTTCCGCTATTCGAGGTCAAATGCTGAGAACCGTTTTAACTATCTTAATTATTGCTTTCGGAATTATGGCGTTAGTAGGGATTTTGACCTCGATAGATGCTCTTAAAGGATCTATCAGCAGTAGTTTTTCGAGTATGGGCTCCAACTCCTTCACCATTCGGAATTCAGGAATGAATATCCACATGGGTGGTAAATCAAAGAGAGCAAAAAGACATTCTAAAATTACTTATTATCAAGCAATTGAGTTTTCAGAACGGTTCAAATACCCTTCCCAAGTATCGGTTTCCACCATGGCGGATCAAATTGGGGTTATCAAATTTGAAAGCACGAAATCAAATCCCAACATTACCGTTATGGGTGTCGATGCCAACTACCTTGATGTTTCCGGATATACGTTGGCCTCTGGAAGAAATTTAACGGGACATGATTTAGAGGAAGGATTGCACGTATGTTTATTGGGAAAAGAATTGGTCGACAAACTTTTTAAAAAGACGAACCCCATCGACAAAATTGTGAGTGTTGGTCCGGCCAAATACAGAGTGGTAGGAACGCTCGCCGAAAAAGGATCCAGCATGGGATTTGGAGGTGATAAAGTATGTTTGATTCCACTTTCCAATGCAAAACAAGATTACGGTTCCGTCTACTCCACCTACTCCATCACAGTAAAATTGAAGCAGATTACCGACTTAGAACCTGCTACAGGTGAAGCCACCAGCATGATGCGAAATGTTCGTAAAGACCGAATCGGAGAGGAAAATAGTTTTGAAATTACGCAGAGTGATAGTTTAGCGGGAATGGTGATTGAGTCGATGAGTACGATAACTTTGTCGGCAACCATTATTGGCATTATTACTCTTTTGGGAGCATCCATTGGCTTGATGAATATTATGCTGGTGAGTGTTACCGAAAGAACAAGAGAAATTGGAATTCGGAAATCATTAGGTGCTACTCGAAAAACCATCCGAAAACAGTTTTTAACGGAAGCCGTTGTAATTTGTCAGTTAGGCGGAATAACAGGAGTTATTTTAGGTGTTCTCATTGGAAACTTAATTTCCATTGCCGTGGGGGGAGCCTTTATCATCCCTTGGGATTGGATTCTTTTAGGTGTGAGTGTTTGCTTTGTGGTAGGATTAGCTGCAGGAATTTATCCAGCGATTAAAGCATCGAACCTCGACCCAATTGAGGCGCTGCGTTATGAATAATTTGTGGGTTAATTATTTAGCTTACTGAGACGCGAAATGCGAATGAACACGAAATGCGAAATTATTGCGAAATGCTTGTGCCTTTTGAAATTCGATTTCAATTTAAACATAACGGGCGCAATGAAAATAAATTTCGGAGCACAATTAATTCGCTCCTAAAAAAATCTAGAAGCAAGAAGCCAAAAGCAATTAGAAACCAATGAATTAAAGGCAAAGAGAATCTTGATTGCTAAAAACAACTATTAACTCGAGAAAAAGTGTTGCCGAAGTAACTGGAATTAGTATCTTTGCAGTCCTTAAAAAAAGGAAAAAAACCAGTTATAATGAAAAAAAATTATGAAACCGTAATCGTCCTTACTCCGGTATTACTGCAGGAGCAAGTTGATGAAGCGGTTGCTAAACATCGTAAATTCCTCACCGACAGCGGTGCCATAATTGTTCATGAGAACAATTGGGGATTACGTAAACTGGCTTACCCGATGCAGAAAAAAAGCACGGGATTTTATCATTTATTTGAATTTAAATCAGAAGGCTCTTTAATTGAGAAGCTGGAGGTTGATTACAAGCGTGATGAAAGGGTGATGCGTTTTCTTACAGTGGCACTTGATAAGCATGCAATTGCTTACAATGAGCGTAAACGTAAAAATGCTGCAGTAAAGAAAGAAGAAGAAGCTACAGCTTAAAAAAACATCCAGAGAACATGGCTACAAATTCATCCAACGAGGTTCGTTATCTTAATCCTCCTGCCGTAGAAACAGCAAAAAAGAAATATTGCCGTTTCAAGAAGATGGGCATCAAGTATATTGATTATAAAGATGCTACCTTCCTCCTGAAATTCGTAAATGAACAAGGCAAAGTGCTTCCCCGCCGTTTAACCGGTACTTCTCTGAAGTATCAGCGTAAAGTTGGACAAGCCATTAAACGCGCACGTCATTTGGCTTTAATGCCTTACGTTGGCGATTTACTTAAATAATATTTTCGGCTCAGCCGGTTAATCTTTAATAATAAACTTTCCAATCATGGAAGTCATCTTAAAACAAGACATTAAAAATCTCGGCTATACCGATGATGTAGTAAAAGTGAGAGGCGGTTATGGTCTCAACTTTTTAATACCTAATGGCATGGCAGTTATTGCCAATACCACCAATCGTAAGATTCATGCAGAAGTTGTTAAGCAACGTGCTCATAAACTGGGTAAGCTTAAAAATGATGCAGAAAAACTTGCCAGTTCATTGGAAGGTGTTACCATTAATATTCCTGCTAAAGTGGGTGAAAAAGGAAAGTTGTTT
>JANOAX010000236.1:0-8674 GCA_031411335.1 Bacteroidota bacterium
CACAAAAGAACATTGGGCATAATCTATTTGAAATAGTTACCAAATACTGTTTATATGACCAAAGAAATGATCGAACTAACTATGAACAAGAATTGGACATTATCTTTTAAGTTGACGCGTATGCCCTCTGGGGTCATGCTATAATATTTTTAATCACCAATTGAAAACGACAACAACTATATGCCTACCAATATCACGAGCGAAAAACAATATCCTAGATAATCTCCATCCGAAGAACCTATAATATCTCACCAACATGCTTTTCAATATTAGACGAAATTTTTAGGATCGGCAAATCATTCGTGTCTTTCCCGAATGGATCTTCAATTTCCTCAGCTATTAATTCCAAACTGGCCAACACGTAAAAAATAAAAACTACCACTGGAATTACTAAGTATCCCAAATTAAACACAAAGCCAAAGGGTAATGTCATCACAAAAAAGAAAATGAACTTTTTAATAAACGCATTATAAGAATAAGGGATAGGCGTGTTTTTAAGTCGTTCGCAGGCTCCGCAAATGTCGGTGAAGGATTGCAATTCTGCATTTATAATAATAAATTGCTCTCCTGTAATTTTTCCAGATCGATACAAATTGTTAGCTCTTTGAAACAATAAACTGGCTACTTGATTGGGTTTGTGCTTATGATGATCTATCTCCAAATCGAAACCTTCAAACAACATCAAACTCACTTCTTCATTCATCAAATGATTGGCAAGGACCTCTGAAAATGTCGGAATCAATTTTCTGAAATAATTGCGATCATCCTCATCACTCAAATAAGCGTTTAATTTGATCGCTAAATTTCTACTATTATTTACTAATGCACCCCATAATTTTCTGCCTTCCCACCAACGATCGTAAGCCGTATTCGTTCTATAGGCAAGCATCAATGAAAGCACAAAACCAACTGTAGTATGCATAATAGTGAGATTCTTGACATTACTTTCATCAGACAATTTCCAATATTCAATTTCCAAATAAGCAATGCCACCCGAATAGGCGGCAATTAAAATCATCATCGGAATTAACTTCCTGAAAGTATCTGCTTTGTGAAATCGGAAGATGAATGTAAGCCAGTCTTTTGGGTTGTAATGTGTCATTCTCTAATCGTTTTATTTTTGATTGAATATTCGCAAAATTACAATATTGTTTTAATCAAAAGAATTTTAATATATCCGACTTGATGCAAGAGCAAAGTACAGAAATGATCCAACTCTATAACCTTTTATTTAACACTATAGACACTATAGGTCACTTGAGAACACTAGAGAAATTTGATTTTACTATAGCCCCTCTCCTATAGATCGCTAAGTGCACTAGAGTATAAACTCTTGTGACCTCTTGTGACCTCTTGTGCCTATAGTGATGAAAAAAAACAATTCGTCAAGAAAATCTCATAATGTAGGCCGCCGTGTGCGAATTAACCTGAAACACTATTTCAACTTCCAAAAACGATATATACTTCTTGCAACAACGAGCAAGATGACTATTGAAACTAAAATCAGCATTTTGAAATTACCCGTGGGTTGCATCCAGATTTTAACACCGGCGAGGATGGCGATTAAGCCTAAACCTAAATGATAATATCGGTTAGAGAAGAAACGATTCATTATTTTCCAAAAGTAAACAATACTCCGGTATGAAAAGACCTGCCTGGCATGGGTCGCCATGCAATGGCTTGGTAATTTTCGTTGTACAGGTTTTTAATCCCTGCAGATAATGTGAATTGGGTAGACTTGATTTGATGCGTCCAAGCAAGATGGATTTCCGCCAATGCAAAAGGATCTAAAAAATACGAATGATCGATGGTTGTATAACGATAGCCTGTATAATTATGATGATAACGTAATTCTGATTTTTTGTAAGCTATAATCCATTGAGAACGATACTGCAATTCTGGAGTGTAAATTAATTGTTTTCCAAGAGCCGATTCATAGGACGGATCCGATGCTGTGATGACAGAAGAAACCATATTGGTATTTACACTTCCAGAAAAAGACCATGATTTAACTTGATACTTTAAACTCACCCCACCTTCAAATCCTTTGTTTTCTAAAGCATGAATATTTTGTGCTGAATAAATTCCATTCACTCCCGGCAACCATACAATAGCTTCGTTGAGCTGTGCAAAAAAGATTCCTGCTGAAATTCCGAAAGATATATTATTAATATTCTGATTCCATACTATTCCACACGAGGACGAAAATCCTTTTTCTGGTATCAAACTTTTATTTCCACCTGGCACCCAAAAGCGGTCGTTTAAAGTAGGAACGCGATATACTCTAGAGATATCTGCTCGAGCAGAAAGTGAAGGCAAGAATTGATATCGCATGCTTAACGCTGGTAAAAATGGAATCACCTTTCCATCAAAAAAACCTTGTCGAACAGCTCCATTGACATATAACTTTCGTCCTTCCCAAATTAGTTTTGCACCCAATGAAATTTGTTGCTGATCAACTAGCTTCGGATAACTGGGCGCTTTTGCTTGTCCATCGTACCAAGCGATTTGAGTCATCATTTTTAATTGATGAGTAATGACATATCCCAACTCCCAATCTGATTGAAAATTTATTGCTCTACTGAATTCATTGAGTCGGGCTGAGGGATCAATATAACGTATTTCCTCTTGATTAAATCCACCGCGTACATTCCAAAACCATTTTTGCTTTATCACCGACCAATTCAATGCTACACGAAAAGAATTATCATCTTGTTCCTGAGCACTCGACTGTGCAAGACTCAGTGCAGGAATTTCTCTTTCACTCTTTAAAAACCATCCATGCACATCCACATGATTGCTAGCTGTACCGTAACTCAAATCCTGCGTAACACCTATCTGCTTCACTTCTGCATGCGTTTGAGTTTTCATTAGTCCTTCTGGATTCTTGAATTCAAAATCATTCTTTGAACTTTGATTGTAAAACTTCGTTTTTGAAATTAATTTTCCAGTCGAGCCTTCTATCGCTACTCCATTTTGCATCTGCCCAAAACTGCCGAACGTAGAAAATAATTTTACTTGCATTCGTTTTCTAAAATCGAGGTTTGCATCCATAAAGATGGCGCCACCTACACCTCCACTTCCTACTAAAGGACCATTCCCTCCAGCTTGTACCTTTACATCATCCAACAAAAACACCGGCAACAAAGAAAAATCATACAATCCGAGCATTGGCGAGTTGAGTGAAATTCCATTCCACAAAACAGCAGAATGTCCTGCTCCTGTCCCACGAATACTTATGGTTGATAAACTTCCAGAGCCATACGATTTCACAAACAATGCCGACTCACGGTTAAGCCTATCCGCTAACGTGGTTCCATTTAATTTACTGAGCGTTGAAGTGTCGAGCGTTTGCATGGACATCGACACATCTGAAAAATCAAAGCGACTCGACTGAATATCTACGGCTCTCAACCATACGCTCGAATCCTGTTGAGCCCAAGTAGAGGTGGAAAACCAGAAGAGAAATAAAACGAGAATGCGCATTGTGCTGATTGAAGTAGAAAAGAAAACAGTAGCACGAACCATTCGCACAATGCTGTTTCTTTATCTCTCTCCGAAGATGTTGAAACTAATTCACCAGGCAGGTCTTCTGACTTACGATACTTACAATTAGCCTTCCCATTTCCTAAAAAACAGTGACTCTATTTTTGCAAGTGATTAACCTATCGTTTACAGCAGCGGGACTGTTACCGATTTACACGGTATTCCCTTTTCATTCTTCCGAAGAAGAAACCTCATGAGGAAAACAAAATTAGTCAAAAGCAAGGATGAAGAGTGATGGGTGATCCTTTTTAAAACCATTTCAAAAAACTTGCTTGATAATCAAATATTTAATGGAAACTGAAATCATGCATCACACCTTTAAATAGGGTAAAAAACGATAGACTTCGATTCGTTTGCTAATTTTAACTTAGTACTTTCGTCATGTGGAAATTACACAACTCTTGGAAGGTATAAATACGGGCGACCGACGTAGCATTGCACGTGCCATAACTTGGGTAGAAAACGAACAATCGAATTATGAAACGCTTTTACACAGTTTAAAATTTACTCGCAATACTCCGGTAATTGGAATTACGGGTCCGCCGGGAGCTGGGAAAAGTACACTGATCAATGCACTGATCAAACTTATTTGTTCCAAAACTAACGTTGATGGACATCCGAATACTGTTGGTGTTATCGCCGTAGATCCGTCCTCTCCATTTACACATGGAAGTTTATTAGGCGATCGTTTGCGTATGCAAGAGCACTTTACCAATCCACAAGTATTTATTCGTTCACTAGCTACTCGCGGGGCTTTGGGGGGATTATCGGCTAAGACACTTGAAATATGCGATGTATTACGTGCGTCTACTTTCGACTACATCTTCATAGAAACCGTAGGCGTTGGACAAAGTGAAGTAGAAATTATTGGATTAGCGGATACGGTAGTCGTTACTTTAGTTCCTGAAGCGGGAGATGAAATACAAGCTTTGAAATCTGGCATCATGGAGATTGGCGATATTTTCGTAGTCAACAAAATGGACCGTGCGGGCGCTGATCTTTTCGCTGCGGGCATCATTAAAACATTACACGAACGGCCTGCACATGGCGATTGGGTGATCCCCGTTTTAAAAACTAATGCGAGTGCTTATGAAGGTATAGAAGAACTGTTGGAATCCATACATGCACATTTTAAAACAGCTAATGTTAATCATCGACTCAGTTTAATTGCAGAACGAGCTTACCGACTTATACAGCATGGAAGAATGAAAGATGTGAACGTAAAAGAATTGAAAGATCAATTAAAATCTGTTTTCGAAGAGAAGGATTTTAATTTGTATCGGTTTGTGAAAAATTTAATTTGAAGATAAACCAATTTGAAAATTTGAAAATCAAAGAATCACAATAGGCAAGAGCAGACAGTTAAAACAAAAATTCATCCAGCAATTTTTCACTTACTTCTTTTTACTTGCTATTTTTTTAATATGGGTTTTAATATCAAAAAAATTCCTTCCTAAATCAGGTTGATTATCACCGATAAGAAAACCTAATGGGGCGAGCTTTTCAATTCTATCGAAAACTACTTTGCAGATAGCAATTAACGGAATAGAAAGAAACATTCCTGAGAAACCCCAAAACGCACCACCAATTAATACAACAATAATCGAAACCAGCGCATTTACTTTTACTTTACGCGCCACAATGGTAGGAATGAAAAAATTATTATCAATAAATTGTACAATCATATATAAAACAAAAACCCAAACTGCATCAAAAGGGGTATCAGTAGCTATAGCAAGCAGCATCGGTATCGTAATGGCGATCAGTCCACCTATATAAGGGATGATGTTTAATAATGCTCCGATAATTCCAATCAATATTGCATACTCAATTCCAATAATTAATAATCCTACTGAATTTAAAGTAGCAACTAATGCAGCCTCAAGTAATAGTCCAACCAAATAGCTTTGAATAAGTGACTTGGATTCCAACAAAACCTCTCCAACAACTTCATGCTGTTCCCTATGAAAAAGTTGAGAAATAAATTCAAGAAGTAATGGCTTATAATATAAAATCATAAAGACATATACGGGCAATAAAAATATTAATACAAAAACTCCACCTAATGTACCTAATGTTTGTCCGATTACAGCAGAGCTATTGTCCAAGCTTTCTCCTTTAGTATTATTAATCCAATCATTAATGTTTGCTGTACTCACATTAAATGTTCGTGATATCCAAAGAATCATATCATTGAATAGAGCCAATAAATTTTTCTTTATTTCAGGCAATGATTCACTGAACATGGTTGCTTGATTTACAATAAAATAGATTAGTGTACCTAATAATAATATGGTTAAGGTTAATGCAATTAAAATAGCAAAAACTTTATTCACCTTAATTTTGCATAGGTAATTAACAAGAGGATTCAGCAAGATTGCAATTATAGTAGCAAAAACTAAAGGGACAATAATTCCTTGCCCAACAGATAGAATATAAAAAAATGCTACTATGCCTATCAATATAATTGAAAACTTAGAATAGGAGAATTGACTTTTGACTTGATCCATAATACAAATTAGTTAAAATAATAATATATCAATATTTAATTAATCTCTTCCTGAGGTTTTAACACTTTAATAGTATATTCATTCGGGCGAATATTTTTTCCATGAGTTCGAGTATACACTTTAGTGAATTCTGCTCCAAAGTATAGAATGAATGCAGAATAATACACCCATACCATTATTAAAATTACTGAGCCAGCAGCTCCATAGGCTGTAACAACATTTGAATTACCAAGATAGGCTCCAATGGCAAACTTCCCAATCATAAATAAAAAAGCAGTAAATGCAGCTCCTACTAAACAATCAAACAAAGCAATTTTTCCATCAGGCAATATCTTAAATATAATAAGAAATAATAGTGTTATAATTATAAAAACGACGAAAAGATTAGCCGCATAAAACAAATAGAAAGTATCTATAGGAATGAAATTCGTTAATCGGCTATACATTACATCCATTAATGAATTAACAATTAATCCAACCATCAAAATAAATCCCACAGAACCGATCATCGAAAAAGACATTAAACGATTTTTTACAAATTTAATAAGTCCGCGTTTAGGTTTAGCCTGAATACCCCAAATATAGTTTATTGAATCCTGCATTTCAGAAAATACACCCGATGCTCCGATGAGTAATGTAATCACGCCAATGATGGTAGCAAAAGTATTGCTTTTAGAAAGTTTAACGTTTTTCACCACCTCTTGAATCTGAATTGCCGCATCAGCTCCTACTAAGCCTTTAATTTGTCCATAGAGTTCGCCACTTACAGCTTCTGCACCATAAAAGAATCCACATAAACTAATAATGATAATTAAAAGTGGTGGCAATGAAAAAACAGTATAATATGACAATGCTGCGCTTAGCTTTATAGCATTGTCCTCTATAAACTCATTCGCTGTCTCCTTAAACAGAAACTTTATTTTTTTAATTACATCTTTCGCCATTCTATTAATTACATTTGAAATATTTCAAGGCATTCTTCTACCTATATTCTTGCGCATAAGGTTTATTTACTTCAAAATTCCTAAAACCAAAGTCCCCCGTCTTAATCGAATTCACTTTAAATATATTATATTGATCACCAGGAATTAATGGATAAAATGCAACGGAGAACTGAAATGTATTGAACACTAAATTATCGTTTTTAATTAATAATCCCAATCCAATTTGCGAATAAAGTCGACTATTTTTAAAGTCGGACTTTTCGTTCGCCAACATTCCCATCGAATAAATCAAATAGGGACCAAAACGAAATCCAAGTAGATCCCATGGGGCATATGTTTGCATTTGAAATTTCACCAATATACGTTTTGTTCCAGAGATTTCACTATTAAATCCATCAATTCCAACACCATCATTAATAGACAAGCTATCGTTTGAAAAACGATTTAAACCTACCGTGACTTGGGGTTTAATAAATTGTCTTATTTTCCACTTTCCAACCTCTAATAATTCTGTGAAAAAAATAAAACTTATTGAAGCAATTCCTTGCTCTAAACTTGAATTATGCACAAAAGTACCATACTCAAAATTCGAACTGAGATATCCCCATGAATAATAATTTCCCATTGAAACACGCGCCCCTAAATACACACGACCTAAATTATCCCTTATTTGATAACCTCCAGTAAGCGAATAAACCTTTCCAATGGGCACATCTTCGGTAACCCCAAAGGTAAAAACAAATTTATCTTGTATATATTTTCTTGTATTAATAGCAATACTTCCTAAGTAAAACAATTCATCTACATAAGCTCTTGAAGTGTCAATGATATCTGGAGGTTTTTGAACATAATGAGTGCGAGAAAATCGCACAGCAGAAATAAAATTAGTAGTTCGATTGGTTTCTGAATTTCCTTTAAATATTTGCATAGAATGGCCCATCCAGTAATCCTGCGCATTCAACTTGTAATTTTGCTTAACATATACTGAATCGTTAATCAAGAAGGAATCCTTACGTAATTGTTGAGTAAAGATTACACCGGAGGCCCATTGTGCGAATGGAGAATAGAATGGACGGTCGACTTGAACACTCTTGGTGAAGTTTCTATATTCATCCGTGCCGTAACGCAATGTAGAGCTTACATACGTATTACGAATACTTGGAATATAGTAGCTCGCATTGTATGCATCTTCTCCTCTTGTATGATACCATGAATATGAATTTTTAAACTCATGACCTACGCCCAGCAAATTCCGTTCATTCAATTGTAAAGTTGCTCGTGAATTTGAAGCTGAAAATCTCGGAGTAATACTCCATCGATCCAATGATCGAATAAATATATCTACGGAGTCTGAATTCTTAGAAACTGAACTTACAAAAAATAATACATCGCGTATATAACCTTGACTACGCACTAATCTTTCCGACTCCTTTACTAACAATGAATCAAAGATATCGTTTTCGCGAATAATTAAAAGATTCCGAATGGTGATGCGTTGCGACTTAACATGCAATCTGTTTCCGAATTTGGATAATTTATTTTGCGAAACAAAAATGGTATCTGCAACTTTATACCCAAATGGATCTAGCGTTTCAATGCTAATTTTTCTAATAATCTTCCCCTCATAATTACTATAGGGCTTCTGAATCAATTTTTTTTTGTTCTTCTTTTTGG
>JANOAX010000237.1:0-6911 GCA_031411335.1 Bacteroidota bacterium
CCCTGAACTCCCTTTTAGCTTCGACGCATTCACATGAATCATATTCCACTCGGGATTAAACCACGCCTGCATCCAAGCTCCCCTCTCCTCTGGAGAGGGGTTGGGGGAGAGGCCTACGCTCAATGTATCGCAAGGCGAACCTACCCATGCGCCGAGTTCGTAATCAGGATTGTTGGGCAAACCGTAATACGTTCTTGCACCACCTAAGTAAAAACTAAACGGTTGAAAATCGCAGGCAAGACCGAGCGAATCGGGTTGGTTGATTACGCTGAGGTAAGAATTGATAGTAGTGAATAATGTATCAGGATATGGAGTACTCGCAGTTTGATCGCCTGACGTCAAGTAAATTTTATTATCTGGAGCCAATTTCAAATTACCTGCACCCCTCTCATAACTTGGTAATACTGCTATCACTTGTTTGCTTGCTGAAATATTCGGAGCGGTCAAATCAAATTGAAACAAAGTATCATTTTGACCTGGTTGATTTAAATATGCAATATTTACCACATATAATTTGCTATCATCAGGAGAAAAAGCAGCTGAAAAATAATATGGATATGGGTTCATACTACGAAAGGGTTCTACATTGCTGGAACTAGAAATTATTCCTGAGCAACGATCAAAATTATAAAGTTCAATTAATCCTCCAAGCGTTACTATTGCAAACAAACTTCCATCTAAATTTACAATTAATTGGCCTAAATTATCATTATTTAGACTCCCAGAGCTTTGTAACTGGAAAAAATGCACTCCACTTGAATCAATTAAATATACAAAGAAATTATTATTAAGTGTATAAGGGAAGGTTGGATCAAAATCTTTAAACATTAACCACCAATCTCTGCCATTACCATGCCTTACCGCAGTAAGCCCATCAAAAGCTGGGGTATTTTGAAGTTGAATGTTTTTTTGAACAACGACTCCTGAGTCATTGTTCGCTTTGTAATTAAGGAGAGTATAATATAAACCATCGAATGAATTTACTCCAATTGTGAATAAATAAACTAATGAATCATTACCAGGGTGAGGTATCAATAACATTTCATGATACCAACCCTCAACATACAAACTATCACTTCCTGGAATGGGAATATTAAATCGATTATAAGTTTTTGACTGATTAAATAAAAGAGTAGTGTAATTAGAATGCGAATAAATCAAAACACCGCTAGAGTCAGCTATCGAAACAGAGGTTCCTCGTCCTCTTACTTTTGAAGTAAAAAAAAATGGGCTGCTTGGATTACTCCAATTTATACCCGCACTATCACCAAACAACCAATAATTATTATTGAATTGAGCGGACAAATCACTACAAATTAGTAAACCAATCACACTCCAACTTATAATAATTGTACGCAGCTTCATCTTTTCTAGAGTTTTACAAATTTATACGTACGTAATGTAATACCATCTTTTATAAATTGAATAAAATAAACACCTGCCTCAATATTCTTTAAATTCAAATAATTAATACTATTCGAATTTATTATTACTCTCAGATTTACATCATGGATTTTAATTTGATTAGGAAGAATTTTATTGTATTTTAAAAACAAATTTTCGGTTGTAGGATTTGGAAAGATGGAAACTTCAAAACCAGTTTCAAGCTTTTCATTTGAATTTAATACTCTTGATTCCTGACCGAGCGCCCCATCGTGAACTTCATAAAACAACCAATTGCGAGCTAGAATACTTGACTCCCCATATAATAATTGATTTGCATCTGCAACTTCATATAAAGTAGTACTGTCATTTGATGTTAATGAAGAATCCACAATACTTCGATTAAGGCAAATGCTTAACACATTTTTTAGTGCGCTTTCAAAATTTATAGTATCATTTATTGTATTTAAAATTTGCAAGGCCGAGGTATAATCACTTATTTCAATTTGAGATCTCACGCTATCAAATTTTTCAATATTAGTTGCATTCATTGTATTATAAAATGCTTCAAAGGACGAATCGGCTTCATCTTCCATATTTAGCAGGGAAATGTCTGATTTAAGTATACTATAAAGATTTGCTCTGGAATTCTGATAGAAAAAATCATAATAATTCTCTTCATACCGTGCAGAGTCCCCAACTACGGATCCGTAAGCCATATTACGTGCGACAGGATCTGTAATAAGTGGGCAATCTATTGCTTCTAAATTAGGATTAATGACGCCTTGTTCTAATAACAAAGTTTGATCAATATTATTATTAATATCTGGATTTTCAATTTGATTATTCGAGGAGTTGAAATACCAAGTAACAGCAAGATTATTCCCTGTCGTTCCAATCACCCTGTCAGGTTGCAATCCAGTGTTTGTATGGTGAAATTCGTTTTCATCGGAGCGGGAGTCGCTAGTATTGATATCAAAAAATCCTTGCACACCTATATCAGCGTTAATCAATGAAATTGCATTGTCATAAAAATGCATTTTATTTTTAGACAATGAAACTTGCCCATGATCTCCTAAAAATTGTATGCTATTGCCTACGTAGTCGATTGTATTATTAGAAATGCAGGGTGTAAGGTTACGATCAGACCTAATTCCTAAAAATAAATTAGTTAATGTATTTGACGTAGAAGTATTAATAATATCATTTCCATTAATAAATGCTCTTTCAGTATTCTGCATCCAAATTCCAAGAGTTGGTGCACCTGGAACTGAAGAGTGATTGAAATATATATGATTATTTTGTACAATGGGTGTATTAGCCAAAGAAACAAAAATTCCAATGCGAGGTTGACCATCTAAATCATCAGGGCTACCAATTTCATTCTCAAAAATCTGCAAGTTAGGTGGGGTATTAGTATTCTTTAAGAAATAACTATTGCCAACCCAAATAGCGGTACCTTCAAAATGTAATGGGTTAGTAGGAATTGACATTGTATGAGAGAAATAATTATTTCCAATATGATATTCCCCAAATGAATTTAAACCAATAGCACGGATACCAACATTATAAAAATAGAAATTGTTGTTTCTGGAAATATAAACTTTTTTGGAGCTAGAGTTTACTGTGAATATACCTGTATTCGTAATTCTGTTATCTATATCATTAATATCTCCAAAATCATTGTTAAATATTCTTGCGTTCATTTCTCCATACGACAATACTCCATAATTAGACTTCAAGAAATAATTTTTCAGCGAAGCATCTATTGTGGTTATTCCGATATTCATATTTCGATCGTTATAATCACTGTTAGATTGTGAATAAATGCATACACCTTTAATAGGTCTGCCAAATGGAGCCCCTCCAAAATTTGTAATATCCGAAAAGGTACTATGGTAACAATCGAAACTAGAATTATTTGAATGAATACCATAATTTGAGTTGCTAAACACATTCTCACTTACCAATACGTTTAAGGAACTATCTCCAATCACCACACCTTCTACGTCGTTAAGTGTTATACCTGCAAATTTATGAACGGTGCTATAGGGAGAAAGCAAAGTGTTGCCTGATGAAGTGAAGGTGCAGCCACGAATATAATTCGATTGCGAATACCCTAACGGATCGTTTATAATGGATACATTTTGTTTTACTTTCTGCTGATATTTTTCAATTGCAATATCCTTATAATTGTCTTCAAATAATATGTTTTCAATTTCATAACCAGCATCACGACTTAATTGGATGGCGGATTTAGAGTTTCTTATTATGCAATTTTTTGCAATAATAGTTGGTGGACTCTCCGATCCCATTCCAAAAACTTTAATTCCTTCCCACATATTAGTAGTACATACATCTAATGTACAATTTTCCAAGGTCAGTGTGCGTCCATCACGTACATGAATAAAAGCGTCTTGTCCAAATTCTAGGGTAGCATTTTTAATTGTAATATCAAATCCATCTATTTCCAGTGTGGAAGGAGATACTGAATTATCCCGAACATCATTCATTACTCTAAATTCACTGCCAAAATTAATTACTAAAGATTGTCCAATTCCATCTATTGTCAATAATGAATTATTAACGGTTTGTAATGTGCTTGAATTGAAAACCGCACAGGAGCAAGATGGAACCCCGATCACTGCAGAATATAAATCATCCCCGGTACTATAATACTCGGGAATCACCTCTCCCGGAATAAAATAATTTTGAGCATTTACGATAAAAGTACCTGTAGCTTGAGTACAACATTCTACAGCATGAATAGTAATATTGTCAGTTGCGGTACATCCTGAAGGTATATCCGTTACAGTC
This sequence comes from Bacteroidota bacterium, assembly GCA_031411335.1. Lineage (GTDB taxonomy): Bacteria > Bacteroidota > Bacteroidia > AKYH767-A > OLB10 > JAJTFW01. Next base: position 4,201 of record JANOAX010000237.1, read on the forward strand.
ACTGTAAAAACATCATCTTGTACACTTGCAGTATTACATGTAATTGAAGAAGTGGTTTCATTAGTACTCCATGAGTAACTTAAGTTAGTGCTTGAAGCTTCCACTAATGGATTTAATGAAACCGAATTGGCTGGATTCATACAAACAATTCGATCAGGTCCTAGCTCTACATCATCTATGGGTGTATTAATAATAACGGACGCGCTTTGCCAACATTGATTGTCCGTAACATAAACGGTATATCTCGTTGTTCGCTCGGGACTCACCGTAATTTCATTGCAGAAAGGCAAGTCGCTTCCTGTGCAATTATTCGCAGTGATGCCCGTATCAGGAGCCCAAATAAAATGATAATCATTTGCATTATGATTTGTTATTGTACCTCCATCACCTTTTACAAAACTTGCCTCTAGAGTAATTGAACTGTTCGGTGAAGGACAAAAGTCCATGGCTGTTACTGGTGAGCCATTTGAAGTGATTTGCAGGTCGGTGATGTTTTCATGTACTGTTAAATTAACTGTTACAGTTGTACATCCAGTACAAGATACATTTATTGTATATGGTGTAGTTACACTAACACTTGGTGCCTCAATTTTCCAATAATGATCGCTTGTTGTTGTACCTGTATTTAGCTGTGTAATAGTAAGTCCGGCTCCACTTACCGAAATTTGATTTGTATTACCACCATCAATAGCCAAAGTTGTAAACGTTCCACCACAAATTTCATTGTCAGTTAATTTTACACTTAATGGCGGAGTTTGAAGATAAAAACGAGTGATTGAACCCGCTTTTAATATCTGTGAACTACTTATTAACATACCTTGTTCAATTTGAAGCCTAAAAGAATTAGTTGGTTGAAACTGTGGGTTACCAACAATGGCATTTTGAGGATCGGAACAAAATATTTGTTCAAAGTTAAAAGAACTATTACTTAAAAAAGTTTGTGGATTTGAAATTACATAATCGTTTGCAAAATCAAGATTTAATATAATAACCTGTTCCTCCCCTAATGAATTGGTTAGATACCAACCGTAAAGTGATGGATAGGCAGGAGCTTGATTCACATTATCAATGGGATTAATTGCGCCTGAAAAAATGATTGCTTGTGCCTCAGTAGCATTTTCCAAAGCTAATGCCACTTGATTAAGTGCATTTCCTAAGGCTGTAAATTCCCCTTTGTATGTAATAGGGACAGATCCACAAAGATTGCTAGGCAACACCCCATGACATTTTACCTTTTCAAAACCACAATCCGATTCAAAAATATTTCCAAAAACACCATTTGAGACCATTGTATGGGACATCACTTTTGAAATTTCATTAGTTTCTAAATACTTTAATGCCATAGCAGCATTAAACAAACCATGGGGCCATGTACCAATATATCCATTTTCATCATCCAGATTATTAAATTCTGTAATCCAAATTTCAAGAGGATCTGAAGCAAACTTAGTTAGATTAGCTTGGGTGATTTTATCAAATGTGCCCGTTTTTATTTTTTCTCCTTCTATAAAAGCTTTGTTTAAATACTTTTTTAAATAACTTGACCCAGTAATAAAACAAGAGCCTCCCGCTTTAACTTTTAATCCAGAATCTACATAATCATGTATAGTAATTGCATCCACTTTGTCAGAGGGTGATAACTTATCTAATACGGTTGAAAGCCACATTTTTCGTCTGCCTTGGGTTTTTTCCGATGCATCAGCGCCTACAATGGCAAATTTTACTAGTGTAGTTTGAGGAATATTTAACCCCTTGAAATTAGCTATCCAATTTTTTGATTTGTTGATGTAGTCATCTACTGAAGGAAAGACATCTTTATTGTGTTCATCGTTTAAATAAAATTCGTTGCCTAATTCAATATAATTAAGGGGTAGATTTACTTCCCCAACTCTATAAATAGATGCCAGTTCATAATGAAATTTAGAGGTCAATAAATTCCAAACTAAAATGGGACGGGCTGCTGTTAAATTAGCATTGTCGGCAAAGTTCGAAAACTCGTTTCCTGCATAAGAATTTGGTTCCACTTTGTAACCACTTTTATCATACAACCAACCATTAGGCAATCGTTTTTCTCTTAAGAACCATCCTGATCGCCAGTCAAAATAATTTGACAATGTTCCAGCAGGATATCTTAGCGAATTAATATGAAGATGAGCCAACGTTTTTAAACCGGAATTTGGCACATTGGTAGAAAATAAATCATCCCAAGTCTGTATGCTATTTCCAAAAGCATCCAGATCAATTGTATTAGATCCATTGAATCCAAAAAAGTCAACTTCAAGAGGACGAGTAGCTGAAGCAAGTGTCATTGTCACAGGTACTGGAATGTACTTACTTGCAAGCGTAAAATAACCATACGAACTTAGAGAGGTAGAATTTTCAACACTTCCAATATTTACGTCGCCCAATAGATTCGATTTGCCATGGCTTTTCCAAGAGGCGCCAATGAACTGGGCTACTCTAAGGTTTGTAGTATCAAATAAAGTACAACCCAAACTGTCCCAATACAGTTTTACATTTACATTGGAGGATCCTACAACTCGGTTCAATGACCAATAATTGCACCTTGAAATGCTGTACAGTGAAGTATCCAATGAGTCGCTAATAATTGAAGGTGATTGATAAAAATACTTTGCCACAAATGCATCACTAGTTTGTGAAGGAGCAGATATAGCAATAGGGCTAAATGTGTTCTCATCCCCCACCGGAAA
>JANOAX010000238.1:0-6898 GCA_031411335.1 Bacteroidota bacterium
TAGAAACTTCGGCAGCCATTGATAAAAAAATAGGAAATGAAATTGGAGAGATAGAAAGTATCGTTGATATTGCACTTGTCTATTATAAAAAGGGTGACTATCAAATTGCTGAAAATATTTTACTTGACCTTCAGAAAATTAAATCATTAGATTGTGTTGTAGCGGGTATATGGATTGATCAATTATTAGGTAGAATAAAGTATCGTCAAAATGATGTTCAGTCTGCTATTTTTTATCAAAAAAGAGCATTAGAAAATTCTAAAATCTCAAATAATGTTTCGCTTTCAAAGTCAGCTGTAAAACAATTGGCTGAATTGTATCGATCAATTGGTGAGTTTTCAACTGCGTTAGCATACATTGATACTTTTTCTGTTTATAAATCGGAAATAGCAAAATCTAATTCAACATTTCTTCAGACTGATTTCTTAGCAAAATTAGATTCAAAATCTAAAAGTAATATACTTGGTAATCTGGAAATAAACCATGAGAATATGGTGTATTATAATTCACGATTAATAAGTATGAGAAATGGCTTGGTACTTTCTCTCTCTTTTAGTCTGATTTTAGGAACCATCATTTATAAAGCATATCGCGATAAACGTCGAGTGAATCGTGAATTGATGCAAAAGTTTAAAGAGGTACGTTTAAAGAATGATGAAATCGAATCAAAGAATTTTGAGATTGAAGCCATCAATTCAACCTTACTGGAAATTAATTCATCACTAAATAGAAATGAGTTTCAATTAAAAGAAGCGCAACGCATAGCTGGTCTTGGTAGTTGGGAATATCGTAAGGAAGAAAAAAGATTTACATGTTCCGAATACCTTTCGAAGTTATTTTTTGATGGGCATGTAGATTTTTCGGAATTTAATTTGCGCATGTTTTTAGGAAGTGTTTATAAAGATGATCAAAAAGCAGTTTACAAGGCATTGCGTCGTGTAATGGTGTTGGGTGAGGAAGATGATTTAGCTTTTCGAATTGTAAACAGTAAAGGCGAAATAAGATACTTGCAAGCAAGAACAGTTCCCATGTTTGGAACTTATGGAGAATTGTTAATGGTAGCTGGTACTTTATTGGATACGACAACTCAAAAGAAAATTGAAATTGGACTGAAAGAAGCAAAGGAACATGCAGAAATGGCAAACCACTCTAAGAGTGCGTTTCTTGCTAATATGAGTCATGAAATCCGTACACCTCTAAATGGAATTATCGGATTTACCGATATTCTTTTGAAAGATTCTGAAGGTGTACACTTCGAATATTTAAATCATATCCGAAAATCAAGCGATAACCTATTGGTCATCCTAAATGATATTTTGGATTTCAATAAGATTGAAGTAGGTAAATTGGTGATTGAAGAAACTTCGTACTCTTTGCGAGAAATGTTAGACGAAGCTGTTGCACCCTATTTATTGCAGGCCCGAGAAAAAGGTCTATTGTTAAATGTAGTTTGCTCAGCGGAAATACCAGAATTTATCATTGGTGATCCTCATCGAACTCGACAAGTTATTATTAATTTTATTTCAAATGCAATTAAGTTTACAAAGTCAGGTTCGATAGTGTTGGCCGTTTCTGTTGATGAAATGAGTATTCCAGATGGAAATGATATGAGATTGAAATTTTTGATTTCCGATTCAGGAGTGGGGGTGCCATTTGAAAAGCAAAGTAATATTTTTGAAGTGTTCACTCAAGCCGATAGTTCTACAACTCGTAATTATGGAGGAACTGGATTGGGTTTAGCGATTAATTCTCAGTTAGCTAAATTGATGGGTGGCGCAGCAGGGATTGATAGTCCAGGAACATTGGCTTCGTTTAATTGTCCTGGCTCTGATTTTTGGTTTACTATCAAAGTGAAACGAGGTTTTGGCAAAATGTCAATGTCTACGGCTAAGAAATCGGAATCCTTTGTGTTTGAAAAACGAGTGCGAATTTTGGTAGCTGAGGATAATCAAATTAACCAAATTCTAATTAAGAAGGTATTGGATGCAATGAATTGCGAAGTGGTGGTTGTGGAGAATGGAAAAATGGCAATTGATTCTCTTTGCAATGAAAAATTTGATGCCGTACTCATGGATATTCAAATGCCAGTGATGGATGGACATCAAGCAACAATTATCATCCGGCAAAAATTAAATATTGATGTACCCGTTATTGGTGTTTCAGCGAATGTATTTAAAGAAGATATTGATAAAAGTTTGTATGTTGGGATGAATGCGCACATCGGAAAACCTTTTACATCAAGGGATCTGTATGAAGTTATCTCGAAATTTGTTTTTGAAAACCCCGAAGGCAATCGATTATTGAGTACTAAATAAGTGCGCCATTTTAATGGCAGTCACCCCTGCCTCAAAACCTTTGTTTCCATATTTTCCACCTGCTCGATCGATTGCTTGTTGCATCGTATTTGGAGTAAGTACACCAAAAATTACAGGTTTGTTGTATTGAATACTGAGTTGGGTAATTCCGTGGGCAACGGCATCACATATAAAATCAAAATGGCGAGTTTCTCCTTGAATCACACAGCCTAAACAAATGATGGCATCCAATTTTTTATTTTGTAAAAGTAAAGATGCACCTGCAGTTAATTCAAAACTTCCAGGAACGTACTTGATAATTGTATTTTCAGCTTTTGCCCCTGCCAACGTTAAAGCCTCTATTGCACCTTGCAATAATGCACCCGTAATTTCTTCATTCCATTCGGAAACAATAATGCCGAACTGATAAGGTTCGGCATTGGGTAAATTTTCTGGAAGCTTAGATAATGATTGATGTGCTGAAGACATGAATTATTTGCTTGTTCCCATAGCCGATTCTGCACGGCCAATGTATTTCTCGATATCTCTTGCTTCAGTACTCATTGGAAAATCTTTCTTGATTTTATTGTAAATATCTAAAGCAGCACTGTATTCCTTCTTTTGCTCATAGGCAAAAGCGGTTTTTTTCATGAAAATTGGGCAAGTGAAATTGTTCTCGTCCCAATCAGAAGCCTTTTTGTAGTAGCTGATGGATTCATCTAAATTACCTAATTCCATATAAGCACCTCCAATAGCACCTAATGCTAAAGCACCTGTGATATCATCTTCCGCATCATAATTTTTTAATGCTTCAATTGCTTTTTCATATTCCCCTTTTTTCAAATAGCTCATACCTAAATAGTAGTTCGCTAAGTTTCCAGAAGGTGAAGAGCCATAATTTTCAACGATCTCTTCAAAGCCAGGATATGAACCATCTCCTGCAATAGCAAGGTTGATGCTATCTTGTCCAAAATATTGCTCAGCAATAAACATGTTTTCGCGAGCTTCTTCTTCTTGCGGTTTTACGATAAATTGATTGTAGCCGAAATAAGCAAGTACAACGAGTACAATAGTACCCCCAATAATACTTAGACTCTTTTTATTATCATGAACATAATGTTCAACCTTGTCGATACTTTCGGCGATCTCAAAGCCTTCTTTCTTATTGGCAGACATTTCCTTTGAAGAATTTTAATTTTTTCGGAACGGCAAAGATAATAGATTTTTCAATCGATAAAAAGCGTTTTTCTCGGAATGGACTCCTTATAGATTCTTATTCTTCAATAGTTTAGCAGATACTTGGAGCGATGCGCTGTCCAATAGCTCAAATACTTCCTCAAAATGCTTCTTATTACCATAGTAAGGATCAGGCACATCTTTCTGTTCTAATCCGGCAAAATCCAAGAATAAATGAATGCGTTTATGTTGCTCTCGAGAGGATAGAGAAATTAGGTCTTTATAATTATTTCGATCCATAGCAAAGATGTAATCGAATTTCTCAAAATCGGATTTACTCACTTGCCTAGAAGCTAAACGACTAATATCAATACCATTGTCTGCCGCCACTTGTATGGCTCTAGGATCAGGAGCCGATCCTGAATGGAAGTTAATAGTGCCAGCGGAGTCAATAGAGTGGGGTAGATGCAACGATTCCAGATGTTTCCTCATAATACCCTCAGCCAAAGGTGATCGGCATATATTACCTAGGCAAACCATCAATATTTTCATTCTCTATTTGTTTTAAGCAAAGAAGTCCCGATCAACGACCGAGACTCCTTATTTATTTTTTATTCCTTTTATCTGGAGAGATTGATTCGCTTCTGCAAGTCAACAACTTGAGCTTTGAATTTTTTATCAGTATCCATCAGGTTATTTACCGTGCGACAAGCATGTAAAACGGTAGCATGATCTTTTCCACCACAATGCATTCCAATATTTGATAAGGAAGACTTAGTAAACTGTTTACTAAAGTACATGGCTAATTGACGGGCTTGAACTACTTCTCTCTTACGTGTTTTAGATTTTAAAACCTCAAGAGCTAATTCAAAATAATCGCAAACAATTTTTTGGATGTAATCGATGGAGATTTCATGCACTGTATTCTTCACAAACTTGTCAATCATCTGCTTGGCAAGTTCTAAAGTGATTGGCTTTTTATTGAGAGAAGACTGAGCAATGATTGAAATTAAAGCTCCTTCTAGCTCACGTATATTGTTAGTGATGCTCAATGCAATATACTCGCTGATTTCATTCGGTAGTTCAATGCCATCTATGTACATTTTCTTTTTTAGAATGGCGATCCGCGTTTCTAAATCTGGAACTTGTAAATCAGCAGCTAAACCCCATTTGAATCTCGATAACAAGCGTTGCTCCATTCCTTGTAAATCAACAGGTGCTTTATCACAAGTTAAAATAATTTGCTTGTTATTCTGATGTAAATGGTTGAAGATATGGAAGAATACATCTTGCGTTTTCTCTTTACCTGCAAAAAACTGAATATCATCAATGATCAAAACATCCATCATTTGATAGAAATGTACAAAGTCATTCTGACTATTGTTCCTTACAGAATCAACGAATTGAAGCATGAACTTCTCACTCGGAACGTAAAGAACTGTTTTCTCAGGAAAATTGTTTTTGATTTCTATTCCAATAGAATGCGCGAGATGAGTTTTTCCAAGACCTACATTTCCATAAATTAATAAAGGATTAAAGGAAGTACCTCCAGGCTTTTGAGCTACTGCATACCCAGCAGAACGAGCAAGTCTGTTGCAATCACCTTCCACTAAATTATCAAATGAATAATTCGAATTTAACTGAGGATCAATATCAATCTTTTTTAATCCTGGAATGATGAATGGATTTCTTATCCCTCCGCTAATTTGCTGAGGCATAGCAACTGATGGATTCTTCAATCCATTGTTTCCTTTCGCTGGTAACTTAACCGTATAAGCCTTGGTAGTTTGCGTAGCGTTCTCCATTAATATAGAGTATTCCAAACGACCTTCTGTTCCTAATTCTCTTTTGATGGTCTTGCGTAACAAGCCAATATAATGCTCTTCCAGCCATTCATAAACGAACTGACTTGGTACTTCAATAGTTAATGTACTTGCATCCAACTTAACCGCTCGGATGGGCTCAAACCAGGTTTTAAAATTTTGGGGGTTAACGTTGTCGCGGATAAGCTTCAAACAATTTTCCCATACTTGTTCGCTTGTTTTATCCTTGGATACTGAATCTTTTTCTTTTTGCATACCTGCTTTAGGCATTTGGAATTCGTGATCGAATTGGTGAATAAAAGTTTTAGTTCTCTACTATTCGGCAAATATTGTTTAAAAACATTTTAAAAAAAAATTTATTTAGCTTGACTTTGTAGAAATTTTTACTGTAGAGGCGGAGTGCCTGATTTTCTGTGTTCTTTTTTCAAAGAGAAAATCAATCCTTCCCAGTTTGATTCCTCCCCACCCAACTTGTGCTATTAACATATTTTTTTGTATTGAATTTTTTACTATTAAGGGTTCATCTAAAAAGGTATGAGTGTGACCACCAAGGATTAAATCAATATGAGAACTTTGTTCTGCTAATTTCAGGTCTGAAATTTTGGAATCTTCGTATTTTAATCCTAAATGTGAAAGGCAGATTACCAAATCACATTTCATTTCCTTCTTAAGTAGTTCAGCAGTACGATTTGCACTTTGAACGGGGTTAAGGTAGTAAATATTTTTGACAAGTCGGTCATCCACTAAACCTTTTAATTCAATACCGATTCCAAACACCCCGACTTTAATTTCTCCTTTTTGGAATATCTTGTAGTTTTCAATTTTTCCGTTCAACACTGAATCACTTAAATTATAGTTGGAATTGAGTAGAGGAAAGTTGGCATGAATAAGTTGTTTCGCTAAACCTTCATCACCATTGTCGAAGTCGTGATTGCCTAATGTGCTCGCATCATACAGCAACGCACTCATGGACTTTAATTCTATTTCTCCACCAAAAATATTAAAGTACGGTGTTCCTTGAAAAAAATCTCCACTGTCCAATAAGAGAACATGTTGTTGTTCACTTCTAATTTTTTCAATGACGTTTAATCGTTCTGCGATACCACCCATCCCTGCAAATTTCGGATCGTTTGCTGGAAATGGATCTATTCGGCTATGGGTATCGTTAGTATGCAAGATAGTGAGTAGTTGTAGATCTTTGTTCGCAAAAACATCCAACGGAATTCCAGAAATTCCTACTGCTGCAGCAATTTTTATTGAGCTGCCTAGAAATTTTCTTCTATTGAATTTTAATAAGTCTTCCATCTTTTTGTACTGCTAAACTATCCTTCCGACTTCCTATATTTTGAAGGTCTTGTATAAATGCATCACGTACTTTTATACCTAATGAAATGGGTTTTTCTTGTTTCAAAAAATAAAGTCCATCACCACCGTTTGCTAAATAATCAGAAGTAATAATTTTATAGAACACTTCATTTTTTTTAAGTTGATGTTGAATGTTTACTTGCTCTGCCTTTTTATTGTTGATCTGAAATTTAATTCCAGCAATGGGAGCGCCTCCTTTTATCGCAATCCAATTTAAGATGGAATCAACGGTTGCGCTAC
>JANOAX010000239.1:0-2411 GCA_031411335.1 Bacteroidota bacterium
GGAGGAAATCGAGTTCAATTAGAAGGTGAGTTTGCAGAGGGATATTTTATAGCACCTACCATCATCGAAGGACTTCCGCATGATTGCAGAACTAATCAGGAAGAAATTTTTGGTCCAGTGGTTACCTTACAACCGTTCGATACGGAAGAAGAAGTATTGACTTATGCGAACAGTACAAATTACGGTTTAGCAGCTTCTGTTTGGACACAACATCTTACCAAAGCGCATCATGTAGCCGCCAAATTACACAGTGGAATCGTTTGGATTAATTGTTGGCTCTTACGCGACTTAAGAACGCCTTTCGGAGGTGTGAAATCATCTGGTGTAGGAAGAGAAGGTGGATTTGAGGCATTGAATTTCTTTACGGAGGAAAAGAACGTTTGTATAAAATTGTAGGTTACGAATTACGAATCGATACGAATGTACGAATTACGAATAATACGAATTCGCTGACTTACGAATACTCAGATTTGCGAATTCAATCCGCGCAAATCGTATTTATCTGTGTCATCCGTGTTCTACTTTTGTAACTTTATGCTAAAACAATAAAGCTTAAAAAATCATAACGATCTTAATAAATCAGCGCCTGCCTACCGTAGCTTTAGCATAGGTAGGGCCAATCAGAAAATATAGTTGGTACCATAATTTACTAAGCAATGGAAAGTAAAAAAGTATTTTTAGAGAACGAAAAAGTAAAAATTGCGGTGTTGCCATTAGGGGCAGAGCTTTGCAGTTTGTATCATAAGCAACATCGTTTGCAATATTTATGGCAGGCGGGAGAAGCTTGGGCGAAACATTCTCCGGTATTGTTTCCTATTGTGGGGCAGTTAAAGAATAATGAATACATCCATCAGCAAAAAAAATACAGCTTACCACGACATGGGTTTGCGAGAGAAAAAATATTTACGGTGATTGAGCAAAATGATAGTCACATTGTTTTTCGTTTGTCGGACGATGAAATGACACAAAAAAATTATCCATTCCATTTTCATTTCGATATCCACTATCAGTTAATAGCATCGGAACTTACCATTACCTATTCAGTGACAAATACAGGAAATGAAAAAATGTATTTTTCGGTAGGTGCGCATCCTGCTTTTCGTGTGCCTCTTGATTTACGAAATAACTATGATGATTATTATTTAGAGTTTGATCAAGAAGAACAATCGGGACGTTGGCCTTTAAAAGATGGATTGATTGACGTTGCTCCTACTCCATTTTTCAATTCACAAAAAATCCATCTTACAAAAGAACTTTTCTCAAATGATGCACTCGTATTTAAAAAAATAAATTCCCAACAAATACATTTACGTTCAAACAAACATCAGCATGGATTAACCGTTTCGGTGAATTCTTGTCCCTACCTTGGATTGTGGGCTGCGAAAGGTGCTGACTTTTTATGCATTGAACCTTGGCAAGGAATTGCGGATGGGGTTCAAGCCACTGGAGAAATTGCTGAGAAAGAAGGTATACATAATTTAGGCGCTGGCGAAAATTTTCAGTATCGATGGTCGATCCATCTTTTTTAAAATTCCTAAAATTGAATTAACGTACTATTGAAACGCGACCTGTATACGTATGTGGATTTCCTAAATCATCTTTCATATCTATTTTATACACGTATACTTCTTGCTGGGCATCCTGTCCTTGATAGGTGCCATCCCATCCTTTAATGACTTCATTACTCGTAAAAATCAGTGCGCCCCACCGATTAAATATCTGCATCGTGAATTGGCTAAACCCAAATCCTTTGACCATGAATGTTTCGTTATAACCATCACCATTAGGAGTAAATGCGCTAGGAATCCAGATAGCATAATCCTTTTTAATATCGATCACTTCCCAGGTGGTATCTAAGCATCCGAATTCGGTTTCAATAATTAATTGTACCGTATACACTCCGGGATTCTTATACTTATGAGTTGGATCTTGATCTGCAGAAAAAGTAGTATCACCAAAATTCCAATGCCAAACAGTAGCTAATGCACTTTGATCATAGAAATAAACTAATGGAATAAATACACTCGGCTCACTCGGATCGTACCGAAAAGAAGCTATCGGTAATGGATGTACTAAAATATATTCCGAATATATGGTATCGTTGATGCATCCATGTGACGAAACCACATTTAACTGAACATCATATAAACCATCTTCCTCGTAAATGGTACCTGGATGTTGCAATGAACCCGTATCTCCATTTCCAAAATCCCAATTCCAATTCACAATGGATCCATCTTGAGAAGTTGATAAATCCAAAAAGGAAACCGAGAGCGGTTCGCAGCCTTCTACAACATCAGCTTGCAACAAGGGTTGCGGTGGCCACCATACGCGTACTGGTCGTGTGAGCGAATCGATACAGCCGCGATCACTAGTTGCTACTAAGGTAGTGAAATGAATTCCACCGGAAG
>JANOAX010000240.1:0-4587 GCA_031411335.1 Bacteroidota bacterium
AATAAAAGGTTTGTTAGATGGTGGTGTCGATGTACTATTAATTGAAACCATTTTTGATACACTGAATGCGAAGGCAGCGCTGTATGCTATTCAAACGGAATTAGAGGAAAGAAATATTAAAATGCCAGTGATGGTTTCGGGAACGATTACCGATGCTAGTGGGCGCACATTGAGTGGTCAAACCGTAGAAGCATTTTTGAATTCAATTTCTCATGTGGATCTTCTTAGCGTTGGATTGAATTGTGCACTAGGAGCAGCAGAAATGCGTCCTCATCTCGAAGAATTGAGCGAGAAAGCTCCGTTTTTTATAAGCGCATATCCGAATGCCGGACTCCCCAATCAGTTTGGTGAATACGATGAAACGCCTCATCACATGGGGCATCAAATAAAAGATTTTTTAACGAGTGGATTTTTAAATATTGTTGGTGGTTGTTGCGGAACTACTCCAGAACATATTGCAGAAATTGCAAAGCTGGCAAAACAATGTCCCCCACGTATGGTGCCAACTGCCGATACACTCATGCACTTGAGCGGACTCGAAGCAGTCACCATGCGACCTGAAAGTAATTTCATGAATATTGGTGAACGTACTAACGTTACGGGTAGCCGAAAATTTGCAAAACTGATCATCGATGGAGATTTTGAAGAAGCACTTGCTATCGCACGAAATCAAGTAGAAGGTGGTGCGCAAGCTATCGATATCAATATGGATGAAGGGATGTTGGATTCAGAAGCCGCCATGGTGAAATTTCTACACTTGATTGCATCCGAACCAGATATTGCGAAGTTGCCGATCATGATCGATAGCTCCAAGTTTTATGTGATTGAAGCAGGACTGAAATGTACGCAAGGAAAAAGTATTGTGAATTCCATCTCTATGAAGGAAGGCGAGGCTGAATTTTTACGTCAGGCAAATATTATTCGTAAGTACGGAGCTGCAGTTATCGTGATGGCCTTTGATGAACAAGGTCAAGCGGATTCTTACCAACGAAGAATTGAAATTTGTGAACGCGCGTATAAATTGCTGACAGAAAAAATTAACTTCCCTCCTCAAGATATTATTTTTGATCCTAATATTTTTCCAGTTGCCACCGGAATGGAAGAACATCGACGTAATGCGCTCGATTTCTTTGAAGCTACAGCATGGATTAAAAAAAATCTACCGCATGCAAAAGTAAGTGGCGGAGTTAGTAATGTTTCTTTTTCGTTTCGCGGAAATGATCTCGTTCGTGAAGCCATTCACGCAGCATTTTTATATCATGCTGTGAATGCAGGAATGGATATGGGGATTGTAAATCCTGGACAATTGCAGGTGTACGATGAAATTCCAAAAGATTTATTGGTGATCATTGAAGATGTGCTCTTAGATCGTAAAGACGATGCCACCGAAAAATTAATTAATTACGCCGAGCAAGTAAAAGGTGCTGGTAAAAAGCAGGAACGAGATGAAGCTTGGCGCGAAGGAACTGTTCAAGAGCGATTGACACATGCCTTGGTAAAAGGAATCGTAGAGTACATCGACACCGATGTTGAAGAAGCACGAAAGCTGTATCCAAAAGCATTGCATCTCATCGAAGGTCCATTGATGGATGGAATGAATGTAGTGGGAGATTTGTTTGGAGCAGGAAAAATGTTTTTGCCACAAGTAGTGAAGTCGGCTCGAGTGATGAAAAAAGCTGTGGCTTATTTGTTACCGTATCTCGAAGCGGAAAAAGAAGTAGGCGCAAGTAAGAAAGGAAAAATTTTGATGGCCACCGTAAAAGGCGATGTTCATGATATTGGAAAAAATATTGTGGGCGTAGTTTTGGCTTGTAATAACTATGATGTGCTTGATTTAGGCGTGATGGTTTCTGCTGATAAAATATTAGCCGCCGCTCGTGAACATGAAGTAGATGTAATTGGACTCAGTGGACTTATCACTCCATCCCTCGATGAGATGGTACACGTGGCTAAAGAAATGGAAAGACAAAAATTTGATCTTCCCTTGTTGATTGGTGGTGCAACGACTTCTAAAGTTCATACCGCTGTGAAAATTGCTCCACATTATTCACATCCTGTTATTCATGTGAATGATGCATCGCGTTCGGTTCCAGTTGTGAGTTCTCTTTTATCTAAAGACCAAAAGCAAGAACTTTTGGATCGCACCAACGTGGAATATGATCGTCTTCGTAAACAGCATGCCGGAGCACAAGCCGCCAATAAATTTATTTCGATGGAGGAAGCACGAAAGAATGCTTGGCCGAGTGATTGGTCGAAGGCTACTGTTAACACTCCAATAAAACCAGGTGTGACGGTATTGAAGGATTATTCAATTGATGAGTTAGCTGAATACATCGACTGGACACCGTTCTTTCACTCTTGGGAGATGAAAGGATCGTATCCTAAAATATTTTCAGATCCAGAAAGAGGAGTAGAAGCGAAAAAACTTTTCGATGATGCACAAAACATGCTGAAACAAATCATCGATGAAAAATGGATTCAAGCAAATGGTGTTATCGGACTTTTTCCAGCTAATGCCGACGGTGATGATATCATCGTTTTTTCCAATGAAGAACGTAAAACGAAGCGTGCAGTGTTTCATACCTTACGTCAACAAACTAAGAAACCGACCGGACAATACAACATGGCCTTGTCTGATTTTGTAGCGCCCCTTTCATCCAATGTAAAAGATTATATCGGAACATTTGCAGTCGCTTGCGGTGAAGGAATTGATAAGCATGTTGCAGCCTTCGAAGCCAACCACGATGACTATAGTGCCATTATGTTAAAAGCATTAGCAGATCGATTAGCAGAGGCATTTGCAGAACGATTGCATCAACGTGTACGAAAAGAATTTTGGGGATATGCCGCCGATGAGCATTTTGCAAACGATGAACTCATCAAGGAAGAATATGCTGGTATTCGTCCTGCACCTGGTTATCCCGCCCAACCCGATCACACTGAAAAAAATACCATTTGGGATTTACTCGATGTCGAAAAAAATGCAGGTATTACACTCACCGAAAGTTTAGCCATGGTTCCTACTGCAGCGGTAAGCGGACTTTATTTATCACATCCCGCCTCACAATATTTCGGCTTAGGAAAAATTCAACGCGATCAGGTGGAGGAGTATGCTCAACGTAAAGGAATGTCTATAGACGAAACTGAACGTTGGCTAAGTCCTGCTCTTGGTTATGAGCCGGTGGTGGTTTAATTTGAAGATTTGAAGATGATTTGATTTGAAGATTGAATAAAATTCCAAAAGCTTCAAAGTAATACGTAAATATTTTTTAGTGTAATTTCTGGGTTAGAAATAATCCGAAGTTTTCTTCATTAATGGCTGTTGCCTACTTAATCTTCTTCTAATCGTTGTTAAGTCCATAAGTTAATTTGACGTTTAGGCGATATCAATTGCACCAACTCTCCATAGCCATCGGTATCATCCATTAGTCTACTATAACGAATCCACACGAAACCAATCCACCTATTCCTCATTTGCCAATCCACCAATCCACCCATTCACCAATTCGCCAATCCCCCTACGTCTCATCTTCAGAAAACTCTGTTTTATCCCATAACTTAGATACTTTGTCGAGAGTACCTCATTTGTATGGTACTAAATTTTACCTTTGTTAAGTATGATTCAATTACAATCCGTGAACAAATCCTATCCCATGGGAAAAGGGAGTTTACATGTTTTAAAAGGTATCGATTTAAATATCGCAGCTGGCGAAATGGTTTCCATCATGGGCTCCTCGGGTTCAGGGAAATCGACCTTGCTTAATATTTTGGGAATTCTGGATAATTATGACAGTGGTTCTTATACACTCGATAATACGTTAATCAAGGATTTGAACCCAACGAAGGCTGCACATTTTCGAAATCACCTCATCGGATTTGTATTTCAATCTTTCAATCTCCTCAGCTTTAAAAATGCGATGGAAAATGTAGCATTACCGTTGTACTATCAAAATGTAAAGCGAAAAGAAAGGAATAAAATCGCCTTAGAATACCTCGATCGAGTAGGATTAAAAGATTGGGCTCATCACGGTCCCAATGAACTCTCCGGCGGACAAAAACAACGCGTAGCCATTGCACGCGCCCTAATAACTAAACCAAAAATAATTCTAGCCGATGAACCCACGGGAGCCCTCGACTCAGCCACGGGAGAAGAAGTTATGAATCTTCTTACCGAAGTAAATCAGTCAGGTGTCACCGTAATCATCGTAACACATGAATCCGAAGTAGCTGAACGAACGCAACGCACCATCCGCATTAAGGATGGGTTAATCGTTGATTAATTTGAAAATTTTCTAATTTGAAAATTTGAAGATGAGCTTGCGCTATCTCCCATCTGCAAGCGCAGGGGAACACTCCCATCTCCTCGCGAAACTTCGCGATCTCTTCTCTCCGAATTTAATTTGCCAACCCACCAACCCACCAACCCACCAACCCACCAACTCACCAACTCACCAACTCACCAATTCACCAACTCACCAACTCACCAACCCACCAACCCACCAACTCACCAACCCACCAACCCACCAACTCACCAACTCACCAACCCACCAACTCACCAACTCACCAACCCACCAACTCACCAACTCA
>JANOAX010000241.1:0-19759 GCA_031411335.1 Bacteroidota bacterium
CAAGTTAACAAACCACAAAGCGAAAGTAACCATCAGCACATCGGAACTCATCCAACCCCCAAAACCGAATACCGCAATATTCACTCCTCCACGCACGCCCAATTCTCCTAAGGCGATGCTAGGTATTATAGTTATTAGAAAAAACGAGAGGGCAGACAATCCCATCATCAAAGGAAAAGAAACGGAGGGCATGATGATCGCAAACAATATTAATTGCTGAAATGTAAAGACCGCATAACGCAATAATGACAAACACCACAACACAAAAAAATCGGCTCGAGAGCATCGCTCCCAAATATGTATTTTCTCTTTCCAAGAAGGCTTAATTTTGAGTCGATCAACCCATCTAACCAAAGCAGGCAAATGCAACCATGCGCCTGTAACTCCGAGTGTGATTAAGAAAAGAACTAATCTAAAAACTTGAATTTCGAAATTTGAAAATTCAACAAAATCGGGAAGAAAATAAATCAACGACATCAATCCTAGTTGCAACGTCACCAACAACTGAGCAGAACTACTCAGAAACGTCAATAGCGCTCCACGAATTCGATTTTCTGGATTTAGATACAAGATTCGCCCAGCAAATTCTCCGGATCGGTTAGGTGTAAAAAAACTAACAGTGACTCCATTAAAAAAGGCTCTCACACTTCTTATGAAAGAAATATTTTGTACTTTCTTAATTATCCATTTCCATTTTAGGGCTTCAATGCTCCAATTTAAAAGGGCGAGAAAAACAAATCCTAGGAGTACAAATGGATTTACATCAAAAAGTAATTGTTGATACTGTAAAAAATAAGCATCCAGTTCATCGATCTCGGTGTTAATATGCACATAAATAAACCAGCAGGATACTACAAAAATCAATAGTTTAATCCACCACCAACCTTTTTCGTACCAGGGTTTTTGTTTCATATTCTCTTCTTCAAGAAGCAAAAAAGTGAAAGGGATAGTCGTTATTTTCGGCTATCCCTTCCCGTTAGTAATTATGCTTGTGCTGTGGGTCCGCCGAAATTCATCGGCATTCCAATACTTTCCGTTTGTTTGATCGTTCCATGCACCGCCTCGTACTTCTGCACATTATCAGCTAAAGCCGCTAACAAACGCTTTGCATGCTGAGGTGTTAAAACAATTCTAGATTTTACTTTGGCTTTTGGAACACCGGGCATCACCTTAACAAAATCCACTACAAACTCTGCATTAGAATGAGTAATGATGGCTAAATTAGAATAGATCCCTTCTGCTGTCTCTTCCGACAACTCAATGTTCAATTGATTTTGATTATTGTTATTGTTTTCCATTTTTCAGATTTTAAACTTATGATTCACTAACATTCAAACGACGATTCATTAATGCTGAGGCTAAGATACGAATTATCGATTTGAAGTGTTTCCTTAAATCCCTTGTTTTTTTAATGACTATAGAATCTTAACCGATAAAGTCCCAAATTTCAAGACTAAAACTACCGAAAACAAAATCGCTCTCATCAGAAGTGACGAGAGCGATTCTTTACAATACTATGCTGTTATGCTTCTTCTACAACTTCCTTTTTAGAAGCCATTAAAAGATCATATTCTTCTTGAGATCCAACGATCATTTTCTCGTATTCACGGAGACCAGTACCTGCAGGAATTAAATGTCCTACGATAACGTTTTCCTTCAATCCGTTCAAATGATCCACCGCACCACGAATAGCAGCTTCGTTCAACACCTTCGTCGTTTCCTGGAAGGATGCAGCCGAAATCCAGCTTTTCGTATGTAAGGATGCTTGCGTAATTCCTTGTAGCAATGGAGAAGAAGTAGCAGGAGTAGCATCACGCGCCTCCACAATCTTCAAATCCTTACGCTTCAACTGAGAATTCTCATCGCGCAACTGACGCAAGGTTACAATTTGTCCTGCTTTGAAACGCGTTGAATCACCGGGCTCCACAATTACCTTCTTATCAATAACCGAATCATTTTCTTCCATGAAAACAATTTTGTTCACTGATTCTCTCTCGAGGAAGCGAGTATCACCTGGATCTTCAATGATTACTTTACGCATCATTTGACGAACGATCGTTTCAAAATGCTTATCATTAATTTTCACACCTTGCAGACGATATACCTCTTGAATTTCATTCACAAGATATTCTTGTACTGCAGTTGGTCCTTTGATTGCTAAGATATCACTTGGCGTAGTAGCTCCATCAGAAAGAGGGAATCCAGCACGAGTAAAGTCTCCATCTTGAACGAGGATATGCTTACTCAATGGAACCAAATATTTCTTCACTTCACCATCACGAGAAGTAATAATTACCTCACGATTACCACGCTTCACGCCACCGTAACTTACTACTCCGTCGATTTCAGAAACCACTGCAGGATTGCTTGGGTTACGTGCTTCAAACAATTCTGTAACACGTGGAAGTCCTCCCGTGATATCACCCGTACGTCCTAATTGACGTGGGATCTTCACCAAGATTTTACCAAGTTCGATTTTATCACCTTCGTTTACTACGATGTGTGCACCTACTGGAATGTTATAAGACTTGATGGTCTCTTTACCACTCATGATTTTGATTACTGGAATTTTCGTCTTATCACGGCTATCAATTACAATCTTCTCGGTAAATCCAGTTTGCTCATCGGAATCTTCCTTATAAGTAACACCTTCTTCAATATGTTCGTAAGCAATTTTACCTGCGAACTCAGAAATGATTACCGCGTTAAACGGATCCCATTCGCAAAGTACTTTACCTACTTCCACCATATCGCCTTCCTTCACATGTAAGTGACCTCCGTAAGGAATGATACCTGAATTAAGAACGGCACGTGTATTTACATCGATGATTCGAATTTCACCCGAACGACCAATTACTAAATCCACATCTTCCCCTTTCGTACCAACACGAATTACACGAACCTCTTCAAACTCTACTATTCCTGCGAACTTCGCAACAATAGAGGTCTCGGTAGCACCTTTCACGGCCACACCACCGACGTGGAACGTACGAAGTGTAAGCTGTGTTCCAGGCTCACCGATGGATTGCGCTGCAATAACTCCAACGGCTTCACCTTTCTGTACCATACGACCCGTAGATAAGTTACGACCGTAGCAACGACCGCAAACACCTTTCTTCGACTCACAAGTTAATACCGAACGAATCTCTACCATTTCGATAGGAGAATCTTGGATAGCCGCTGCGATTTCTTCTGTAATTTCTTCACCTGATTGTACCAACATCTTTCCCGTTTGTGGATGAATAACATCATTCACACAAACACGACCGAGGATACGATCATATAAACTTTCAACAATATCTTCTTGATTCTTTAAAGCCATCATTGCTAAACCACGTAAGGTTCCGCAATCCGGATCTCTAATGATTACATCTTGAGCAACGTCAACTAAACGACGAGTCAAGTAACCAGCATCCGCCGTTTTAAGAGCGGTATCGGCAAGACCTTTACGTGCTCCATGAGTAGAGATAAAGTACTCAAGGATCGAAAGACCTTCTTTAAAGTTTGAAAGAATTGGATTCTCGATAATCTCACCACCAGTTGAACCAGATTTTTGTGGCTTAGCCATCAAACCTCTCATTCCACCTAACTGACGAATCTGCTCTTTCGATCCACGAGCACCAGAATCAAGCATCATGTAAACAGAGTTGAATCCCTGCTTATCATTCTTCATTTGATTCATTAGTGTATCGGTAATCTTAGAGTTGGTACGAGACCAAATATCAATAATCTGATTGTAACGCTCGTTATTCGTGATGAATCCCATGTTGTAATTACTCATCACCTCTTCTACTTCTACATTGGCTTTACCAACCAAAACTTCTTTCTCTACAGGAATGATTACATCATTCAAGTTGAACGATAGTCCACCTCTGAATGCCATTCGGAAACCAAGATCTTTAATGTCGTCAAGGAAGCGCGCAGTTACTGCAACACCTGTTTCCTTTAATACATTTCCGATGATATCACGCAATGATTTTTTAGTTAATAATTCATTGATATAACCTGCTGCAGGTGGTACTACCTCATTGAAGAGTACACGACCAACTGTTGTTTCAATTAAACGATTAACGATTTTATTATCTTCACGTACGTTTGCTTTTACTCTGATCCAAGCATGCAAATCAACACGATCTTCATTGTAAGCAATTACTACTTCTTCAGCAGAATAGAAAGCCAACCCTTCTCCACGAACTTTTAAATCCGCGGTAGTTTTCTTTCCTTTCGTGATGTAATAAAGTCCAAGTACCATGTCCTGAGAAGGTACAGTCACTGGAGCTCCATTCGCAGGATTCAAGATATTATGTGATGCAAGCATCAACATTTGAGCTTCTAAGATGGCAGCATGTCCTAACGGTAAATGCACCGCCATCTGGTCACCGTCAAAGTCAGCGTTGAAGGCTGTACACACGAGAGGATGTAACTGAATCGCCTTTCCTTCGATCAATTTCGGTTGGAAAGCTTGAATACCCAATCTATGAAGAGTTGGGGCACGATTCAACATGACAGGATGTCCTTTCAACACATTCTCGAGAATATCCCAAACGATTGCATCTTTACGATCTACAATTTTCTTCGCGCTCTTTACCGTCTTCACAACACCTCTTTCAATCATTTTACGAATGATGAACGGCTTGAATAACTCGGCAGCCATATCTTTTGGCAAACCACACTCATGCAATTTCATTTCTGGTCCAACAACAATTACGGAACGAGCTGAATAATCCACACGTTTTCCCAAAAGGTTTTGACGGAAACGTCCTTGCTTACCTTTCAAGGAATCAGAAAGTGATTTCAATGCACGGTTACTCTCGGTTTTCACCGCATTTACTTTACGGCTATTATCAAAAAGAGAATCTACCGCTTCCTGCAACATTCGCTTCTCATTACGAAGGATTACTTCAGGAGCTTTGATTTCGATCAATCGTTTTAGACGATTATTTCTGATGATCACACGACGATACAAATCGTTCAAATCAGACGTTGCAAAACGACCACCATCTAATGGAACGAGTGGACGTAATTCTGGCGGAATTACTGGAACCACTTTTACGATCATCCACTCAGGATGATTTTCAATATGTCCATTTGCCATACGGAACGACTCAACCACTTGAAGACGTTTTAACGCTTCATTTTTACGTTGCTGACTTGTTTCTGTATTGGCTTGGTGACGTAATTTGAAACTCAACTCATCCAATTGTAGACGAGAAAGCAAATCAAATAAAGCATCAGCACCCATTTTAGCGATGAACTTATTAGGATCCTTATCGTCTAAGTGATGATTGTCTTTTGGAAGTGTTTCCATCATGGCTAAATACTCTTCTTCCGTTAAGAAGTCTAAGTAATTCACACCATCTTCGGCTTTCACTCCCGCTTGAATAACTACATAACGCTCGTAGTAAATAATTAAATCCAGTTTCTTGGTAGGAAGTCCTAACAAGTAACCGATTTTATTGGGCAATGAACGGAAGTACCAGATATGCGCAACAGGAACAGTAAGGGTAATATGTCCCATACGTTCGCGACGCACTTTCTTCTCGGTAACCTCCACTCCGCAACGATCACAAACAATTCCTTTGTAACGGATGCGCTTATATTTTCCACAGTGACATTCCCAATCCTTTACTGGACCGAAAATTCGCTCACAGAAAAGACCATCACGTTCCGGCTTATACGTACGGTAGTTGATCGTTTCCGGCTTTAACACCTCTCCGCTACTTTGCTCGAGGATGTTCTCCGGACTGGAGAGACTGATGGTTATTTTAGTGAAATTGCTTTTCAGCTTTTGGTCTTTTTTAGCGGCCATGTTTTCTTTATCGGTATAACGTGAACGTTTTCAATGATAATTTTTGGTGGGGATGATCCCCTTTACTTAGTCTAAAGTTACCTTCAAACAAAGTCCTTGTAACTCGTGCAATAACACGTTAAAGGATTCCGGAATTCCGGGTAGTGGCATGTTATCACCTTTCACGATGGCTTCGTAAGCTTTCGCACGACCCAATACGTCATCGGATTTAACCGTCAACAATTCCTGTAAGATATTAGCTGCTCCGAATGCTTCAATCGCCCAAACCTCCATCTCACCAAAACGCTGTCCTCCGAATTGAGCTTTACCACCCAATGGTTGTTGCGTAATCAATGAATAAGGTCCGATTGAACGAGCATGCATCTTATCATCTACCATATGTCCTAGTTTCAGCATGTAGATAATTCCTACGGTTGCTGGTTGATGGAAACGATCACCGGTTCCTCCATCATAGAGATAAGTAGTACCAAATTTAGGAAGACCAGCTTTCGTTACATAGTGATCAATTTCAGCTAAAGTTGCACCATCAAAAATTGGCGTTGCGAACTTCACACCTAACTTCTCACCTGCCCACGCAAGTACGGTCTCATAAATCTGACCCAAGTTCATCCTGGATGGTACTCCCAATGGATTCAATACGATATCAACTGGCGTTCCGTCCTCGAGGTAAGGCATATCTTCATCGCGTACAATACGTGCAACGATACCCTTGTTTCCGTGACGACCTGCCATCTTATCACCCACTTTCAATTTACGTTTTTTAGCAATGTAGACTTTCGCCAATTGCATAATTCCAGTTGGTAATTCATCACCAATTTGAATTTGGAATTTCTTACGTTTATAAGAGGCAATAATCTCATTCGCTTTCACGATGTAATTCGTTAAAAGACGAGTGATTTGTTCGTTCTTTTCTTTATCGGTAGTCCATTTGGTAGGATTGATATTATTATAATCTAAATCCGCCAACATTTTCTGCGTGAACTTCGAACCTTTTGGAATTGCAACTTCTTTGTATGCGTTCATCACCCCTTGAGATGTTTTACCACTTACTAAGAAGAACAATTTCTCCACCAACTGAACTTTTAATTCAGCGATATCTTTTTCTTGTTCCCCGTCAAAACGAGCTACTATATTTTTCTCATCATCACGGCTACGCTTATCTTTGATAGCACGAGAGAATAACTTCTTATCAATTACAACACCTTTTACAGATGGTGGAACTTTCAAAGATGCATCCTTCACATCACCGGCTTTATCACCGAAGATAGCACGCAATAATTTTTCTTCTGGAGATGGATCCGTCTCTCCTTTTGGAGTGATTTTACCAATGAGGATATCGCCTTCACCTACTTCTGCACCCACACGAATTAATCCGTGTTCGTCCAATTCACGAGTAGCTTCTTCACTTACGTTAGGAATATCCGCTGTTAACTCTTCCAATCCGCGTTTTGTATCACGCACTTCAAGACTGTATTCATCCACGTGAATCGATGTGAAAATATCTTCACGAACAACACGCTCAGAGATTACGATCGCATCCTCGAAATTGTATCCTTTCCATGGCATGAAAGCCACTTTTAGGTTACGTCCAAGTGCTAATTCTCCAGCTTCAGTTGCATAACCTTGACAAAGAACTTGACCTTTTTTAATCTTATCGCCTTTCTTAACAATTGGCTTTAAGTTGATACAAGTATTTTGGTTCGTCTTTTGGAATTTGATGAGTTTATAAATACGAACATCATCTTCAAAGCTTACCATTTTCTCTTCGTCAGTACGCACATTACGAACGTGAATTTCATTCGCGTCAACGTATTCTACGGTACCACCATAATCTGCATTAATCAATACGCGGCTATCACGAACAACATCACCTTCCAGACCAGTACCAACGATTGGCGCTTGTGGGCGCAATAGCGGAACGGCCTGACGTTGCATGTTCGATCCCATCAGGGCACGGTTGGCATCATCATGCTCCAAGAACGGAATCAATGATGCAGCAATCGATGCAATTTGATTCGGTGCTACGTCGATCAAACTAATTTCACTTGGTTCAACGATTGGGAAGTCACCTTCGAAACGAGCTTTCACTTTTTCTTTAGCGAAAAATCCTTCTTCGTCAACGGCAGCATTCGCTTGAGCGATTACTTTAGTATCTTCTTCTTCAGCGGTAAGGTAAGTAATGCTTCCACCGATATCCACTTTCCCTTCAGATACATGACGGTACGGTGTAGAGATAAATCCTAGATTATTAATTTTCGCGAAAACACAAAGCGAAGAAATCAAACCAATGTTTGGTCCCTCTGGTGTTTCAATCGTACACAAGCGCCCGTAGTGGGTGTAGTGAACGTCACGAACCTCGAAACCTGCTCTTTCACGAGAAAGACCACCTGGTCCAAGGGCAGAAAGGCGTCGTTTATGAGTTATTTCAGCGAGTGGATTGGTTTGATCCATGAACTGGCTCAACTGATTCGTTCCGAAGAACGAGTTGATCACACTCGACAATGTCTTCGCGTTAATCAAATCAGCAGGAGTGAACACTTCATTATCACGAACGTTCATACGCTCACGGATGGTACGCGCCATACGCGCTAAACCAACACCGAACTGAGAGTACAATTGCTCACCCACGGTACGAACACGACGATTACTTAAGTGATCGATATCATCCACAATCGTTTTTGCATTGATCAACATGATCAAATACTTAATGATGGCAATAATATCTTCCTTCGTAAGAACCTTCGTTTCTACTGGAGTAGTTAAATTCAATTTACGGTTCAGACGGAAACGACCTACTTCCCCTAAATCATAACGCTTATCAGAGAAGAACAACTTGTCGATAATACCACGAGCCGTTTCCTCATCGGGTGGCTCAGCATTACGCAACTGACGATAGATATGCTCTACCGCTTCCTTCTCAGAGTTCGAAGTATCTTTTTGTAAAGTGTTATAGATAATCGCGTAGTCGTTCGTGTTCGCATCTTCCTTATGAAGGATTACTGACTTCACACCTGCGTCTACGATCATATCGATATGATCATCTTCAATAATAGTTTCACGCTCGAGAATCACTTCGTTACGCTCGATAGAAACTACTTCACCGGTATCTTCATCCACGAAATCTTCTAACCAGCTCTTAAGAACTCTTGCAGCAAGCTTTCGCCCTACTACCTTCTTAAGTCCAGCCTTACTCACCTTCACTTCGTCGGCGAGTCCGAACAATTCGAGAATATCTTTATCTGTTTGGTATCCGATAGCACGTAACAACGTAGTTACCGGGAATTTTTTCTTACGATCGATATAAGCATACATGACGCTATTGATATCCGTTGCGAACTCAATCCATGATCCTTTGAACGGGATCACACGAGCGGAGTACAACTTCGTACCATTAGCATGACGGCTTTGACCGAAGAACACCCCTGGGGAACGATGCAATTGAGATACAACAACGCGTTCGGCGCCATTGATCACAAAAGTTCCTTTTGGTGTCATGTAAGGGATGGTTCCGAGATACACATCCTGCACGATTGTTTCAAAATCTTCGTGTTCAGGATCCGTACAATAAAGCTTCAATTTTGCTTTAAGTGGAACACTATACGTTAATCCACGTTCAATACACTCATCGAGTGCATAACGGGGAGGATCAACGAAATAATCGATGAATTCAAGAACGAAATTATTTCTTGAATCGGTAATCGGGAAATTTTCACTAAAAACCTTATAAAGACCCTCTTGGGCGCGGTTATCAGCAGTAGTTTCAAGTTGGAAGAAGTCTTGGAAAGACTTCAACTGAATCTCGAGAAAATCAGGGTAATCAATCCTATGTTTACTCTTACTGAAATTAATTCGGTTGGATACTGACTTCTCGGAGGAGAGACTTGTTTTCGTAGTCAAGGCGAAGGGGTTTTAATTAGTTAACTATCAACCGTTCGGAATCCGGTTTTACCCGGGGTAATGAAAATGGGAAAAACCTGTTCCACCGAACGGGTGGAACAGGTTTATTAAAAGACTTAAAGTTAATTACTTAACTTCAACCTCTGCACCCGCTTCTGTAAGCTGTTGGTTAAGTGCATTAGCTTCATCTTTAGTTACGCCTTCTTTCACTGGCTTTGGAGCTTGGTCAACAAGATCTTTAGCTTCTTTCAAGCCAAGACCTGTTAAATCTTTAACAAGCTTCACGATAGCCAATTTATTTGGGCCTGCTGCTTTTAGGATTACATCGAAAGAAGTTTTCTCTTCAGCTGCTGCACCTGCGCCTGCGCCTGGTGCTGCTACTGCCACTGCTGCTGCAGCTGGTTCGATACCGTACTCATCTTTCAAAATTGTTGCGAGTTCCTGAACTTCTTTAACTGTCAGGTTCACGAGTTGTTCAGCGAATGCTTTCAAATCTGCCATTGTATTTAATTTTTTTTAGTTACTTAATTGTTGTTTGTGAATGATTTTTAAGGAAGGATTATACCCACGATTTTGACTAAGCACATTGGCTTAAGCAGCACGCTCTTCCAGGGTTTTTAGTATACCAGCAATCTTGGCACCCTGACCTTTGAGGCCAGAAATAACAGATTGAGCTGGAGACTGAAGTAAGCCGATAACATCTCCGATGAGTTCGTTTTTCGATTTCAGTGCTGCTAGTGCATCCAACTGATCTTCTCCAACGTAAATTCCACCGTCGATATAAGCGCTCTTAAATCCAGGCTTAGTAGCATTTTTACCGCTTTCTCTGCGGAAATCCTTAATTAATTTAGCAGGAAGACTTGAAGATTCAGACGCCATGATAGCGGATGATCCTTTCAAGGTTGGAATCATTAGAGAGAAATCTCCTTCGATTTTTTCCAGTGCTTTTTTAATCAACGAATTTTTTGCCACCTTCAACTGCACTTGCTTCGTAAAGCAAGCACGACGTAACTTGGAGGTCTTTTCAGAATTCAATGTTTCAAAATCTGTGATATAGAAATTATTGAATTGACTTAAAGTAACTACCAGTTCATCTATGATTTGGTTCTTTTCTTCTCTTGTCATGTGACGAATTCGTATTAATTTGTTTTGGCCTTAGATACTTTTCGCTTCTATGCGAATTCCTGGGCTCATCGTGCTACTAACAGAAATACTTTTCATGTATTGTCCTTTTGCAGCAGTTGGTTTAAGCTTTACGATTGTCTGCAGTAATTCTTGAGCATTTTCTAACAACTTAGTAGCGTCGAAAGATACTTTTCCAATGGAAGCATGGATAATACCTGTTTTGTCTACTTTGAAGTCGATTTTACCACCTTTCACATCTGTAACCGCTTTGCCGACATCGTTTGTAACGGTACCGGTTTTAGGGTTAGGCATGAGGTTTCGTGGCCCTAGAATTTTACCTAACTTACCCACTTTCGCCATAACACCGGGCATAGTGATCACGATATCTACATCTGTCCAACCGCCTTCGATTTTCGTGATGTATTCATCTAGACCCACATGATCGGCACCTGCGTCGCGAGCTTCTTGTTCTTTGTCGGGAGTACATAACACCAATACACGAACTGTTTTACCAGTTCCGTGTGGAAGCGTAACGATACCACGTACCATTTGATTGGCTTTACGTGGATCAACACCGAGGCGTATGCTCAGATCGACAGAAGCATCAAACTTGGTATAAGAAGTTTCTTTTACCAGCTTGGTAGCTTCAACAAGCGTGTAGGCTTTATCAGCATCTACTTTCGCATAAGCTACTTTTTGATTCTTGGTTAACTTAGCCATTTTCTGATTCTGAGTTTATTAATGTTTCGGTATCGGATCACGGGAAGCAGCTAGCGATTCCCGATACCTTAATCAGTTTTTTTAGTTTTCCCAGGGTGCGGATCCTTCCACATTGATACCTGCGCTACGTGCTGATCCAGCAATCATTTTCATTGCTGATTCAATTGTAAAGCAGTTCATGTCTACCATTTTGCCTTCGGCAATTTTGCGGACCTGATCCCAGGTTACTGTTCCAACTTTTTTACGGTTCGACTCTGCCGAACCTTTTTGAATTTTAGCCACCTCCATCAACTGAATGAATGCTGGAGGGGTTTTGATGATAAAGTCAAAAGACTTATCGGTGTATACGGTGATAATTACCGGCAATACCTGACCCGCTTTATCCTGCGTACGAGCGTTAAACTGCTTGCAGAATTCCATAATGTTCACCCCTTTCGCACCAAGTGCTGGTCCGATAGGAGGTGCCGGGTTGGCAGAGCCGCCTTTCACCTGTAATTTGATGAGTGCGCCTATTTCTTTTGCCATTTTTGTTTTACTTGTTTATTAATGATTCGAAACCTTCATTGTGGAGAGATGACTCTTCGGCCGGGAGTGGAAGCTTACCGGCTGATGAATCCAATGAATAATTTACGATTCTTTTTCTACTTGCATGTAACTCAGTTCGAGTGGTGTTTTGCGTCCGAAGATTTTCACCATCACTTTCAACTTTTTCTTTTCTTCATTCACTTCTTCAATCACACCAGAGAAACTATTAAAAGGACCGTCTGTTACTTTTACTGTTTCACCTACTACGAAAGGTATATTTATTACTTCTTCGCTATCTACTAAATCATCAACGATTCCGAGGATACGATTTACTTCACTTTGTCTTAGTGGTGTTGGAGGAGTTCCTTTAGCACCTAAAAATCCAATTACACCAGTCGTGTTTTGGATGATATGGGGTATTTCACCTGTCAATTCAGCTTCGATCAAAACATATCCTGGTAGATGAGCACGTTCCTTACTGATTTTCTTACCATCTTTAATTTGGTAATATTTCTCCATGGGGATGAGCACTTGCACTACAGAATCTTCCAAGCCGTTACGAGCAATTTCACTTTCGATATATTGCTTTACTTTCTTTTCTTTTCCGCTAATGGCACGGATGACATACCACTTCTTCTTACCGGTTGTCGTCTCAGTCATGATCAATTAAGCGAAGAGGTTATAAATAACATTTAAGACTCCTTGGAAAACGACATCTATTAAAAAGATCACGCAACCAAAAATCAAGGTAGCAATCAAAACTACGATGGCACTGCTTTGTAACTCAGCCCATGTCGGCCATGAAACTTTATTCATGAGTTCATTGTAGGAATCCTGTATGTAGGCTGAAATCTTTTGCATGATCTACTCCGTTTATTTATTTGGCAATTATTATTTACTAATTCTTTTCGCACGGGTGGAGAGACTCGAACTCCCAGCCAATGGTTTTGGAGACCACTACTCTACCAATTGAGCTACACCCGTAATCCACGCTGTTTTCAATGATGAACTTCGGATTGCTCTTGGGTTCGCAGCGCAATTTTATTTCAGAACATCCATTTCAAATTCAATTTCAGTGACGAGGTATTTTTCGTTTGGATAACATCAACCTAAATTTAAGGTGATTTTCCACTAAAATTAACACAAAAAACATGTTCCAATTAAACACGTGCGTCCCAACCTATTGGCCGGGACGATCACGTGCTTAGAATGTATAAGATTACTCGATAATCTCAGTAACCTGACCAGCACCAACGGTACGACCACCTTCACGAATTGCGAAACGAAGTCCTTTATCCATTGCGATTGGTTGAATCAATTCAACTGTGATAGTTACGTTATCACCAGGCATAACCATTTCACGTCCTTCTGGAAGAGTGATCTCACCTGTTACGTCCGTTGTACGGAAGTAAAACTGAGGACGGTATTTGTTATGGAATGGAGTATGACGACCACCTTCTTCTTTCTTCAATACATAGATCTCAGCTTGGAATTTAGCATGAGGCTTAACTGAACCTGGTTTTGCGATAACCATACCACGACGGATATCGGTTTTCTCAATACCACGTAACAATAAACCTACATTATCTCCTGCTTCACCACGGTCAAGAATCTTACGGAACATTTCCACACCTGTAACGGTAGAAGAAAGTTTTTCAGATTGCATACCGATGATATCTACAACATCATTTGAGTTAATTACACCACGCTCGATACGACCTGTAGCCACTGTTCCACGACCTGTGATCGAGAAAACGTCCTCTACGGGCATCAAGAAAGGCTTGTCAACTTCACGAGGAGGAAGTGGAATAAAAGTATCCACGGCTTCCATCAATTCATTGATTTTAGGTACCCAATTTGCATCAAGATTTAATCCACCTAATGCAGATCCACGAATGATTGGTGTAGTATCACCATCATACTTGTAAAAAGAAAGTAATTCGCGAATTTCCATTTCAACTAAATCAAGAAGTTCTGGATCATCTACAGCATCTACTTTATTCATGAAAACAACAATCTTTGGAACACCTACCTGGCGCGCAAGCAAGATATGCTCACGAGTTTGAGGCATTGGACCATCCGTCGCTGCAACCACAAGAATAGCTCCGTCCATTTGAGCAGCACCAGTAACCATGTTTTTCACATAATCGGCGTGACCTGGACAGTCTACGTGAGCATAGTGACGATTTAACGTCTGATACTCAACGTGAGATGTGTTGATTGTAATTCCACGCTCTTTCTCTTCTGGAGCGTTATCAATAGAGGAGAAATCCCTCTTTTCTGCCAAACCAGACTGAGCAAGAACCTGAGTTATTGCAGCAGTAAGAGTGGTCTTGCCATGGTCAACGTGACCAATAGTTCCAATGTTTACGTGAGGCTTGGAACGATCAAATTTCTCTTTTGCCATTTTATATAAGTGTTATTGTAATTGTTTAAATTTTACTTTTTAATTAATATTGAGCCAATGACCAGGATCGAACTGGTGACCTCATCCTTACCATGGATGTGCTCTACCGACTGAGCTACATTGGCGGGATAAGAATGAACTTTATTCTTAATCGGATGCCTATTCCAGTTTACTAGCTGTTTTCGTCATTCCGAACCCGCCGGGTATTGTACTTTGATTGGGGGCGTGAAATTACGAAAATTATTGAATCATACAACTCATTATCAATAATTTTAGTTGTGTTGAAGATTCTACTTCATTTTCAACACCATTCAAGCACCAATTTGCTTTTTCAAGCACTAATAGAGCGGAAGACGAGGCTCGAACTCGCTACCCTCAGCTTGGAAGGCTGATGCTCTACCAAATGAGCTACTTCCGCTTATGCCATCTTTACTCTTTTCAGCAAGAAGTGGAGAATCTCCATCCTTTTCTTTTTAGAGCTTACCGTCTTTTCAAGAACGGAAGACGAATTTCTAGTATTCAAAGAACCTGGTGGGGAGAGAAGGATTCGAACCTTCGAACTCGTATGAGGACAGATTTACAGTCTGTTGCCGTTGGCCGCTTGGCTATCTCCCCGAATTGTTTCAGCCAATACGGTAATGAACGATTCAAATACCCCTGTTTTGGATACAAGATTTTGTATCCCCACAAGAGCCGATGGAGGGATTCGAACCCCCGACCTACTGATTACAAATCAGTAGCTCTGACCAACTGAGCTACATCGGCTTGATTTTCAATGAACTATGACACACTCCCCAAAAAGGGACTGCAAATTTAGTGAATTCTTTATTTCAAACAAGAGTTCGAATAAAAAAAACTTAGAAAGATTGAATTATTTCTTTGCTTTGATTCTGAAAACCTTAAATCCTTTTTTGATGGATGAATAATTTCTCATTATTCATCCATCAAAAAAAGAAAAAAATACTTGAATATCAAATACTTATAATTTTACGAATCGAGTTGGAACTTTCAAATTGTTCCGATCGGTTACCATCAAGAAATAAACACCATCCTTTAAATTACCAACAAAAATATTTTCTTGCGTTCGCTTTTGATCAAAACTTTCTTGTTTCACGACCCTTCCATGCGCATCGGTAATTGAAATTGCAGTAAATCCATCTTCAAAAGAAACTGAAATATTGTCTTGAGCAGGATTCGGATAAATATTCAATTTAGATTCTAGAGAAAGTTCATCGACTCCCACCGCGCTGGATCCTGTATTGATTCGCAATACATAAATCCTATTAAATCCAAAATCCTCATTGGGTGCCCAAGGTTGTCCAGGAAAAGTGATAAATGTTTGATTTGGCCTCCAATTAAAATTCGATGTAGCCAAAGAAATATTCTCCATGTGTTCTTCTATTCCCACGAAATAAGTTCCAGCAGTTAATTGCAATGGATTACCTGCTAAATTTTTTACTTCTAAGGTAAGCCATACTCCATCTGTGTCTGATGCTGAGAAAAAATAATAATCAGACCATCCAATGATCGCTCCTGGAGCTCCTCCCGTGAAATTATAAATATTGACACGCGTAGTATCTCCTTCAGTGGGTCCGCTGCAACGGAAGGTAACCGACGTAATAATATCTGAATTAAGTAACGAATAAATCTGCCCTAAGACACCTCCACCTAACGAACCTCCAATTCCTAAAGCGCCATTGATATCACCATTATCTCGGGCCATAACAGTATCCGTTACCGAAAAAGAGAAAGAATTGGTATCGTTCGATGGATTTTGGTCGGCGAATCCCAAGGTAGTAAGCACTCCGCTAACCTGATAATTACCGATGACAGTGGGAATGAAACTACTTGAAGGACTGACTAACGTATTACTTCCTGCTAACAAATTACTATACGAACCTATACCGGTAAAAACTGAACTTACACCCAGCTTAACATTCACATTATAATTTACAGTAGGAATTGAATTCGCTCCTAAATTCGAAACGATAGCAGGAAAGCTGAATGCGCTCAATTGTTGATCGGGCAACATCGTATAAGCAGGCTGCCATTTAAAAGTATCTAAGGCTACATCATATGACAACTGAGAAGCGCTATCTAATTCATAAGCGAATAATACATCTGAAGCCGTATCCTGCATGATTCCAGCAATAGTGAGTTCACCAGGAACAAATGAATCCGTAATAAAGACACCACCAGCAATTCCAATAGTTGGAGTAGTTAGTCCAACATCACTGTTTACATTATGAATTACAAAAGAGGGACTTCCCGAAGGCAAATTCAATCGAACTAAAGTAGAAGCTACACCTCCACCTTGATCAAAAGCCCAAAGAAAGGGTCCGCCAAAACTGAGATTATCAATAGCAATTCCATAAATTCCTCCTAGCGTATGAGTAGCAAGCGGAATGGAATTAAGTACTGTACCTGTTAGATCTACTTCCACTAGAGGAGAACCAAAATTGCTGATCCAAAAACCTCCTAAGCCTCCATTCGTAAGTGGACTATACGTTATACTTCGAGCGTTAAATCCAATCCCCGCCATGCTAATTGTACTTACCAGGGTTTTGGTTACAGGATCTACTTTTTTGACAACAGGAGTATTATCTGCCATGTATAAGTACGTACCATCTGTAGTGATACTTCTAACTCCTGAAGTTGGTGCTCCTACTCCTGTGATTTTAAAACCCGAAATTACAGCTCCTGCTGCTGTCAAGGTAAATAAAGAATCCTTATTCCATTTTGCAACCCACCATTCTGTACCTGTCCAGGCTACAGCGGCAAAGCCACTTGATCCTGAAACGGTGGAGTCGAGCATTGAAATAAATTGAATATCCCATAAACTCGCAGCAGAAGGTGGAGTAATGTTACCACAGTCAGGAATAGAGCCGGGGATGATTTCAGAAAGGTTAATTTGTTGAATCGGACGCTGGTCCAAATTCACTTTTTGGGAATAGCCGGTATTCACATTTAAGAATAAGGCGGAAACAATGATGAGTAGTAGATGCTTCATAGTTTGAATAATTTGAAATAGATAGGCTAATTAAGCAAATAAAATAATATGTTGAACGAAAATCTAAAAATTGAATTGAAAATTGAAGCCACACGAAGTTTTATCTTTCATCCAAAGCTACAAATATGAAAAATAATGAGACTCCTCTCTAGTCAAAAGTTAAGTGAAGTTAGAAATTCTCAGATTCTTCTTCTAAGACCAACTCCTAGCTTCAGTATCAATTCTCTATTCAAACAATAAAAAGTTTATTTTTAAAAAAAAGAGCCTGCACATGCAGACTCTTTCTATTTCAATAAATTAAAGAAGATTAAACTCCTCTCAATTTTTCTTTATGCTTTGTAATTTGCTTACGTAAAGCTTCCACAGCATTGTCGGTTGCCTCTTCAAAAGATTTACATTGTTCACTCGCAAAAAGTGTCTTTCCAGGAGTAGAGATTTTAATTTCAGCGATCTTGTTTCCTTTTTCATTGTCTTTATCTAAACGCAGAAAAACTTCTGATTCAACAATGGCGTCATACAGCTGATTTAATTTTTCAACTTTCTCTTCTACGAACTTCAATAATTTTTGATCTGCATCAAAATGGATGGATTGAATTTTAACTTTCATATTCTTGAATTTTAAATTAATTATATTTTATTTGATTATGCTTTAGGAAAAGCTTGTTTATATACTTCCTTTAATTTTTCAATGCTATTGTGGGTATAGACCTGTGTAGCGGCCAAACTACTATGACCTAAGATTTCTTTAATTGCATTAATATCAGCACCATGATTTAGCATAGCCGTAGCAAAGCTATGTCGTAAAATATGCGGACTTCTTTTCTTACCAGTAGACACGAGACTAATACTACTTTTCACTGTACGGTAAACGAATCCAGGATACATTTGGTTACCATTATTGCCTAAGAAGAAATAGGGTGAATCCCCTCCTACTTCGGTTAGAAACTCGGATCTCAGCCCAAGGTAATTCTGTAAGATGATTTTGAACGAATTAGTGATCGGAATTTGTCGTACTTTATTCCGCTTCCCCAGCACTGTTACGGTTAAACTAAACAAATTGACATCGCTAACCTTTAAGCCAATTAACTCGGACAAACGAACACCTGTCCGATAAAAGAAGTCGACCATTAAAAAATTTCTTACTGATTGAAAATCGCCTGCTATTTCCATTTTAGGATCGAGAAGCCTTTCCATTTTCTCCTCATCCACATACTCGGGCAGCTTCTTTTTTGTTTTAGGGGCTTGCACTTTTAACATTGGATTTCTTTGGATGATCCTTTGACGTACTAGGTATCTATACAACGTTCGTAATGTTGTTATTTTACGATTAACAGAGCGTGGATCTAATTTATCCTCCATCAGTGAAACGATCCAAGAGCGAATTATAAAATGAGACGCTTCAGAAGGAGACGCAATTTGATATTGCGCTTGCAAAAAATCAAGAAACTGTTTTAGATCTGTATCATACGCCAATACCGTGTGAGCCGAATATCTTTTTTCATGCTTCAAATAAGAGATAAAAGTATCGTACTCGCTATTCATATTGACCCTTCCGTATTTACTGCTTCGGTTACTACATCTACTACATAAAATGTTATTGCTTCAGTCATTATTACTACAAAATTAAAGGCTACTTCTTCGGTCAAGACCTACGCAGTACTCAATAATAACATAAAAACAATAAAAAAGTTGCATTGATACTATACTGCTTAGATCATTTTCACTACTTAATCCTTGACCTCCATAGTACTCAGTTTGTAGCACAACCTACGCAGTACACAGTAAAGATACATACGAAAAGACCGAATCGAGAATAAAACAAAGAATGTTTTTACACATTTCAATGATCAAAAAAAAACAGGTCTTTCCTACTAAAGACGAGAGAAAAATTATTTCTTGTACTTTCCTCTAAGAATGAGCAATATCAAAATATAAAAAACGAAAAATCCGAGCTCTTTAGGAACCCGGATTATAAATATCTGGAATAAGAAATTAAATTTCTATATTAGAATGCATAAGATTCTTATACACCGCTTTCTTGATTTCAGTACGACGGGTAATAGAAGGCTTCTCAAATGCTTGACGTGCGCGCAATTGCTTTACAGTGCCCGTCTTTTCAAACTTCTTCTTGTACTTCTTAAGCGCTTTGTCGATTGTTTCGTTTTCTTTAATCGGGACTATGATCATGATCAAATTTTAATTGGACTGCAAAGATACACAGGGAATGATTTAAAACAAGGGAATATGAATTAAAATTATCGATGTG
>JANOAX010000242.1:0-4155 GCA_031411335.1 Bacteroidota bacterium
ACACTAAACTTTCCACTTTCAAAGGTAGCGACTAATTCTTTTTTTAAGTCTTCAGGATAGACTCTTAACTTCCTAATTGCTTTTAAATTGGGTTTCATATATGTTGACGATTGTGGTCAACCTATACTAGGGACGTACAAATATCTAAAATCTAAAGTCCAAAATCCAAAGTCTAAAATCCCGAACGAACTAATTCAATATCGAAAATAATTGGCGTGTTCGGCGGAATTGGATCTAGTCCTGCAGTTCCATAAGCGTTGTTGGAGGTTAAAATAAGTCGTGCGACTCCACCAGGCTGCATGGTAGAAATGGCTTCTTCCCACGCGATCAAATGCGTTCCGTCGCCTAGTCTATAAATTAAATTTTTACCATTGTTTCCGGAAGCATCAAACATTTCCCCACCTAAAAAACTTCCCGTGTATTTGATTTCTACTTGATCACCTGGCTGAGGTCTCGCTCCTTTTCCTTCTTTGAAAAGGATAAAGTAAACTCCTGGCTTTACCGGTTGAACAGAAATTCCATTATCGCCCATGTACAATTCAATCTGACGTAATTCTTCAACCTGATTGTATTCGTTATTATGCTTTGATTCGTTTCTGTATTCGGTTGCAGTGAGTACTTTTTTTAAACGAACTTCAAATCGAAGCAGGTCTTGCGAATCAATATTGGTAGGTAAAGGCTGCTTAAAGGTTTTATCAAAGACGGAATCTGCATTGACTAAGAAAATGGCGGAATCACCTTCCGACATCATGGCAAATCCTTCTTCTAATCCACCAACAAAGGTGGGTTTTGTCAATTCTAAAACAAAGGCTTCACCCAGTTCCGCCGAATTGTAAATTTCTTTTCCGTTTTTATCTTTATAGATGAGATGCATGCGCATCATATCCCCTATCACTGGTTTTCTTCCTCCTTTTTGCTCAATTAATTCATAACGCAAGCCCGAAGGTGTAATGGAAAAACCATCTTTATTGCAGGAGGAAATGGAAAATAATCCAATACCCATCGTTACAAAACTAATTACCCAAATTAATATTTTTTTCATATTTATTGTTGACTTACTTTTTCTAGTTTTACTCTATAAAGGATGGATGAACTTCCCGGAATGCAAATTCCATCTCCCGTAATTCCATATCCTAAATAAGAAGGCACAATGAAAATAGCTTTTTCTCCTTCTCTCATTTTTAAAATTCCTTCTTGCAACCCACTGGGTTGATTGGACTGTCCAATGGTAAAACTTAATTGTCCACTGGTGTCGCTTGAATAACAAAGATCGCCATTCAACAACGAAGCCGTGTAACTAAGCGTCACATCTTTCATCAACCGCACTTCCCTTCCCTCTGTTTTCTCTAAAATTTTATAACGTAATCCTGTAGATGTAGTGTCTAATTTTAATCCATGTCGCTCCACATAGGCATCAATCATTTCAATTTCTTCCGCAATTAATTGGCGATTTTGTTGGATCAAAGATTCTTTAAGTTCTGGTGAATTGGGTTGCTGTGTAGCCCTTGTTTCCCTCTCCGTCGTTGAAGGACCACATGAATTTACGCCCAACAAAATCAGTATTAAAAGTAAATGAGTTGGTTTATTCATTCTCCGTTTCCGCTTGCAATTCTTCTTTATACAATGGTAACAGCTCAACAAACTTTTTCACGGTATCCTCTAAATTTAATTTAGAACGTCCGCCAGCTGCATTTTTATGTCCGCCACCTTCAAAATATTTTTCAGCAATGTCTTTCACCGAAAATAATCCTTTCGATCTGAATGATATTTTCACAAGTCCATCGCGTTCACTAAACAGTACCGCTACTTTCATTTTTTTAATACTCAAACCGAAATTCACGATACCTTCTAGATCACCGGACTCGTGATTAAATCGGTCCATGTCCGACTGTGAAGCTGTAAAAATGATGACATTATACTCTTCAATTTGTTGCATTTTTTCGCTGAGCGTATAACCTAAAAACTTAGTGCGTGAAAACGAGTTCGTATCATAAATCAATTCATGAATACGATCATTGCGAACACCTTCTTTCATTAATCGAGCAATGACAAGATGTGTTTGGTCGGTTACTGAATTAAAACGAAAGCTTCCGGTGTCAGTCATGATTCCTGTATACAAACACTCCGCACTGTCTCTATTGAGATGCTCATCCCAACTAAAATCCATCAACAGGTGAACAATTAACTCAGCTGTTGAACCAATCGACGGATAAGAATATTGATAATCACAAAATCCTTTTTTAGGATCGAGGTGATGATCGATCAAAATCATAGGGGCTTTCACATTATTGAGTTCCGTTTGCATTTTCTCTACGCGTGATGGATCATTAAAATCCAAACAAAAAACCACTTCTGCTTTTGCGAGATGTTCTTTGGCTAATTTGGGATTTCGAATAAAATCGATTACCTCTTTACTGCCCTTCATCCAATTCAAAAATGCAGGAAATTCGCTCGGCACTACCACCGTTACACGATGGCCTAGTGCTTTTAAAATGTGTAATAACCCCAATGATGAACCTAAGGCATCGCCATCTGGCTTATGGTGAGTGGTGATTACCACCTCTTTAGGAGAAGATAATAAGTCTTTTATTGATTTTTTATCTTGGGTATTAAATTCATAATTTGCCATTCCAGATCAAAATTAATCCAATTACCTTTGCACTCGCAAAAAGATAAATAAAAAATAAAAATGAGCACAAACAGAACATTTACGATGATTAAGCCCGATGGGGTTCAAAATGGCCATATTGGAGCTATTTTAAATCACATCACACAAGCAGGATTTACAATTATTGCTATGAAATACATGCGCCTTACACCTGAGAAAGCGGGTGAATTTTACGCTGTTCATAGTGCACGACCATTTTACAATGATTTAGTAAAATATATGTCTTCAGGACCTATTGTAGCTGTTATTCTTGAGAAAGAAAATGCAGTGGAAGATTTTAGAAATGTAATTGGAGCTACGGATCCAACGAAAGCTGAAAAAGGTACTATTCGCAATTTATATGCTAAGTCAATTGAAGCAAACGCAGTTCATGGATCTGATAGCGATGAAAACGCTGCTATTGAAGGAAGCTTTTTCTTCTCTATGTTAGAGCGATTCTAAGTCGGGAAAACAAAATATTTCAGAAAACCTCGGAAACATCCGGGGTTTTCTTTTTTATATACGAGGTAACACGAAAAACATAAAGAGCATACTCAAGAAAAAAACCAGTAGAGCGGACAAGATTACTTTCTCATAAAGTGAATATCCATGACCTTTAGCCTCTTTTCGCATCTTAGAAAAATTTTATATCTGTAATAACATCTTGTTTCAATTCCAAATTTAGAGAAGATATAATATCCGTTTTTAAAAGTTCTAATTCATTTCTAACAACTGAAGAGTTCAAATTTACGGTGAGTGTTCCTTCCATAAATTTCATACTTAGCGTGCGCTGGACGATGGGTTTAGCTACACATTTATCCCATGCATCTCTAATTTTTGCATTCCATAAACCATTCTCTAGCTCATACTTTCGAAGCATATCCTTTATCACATCTCCTAGCGAATTCTCGTTGGTGGGTCTCATATTTACAAAAATCTAAAAAATAAATCTATTTTGCTTGATTAATTTCATCGATAAAGTAATTTAATTGGATATTTTTGACGAATTGATGGGAATAATAACATTTACAACCGATTGGGGTACGCGAGATTATCATATTGGCGCTATCAAGGGAATGCTCCTTTCTTTTCAGTCTGATTTACAATTTATTGATATTTCACATCAAGTGGCTCGTCATAACATACAGCAGGCCGCTTATATTTTTAAAAATGCCTATTCAAATTATCCTGCAGGTACGTTACATTTTATAGGAGTTCATAAGCAACTACGCTATCCATCAGAGTTAATTGCAATCAAAAAAGATGGGTATATATTTATTGGTGTGAACGATGGATTTTTCAGTTTGGTTTTTGACGAAGCCCCCATTGATATGGTTAAAATAACCATTGCAGAGGGATCAAAACATTTGTTCGATTTACCCACCATTGTGAATAGCGTAAAACATTTATTAACAGGAAAAAATTTGTATGAATTAGGTCCACGACCCGATCTATTTGTGGAGCGTTCGGCCTTTAATCCGACCATTGAGGATGAATTAATTCATGGT
>JANOAX010000243.1:0-33792 GCA_031411335.1 Bacteroidota bacterium
ACACTAAACTTTCCACTTTCAAAGGTAGCGACTAATTCTTTTTTTAAGTCTTCAGGATAGACTCTTAACTTCCTAATTGCTTTTAAATTGGGTTTCATATATGTTGACGATTGTGGTCAACCTATACTAGGGACGTACAAACATCCAACACCTAAAATCCAACATCTAAAATCTAAAATCCAACATCTTTCCATTATATTTGTAGGATCAATTTTTCTAAAACTCATTTTATAAAAACAAATTTATGACTGACATTGAAAAAATCGGTGAGCGCGGTGAAGCCATCGCTGTTCGCTATCTCCAACAAATTGGCTACCGAATTTTAGCTCGAAACTTCCGTTATCAAAAAGGCGAAATCGACATCATTGCCACCGACGAAAGGTTTCTGATAATTGTAGAGGTAAAGAGTCGGAGCTTTCCAAGTTATGGGAGTCCAGAAGCATCCATCGGCCAAACAAAAACCGACTTGATGGCACTTGCAGCTGGGTTTTATCAAGAGCTTCACGATATCCGACTTGAGATCCGATTTGATGTAATTTCCATCATTTTCCGAAAAGGGAAGAAAGCCCAGCTGACTCATATGAAGGAAGCCTTCCATGCTCGTTGAGGTTTCCAATTGTCAATAACTCCAATTGGACTTTACTAAGATTTCGACTTATTTGGTGTATTTATCATCAAATCAATGCTTTTTAGCCTAAAATTCATGCAAAATCAACGTTACTTATCAACAATTAATTACGATCTTTGCAGCCCTATTTATAGAAAATAAAATGAAAAAGAAAAGTAGCCCCGGCCGTGACGGTTCACGTGGCAGTAACGATCGCTCTCGACCTGCGACAGGAAGAGGCAAATTCACAAGAAACGATAATAGCGGTGACCGCCCAGCCCGCTCAGAAAAAAAATCACCTTGGGATTCATTCGATAACGAAGGAAGCTCTCGACCATCTAGAGGAGGAAGTACAGAGCGGAGTTCAGAGCGAGGAGGGAGAGAGCAGAGTTCAGAGCGCGGAGAGCGAGGTCCCGATAGCTATCGGGATTCTAGAGGAAGAAGTTCTTCTGGTGACGGCGAAAAGAGACCTTATCAAAGAAGAGAAGAAGGCGGAGAACGTCGCGCACCATTTTCAAGAGGGAGAAGTGATTCAAATGATGGCGAAAAACGCCCTTATCAAAGAAGAGAAGAAGGCGGAGAAAGTCGTGCACCATTTTCAAGAGGGAGAAGTGATTCACGCGATGGTGAAAAACGCCCTTATCAAAGAAGAGAAGAAGGCGGAGAAAGTCGCGCACCATTTTCACGAGGTCGCAGTGATTCCAATGACGGCGAAAAACGCCCTTTTGCAGAGCGGAGTCCGGAGCGCGGAGAGCGTGGTCCCGATAGCTATCGGGATTCTCGAGGAAGAAGCGATTCTGGAGATGGCGAAAAGAGACCATATAAAAGAAGAGACGAAAACGGAGAGAGTCGCGCACCATTTACACGTGGAAGAAGTGACTCACGCGATGGTGAAAAAAGACCTTATCAAAGAAGAGAAGAGAGTGGAGAAAGCCGCGCACCATTTACGCGCGGAAGAAGTGATTCACGCGATGGCGAAAAAAGATCTTATCAAAAAAGAGAAGAAAGTAACGATCGTGGTCCCGATAGCTATCGGGATTCAAGTGAGCGATCAGAACGTCCAGCGAAAAGAAGAGACAAGAGTGGTCCACCAAGCAGAGAAGATCGTCACTCGCGCTTTGAAGAAAAATCATCATTTAGAGATCGTCCATCTTATGGAAAAAGTGGTGGTCGACGTGGCGCACCGCGTAAACGTAGTGCAAGTACTGGAGATGATTTAACAGGTGAAATTCGATTGAATCGCTTTATCGGTATGGCTGGAATTTGTTCACGTCGCGAAGCGGATGATTTGATTACCGCAGGAGTGATTTCGGTAAATGGTCAGGTCGCAACCGAACTTGGAATGAAAGTAAAACCAGGCGATGATATCCGTTATAACGGTGAGCGTATACGAAATGAAAAGCACGTGTACCTTTTGTTGAATAAACCCAAAGATTATATCACAACATCTGACGATCCGAACGATCGTAAAACCGTGATGGAATTAATTGCAGGCGCTTGTCCGGAAAGAGTGTATCCAGTAGGACGCTTAGACAGAAATACAGTTGGACTTCTATTATTTACCAACGATGGTGATTTAGCACGTCATTTAACACATCCAAGTTCTCGCGTGAAGAAAATTTATCAAGCCGAACTCGACAAAAATTTTAAAGTTTCTGATGCACGTCGTTTGCAAGAAGGCGTTGAGTTGGAAGATGGAATCAGTAGCGTCGATGAAATTTCAATTGGAAATGCGAAAGACGATAAGAAAGTGGTTGGCGTGGAATTGCACTCTGGCAAAAATCGTATCGTGCGTCGTATGTTCGAAGCGCTTGGCTATGATGTGGTGAAATTAGATCGCGTTGGATTTGCTGGACTCACAAAGAAAGATCTTCCAAGAGGTCGTTGGAGAATGCTCGACGAACGTGAAGTTGGATTTTTGAAGATGATGGGCAACGGCAAGAAGAAGCAAGCGGATTAATTGGTGAGTTGGTGTCGCGAGGCTTCGCGATGGTAATCCCGATAGTTATCGGGAGGCAAATTGCTGCGCTTTGCTTTCGTAACGAAGCAGCGTAATGCAATGATGATTTTTCTATCTAATCCACAAACTCAATGATTGTTTTATAAGAGTAGATTTTTACTTCGTATAGTTAAGATTGAAGCGGGCTTCGTGTACTCTGTGTAAATCTTTGTGGCCTCTGTGGTTAAGTAAGGCTCGTTTAGAATTTAATTTTTTTAGAATGAATGATTTATTCGTTGCGATCGCTACTACCCGATACTTCGGGACGTTGCTAACGCTGCGCCTGCCTGCTGCAGGCAGGTTTAAGTGTGAAAGTTTTACTTAAGTATATAAATATTTTATGAAAAGTATTACCTTCACATTCCAAACACATCAAAACATGAAATTAAAAATCACCCTTTCGCTTTTATTTGTAATTCTATTTAATGCACTTTCATTCTCCCAAGCCTTACCTCAACAATGGCTTCGTTCTTTTGTTCCGCAAGGAAAATCATCTGATCGCATCAGCAAAATATTGATCGACAACAATAATGATATTTACACTGGAGGATATGCAAGTAACGAACGTGCGTACCCCGATGCATTCGCCATGAAACGTAATGCACAAGGTGATACCCTTTGGCAATATTATTATGATAG
The DNA here is from genome assembly GCA_031411335.1 of Bacteroidota bacterium. Taxonomy (GTDB): domain Bacteria; phylum Bacteroidota; class Bacteroidia; order AKYH767-A; family OLB10; genus JAJTFW01. The sequence goes on from JANOAX010000243.1 coordinate 3,246, forward strand.
TGGTAGTAAAGGAGAGGATTATGTTCTTGACATGGTAATTGATGCAAATCTTAATGTTTATTTAACAGGAAAATCGCATCCCACTTTTTCGGGAATCTTTGATTGCATTACCATAAAGCTTAACGCTGCAGGTGTGCAGCAATGGGTAAGTCGATATGCCGCTGGACCTACTAGTAATAGTTTTGGATATTCCGTTACTGTTGATGCTAACGATAATGTATATGTTGCCGGAGCAATCGATCCATTATCAGCAAGCAAAAGTGGGTTGGTAATAAAATATAATTCGAGTGGTGTGCAACAATGGGCTGATGTATTCAATGGTCCCATCACAGGTGACGATGAAGCATTCGATATCGTGATCGCCCCCAATGGAAATGCAACCGCTTGTGGTTATATTTCCGATGTAGCAGTCAACGGAGGAATAAATTCTTTTGTAAAACAGTATGATCAAAATGGTGGTACTGTTTGGAGTGATTCCTATTCGAATCCTGCTTATATTTTGCCCGATCAATTGCGAGGGTTAGCCTATAATACAGCCGGAAATTTATTTGTGTCAGGGTTAACTGGAAATTCTGCTAACAATAAATTGGATGTGTTGGTGATGTCGTATAGCGCTACGGGTATCCGTCAATGGGAAACTATCTACATGGATTCAACATCAGGAAATGACGAGTATTTATTAGGAAATACTTTTGACGATTTAGGAAATGCATATGTAGTAGGAACTGATTATGCAAATGGATTTATTACTCGTATTAATTTTGATGGATCACAAGGGTGGAGAAGAAAATGGACAGGCACCTTACCATTTGGAAGTGAAGTATTGAATTCCGTAGCTGTGGATAATAACGGTGGTGTCTATACGTCAGGAAGAGCAATTTATCCCGGACCAGATTATTACGGAAACGGTGGGCTCACGAATATGATCATCACTAAATATTCGGAAGCTGGAGACTCTTTGTGGACCTATCGTGTTGCCGATTCTACAGATGCCTCCATGGGTTTTGCTATTGCAACACGAAATGGAAAGGTGATTGCAGGCGGATTTAAAACAGATACAGCTCATGTAGATGAAAATTTATATATGATGGTCGTGGATACCGCTGGAAATGGGTTACACGAATGGAATCATAATGGTAAAGGTGAAGGCATTACGCATGGACAACTGGTTCGTGTAGATGCTGCCGATAATGTTTATTGCGCTACAACTATTGACAGAAGTTATAACGAAGGATGGGATGTGGCCATTGTGAAATACAATCCTGCCGGAACTTTGCTTTGGGAAAAATATTATACGACTGCTGGGTGGAACAACGATACCATTACCGATATGAATTTTAATCCAACAGGAGAATTAATTTTATGCATCTCAACGGATAGCGCTAAAACAAAAAATAATTTTCGAATGTCGTTGGTGAAGATGGACGTTAATGGAAATTTCTTAGATACTTCTTGGTATCTGCCTTCTCCAACGGGAAATGTTTTTTCCAACTCTATGTTGATGCGTAACGATGGTAGCATCGTGATTGGCGCTAATTCAAATATTGCTGGTGGATTATTAATTTATTTCGATAATCAACATATTGTTCAGTGGGTAGCGAAGATGGATTCTACGCAATTCGCGGTCACGAAAATTAATAGTCTGGCTGCATTTCCTAATGGAGATATTGCTGTAGCAGGATTGGTACAAATCTCATCTGGTAATACAGCGAAAGGCGTTGTGCAGCGTTTTCAACCCTCAGGAGTACGACTTTGGTCGGCGGATTTTGATTCGTTAAATGTGTATGATGAAATTGACGATGTGACTATAAGTCCTGCAGGAGAAGTAGCTGCTGTGGGAATTTCAGGATATTTAACTACTGGTGTTTCTACACTCATCACCTACAATGGAACTACAGGATTACAAAATTGGCGTGCCGTATACAATCCGAATACCGTAAGTGAGTATGGAGTAAAGGTTCGATATACTCCTGCAGGAAATATTGTTTATATATGCAGAGGAGGAACAGGGTTTGTTGCTAGATATACTACCGTCCAATATTCTGCTGCCGGAGTTTTTCAATGGGCTACTATTTATAGTCAAACTGCAAGTGATCGCGCACCGTTAAAACTTTTGGTAGAGCCAAATAACAGAGTAGTTACGGCAGGATGGGCTATTAATGCAACTAGCAATAATTACGATTTTGTTTTAGTAGGATATAATTCAACCGGCGTACAGCAATTTTTAAACACGTATACTACGCCCAACTTTGCACCAGATGTACTTCATGATTTAGCTCGCGACGCACAAGGAAATTTCATTGTAACAGGACAAAGTGCTACTGATTTCTTGAACGAATATCTTTTCCACATGATAACTATTAAGTACGGTGGTAGTGCAGTGGGCATGCAACAAATCGAAAGCCAAGCTAACGTTATCGCCTATCCGAATCCATCGAACGGAACTTTCTTGTTAATGGAAACAGTAGGAGGATCTCCCATCATCAACGGAAATGTATACGATTTGCAAGGCAGAAAAGTAACCACCTTGGATCTCATCAACCGCGAAATCAACTTAACCAAATTCCCTTCCGGACTCTATATTTTGCAATACCAACGTGAGAACGGGTCGCTCGGAAGTTTGAAGCTGGTTATGAGTCCTCGTTCGTATTAGGAATTAATCTGTCTATAAATTCTAGTTTCGAAATGAATTTTCTAGCTTCTAGCTTCTAGCTTCTAGCTTCTTGTCTTTCGCATTTCGTGTTAATTCGCATTTCGCGTTTTAGTATGATTCGTAATTCGTACATTCGTATCGATTCGTAATTCGTATCCCATCGTATTTCGTATCCTCTAATGTGTGGCCGCTATATCTTAATCGACAATATAAAATCCTACGAAAAGCGTTTCAACGCCGTTGCGCAGCAATATTCCGCGCGTGTCAGTTTGCCTAATTTTAATGTGGTGCCCGGTGCTTTGGCTCCAATAATTACCAACGACAAACCCAATGAGATTCAGTTTTTTCACTTTGGACTCACGCCTTTCTGGGCGAAGAAACCCATGTACTTAATCAATGCTCGCGCAGAAGGCGATCATAACAGTGATGACGATCCGAACTATCGTGGTGCGAAGGGAATCATCAGCAAACCTTCATTCCGAAAACCAATCCGCTCACAACGATGTTTAGTGATTGCCGATTATTTTATTGAAGGTCCGAAAAAAGAAAAGCTCGACAAACCATACCTCGTCTACCTCAAGCGCCGCCCCATGGCCTTAGCGGGCATCTGGGATGAGTGGGCAAATAAAGAAACGGGAGAAATAATAAATTCTTTTTCCATCATCACCACTACACCCAACAAAGTCATTCAGCAAATCGGACATCATCGTTCCCCCGTCATACTCCACGAAAGCGACGAACGCAGATGGCTGGAAGCAGAACATCTCAACCAAATCACTGACCTCCTCGAGCCTTATACCGATGATGAGATGAACGCCTATCCCATCAGCAAAAGAATAAAGAGTCCGCGCGAAAACGACATCGACCTCCTCCAACCCATCGGCGATCCCATCCTTCCCGAAATAGAATTGAAAGTTTTCCGCGATTTAAAATTGCAAGGGATGGGCTACACCAAGCGAGATGAACGATCTGGATAATTTGAAAATGAAATGATTTGAAAATTTGAAGATGTGTTTTTAGACTGATATGATCAGATCTTAACAAATCATAACCATCTTAAAAAATCTGTGGCCCATCAACATTGATTTTAGAATAAATTATTATCTTTATTTTCTCAAACTTTCCCATCATGAAAAAAACCTTACTTTCTCTCCTAAGTATTTTATTTACCATCTCCTCCTCCTCTCAAATTCCTGAACTCTGGGGCTCCATGGCTCTCGGCGGCTCCTTCGGTATTGGAGGCATCATCAAAATAAACGGTGATGGCACAGGATACAACATGGACTATGTTTGCACAGGTGGAATAAATGGCGGAAGTATTCAAAGCAATCTCTTGCCCATCAGCAGTACACTGATCTATGGAAATTCAACCAGCGGGGGTTTGAATTCCGTTGGTGATATTTATAGTTATAACCCCGGTACAAATAACTACACTATGTTGTTTAGCATGGATTCGCTTTCTGGATATTATCCTCGTGGACCCATCATCAAAGCGAGCAACAACAATAGTTTATTCGGTATGACGAACAACGGCGGCATCTTTGACAAAGGAGTTTTTTATGAATTCAATTTGACGAACAGCACGTACACAAAACGTCATGATTTTGATGTCACCAGTGGACAACTTCCAAACGGCGGCGTGATGCAATCGACAGTGAATAATAAAATTTACGGCATGACTACTTCAGGCGGAACAAATAGTGGTGGCGTAATTTTCAGTTACGATATTCCGACAACCACATTTTCAATTGTACATGATTTTTCATTCACAACAGGCTGGACACCTTTCGGCACATTACGACAAGCAAGCAACGGATTATTATACGGAATGGCATTTGGTGGAGGAGCGGGAGGATACGGTGTGATTTTTAGTTTCAATCCCATAAATAATAATTACACCGTTGTTCACAGCTTCAACGGTACCGATGGTTCTGCACCATGGTGTCAGTTAATTGAAGTAGGTGGAATTTTATATGGATGTACTACTCAAGGTGGAGTAAACAACAACAAAGGCGTTATTTTTAAATTTCAAATTTCGAACAACACCATGACCAAGCTGCACGATTTTGATACACCTACTGGTGCAAGTCCATTCGGAAACGTGATGATGGCGAGTGATGGAAACTTGTATGGATGTACCAACAGCGGAGGCACAAACAGTTTAGGCGTGATTTATAAATTCAATTTAACTACGAATACATACACCGTAATTTACAATGGATCGTTCGCCACAGGCGGAATTCCGTACGCTGATTTAATTGAATACAGCGGCGCCACACCCGTAAACGAAATAGACAAAAAGGAAAATGTGATTTCCATTTCTCCAAACCCTACACACGGAACCATCAATATTCAAGTCAACAATTTTACAAAACCTACTACTTTAATTCTCACCAATGTGTTGGGCCAAGAAGTGATGCAGATTCCATTAGCTGTACCTGCTTTACAATTGGAATTAGATTTAACACCGGGATTGTATTTTTACTCTGCTGTCTCTTCTTCTCGAAGTGCAGGACGGTTGGTGGTGGAGTGAGGTAATTTAATGCGGCAATAAATTGTTAGCACACATTTGAAGAAGATGAACAGATATAGTCTAAAGGATATGAAGTTTTTGGCATCTGAGCAAGGAGGAAAATGCCTGAGTAAAGAATATCTTAGTATGGATCATATTATGAGTTGGATGTGTTCACGTGGGCATACTTGGGATATGTTGCCAAGTATTGTTAAACAAGGCGGGTGGTGTCAACAATGTTATGTACATGATCGTAGAAAGCTTCGTCTACAAGAACTGAAAGATATAGCAATTAGCAGAAATGGAAAATGCCTTTCTAATGATTATATAGATAGTAAACACCATTTAGAATGGGAGTGTAAATTTGGTCATCAGTGGCTAGCTAAACCTGGTCATGTAAAAAATGTTGGCTCGTGGTGTCCACATTGTGCAAAAAAAGCGAAGCTCACAATTGAACAAATGCAAGAGTTAGCGCAAAAGAAAGAAGGAAAATGTATTTCCAAAAAATATGTTAACAATCATGCAAAATTAGTTTGGGAATGTGCACAAGGTCATAAATGGAAGGCTGCTCCTTCAAAAATATTGAATGGTCGATGGTGTCCTCATTATGATTGCAGATATAAAAAAGTATCGGAAAAACTTCGAGGGAGTATAAAGGAATTGAAGACGATCGCAAAAATGAGAGGTGGAAAATTAATCTCAACAGAATATATCAATCGTTATCTTCCTTTAGAATGGGAATGTGAAAGTAAACACCGTTGGATTGCTAATGCTGCTAATGTTAAGTTTGGATTGACATGGTGTCCTGTATGTTACCCGCAAAAAAAGCAGAAATCAGAGTACAAATTAATATTAAGGAAATTACTTTCTAAATAAAAAACGCGAGCTAAGAGCACATTTGTGTCATCTGGAACTGCTGTGCTTTCTGTGAGCTTTTGTTAACGATCTTTTTTAACTTTAACAATTGCTACTGGGTTAACTTCTTGCCAGTTCAAATCCGCTAAACGTTATTCAAAATCCTCATATTCCACTGCAAGCTCAACACCAAACCCATAGAAATAAATTTTAAAAAATATTAAATTAGATAAGTAGAGAAGTTGAAATCCAAAACAGAGCAATTGAAATTTTTCGTAATTTTCATTTTTATTAAATAATCACAAAATGGTAAATACAATAATTCACAAGTCGGAAACCCGCGGAGATGCAAATCATGGTTGGTTGCACAGTAAACATACATTTAGTTTTGCAAATTATCATCATCCAGAGCGAATGCATTTTGGAATGCTTCGGGTGTTGAATGATGATTTTGTAGAAGCAGGAATGGGCTTTGGAACACATCCGCACAACAATATGGAAATAATTTCAATTCCGCTGGAAGGGGATTTAGAACATAAAGACAGTATTGGAAATATTACCGTGATTAAAAAAGGGGATATTCAAATTATGAGTGCCGGCACAGGTGTTACGCATTCCGAATACAACAAGAATAAAGATAAGCCTGTTAAGTTTTTGCAGATATGGATTTTTCCAAAGGAGAAAGACACGAAGCCTCGTTATGATCAAATTACACTAGACGAGAAAGACCGACATAATAATTTTCAGCAAATTGTTTCTCCCAATGCTGACGATGCAGGTGTTTGCATTCTTCAGGATTCCTGGTTTCATCTTGGAAAATTTGATAAAGATTTTTCTAATGATTACATCATCAAAAAAAGTGGGAATGGTGTTTATGCATTCATATTGAAAGGCGACGTTGTGATTGATGGGAATGCGTTAAATGAAAGAGATGGTTTGGGTATATGGAACATAGATAAATTTGCTGTAAAAGCAATTTCTCAAGATGCTGAAATTTTGTTGATCGAAGTGCCGATGAATATGTAAAGTGTTTTTTCAGTTCAGTTTCTAAATTATTAGTTGTAGTGAAGAGTTTAAATGGCAAGTAAAAGGTTTTATGTCTTTTATTATTTAAATTCCTTTTCTGACCTTTCTTTAAACTTTGATCAAGTAGCCCTACTTCATAAACATTTGACCAATTGTACAAGTTGCTTAGTCAGAAAACCAACGATCTATAATAATTAGAAGTAAGTTCTATAGATCCATTAAGAATCAATAGTTTTCGTACATTATTAGAAGCATTAATCTTGTATGAAAAGGTCATCTTTTATCGGGAATGACTAATTCCCCTTGATTTTTTAATTAATTTGCGACTCAAAGAAATTCTAAATGGACTTGCCCATCTTGCTATTTTATGGTTTTGCTTTTATCGGTTTGGTTCATTCTGTCATCTTTTCCTTTTTTGCTATTAAAAATAAAAATCTACCGGATCTTATCATCACACTTTTCCTTTTTATTCAATCACTTATTATTTTAGAGTATGTACTTTATTGGACAAGCTTGCAAGAACACTATCATCAACTTTGCAATGTTAGCATGACAACTCAATTCTTGTTTGGGCCGCTATTGCTCTTATATATCGATTCTATTTTTTCTGAGAGAAAGAAAATTTCAGTTTACCTAATGCATTTTGCACCATCCATTGTTGTTTTTATGTTGATGCTTCCTTATTATTTGAGTTCTGCCGATTTAAAGATTCGCCATTTTGAAATGATTGATTATTTCGTTCTGAATTTGCAAATGCTCAATTATTTTTTAATGGCTCAAATGGTGGGATATTGTGTTTATCTGCTTTTGAAAATTAAAAGAGAAAAGCGTGTCGGTCATATTAAAAATTGGCTGTATATAATCGTAGGATTGTTTGGAGTATTCATTGCAAGTTATATTTCATATTATGTGATGGTTAGGTATCCTTGGTTTACATTGACTACCGATTATTTTGTGTCCTTGGGAATGTGTGCCAGCATCGTGGCGATTATTTATTTTGGTTATGGTAAGAATAAAATATTGGAAGGATATCCCCTGAAGGAATCTTTGAAGCTAGAAAATATTTATTTTTCTTATAAGGAAGTTTCATCCAATCCCATTCCCGAGAAAAAAAAAGAAGAAACAATAATATATAACTATCAGTCTGGTTTGAATCTGGATTCCTCAAAGGATGAAGTCCTGACGGAGCCAGAGAAACTAAGTATACAAGATCCTGTTTTAGAAATTGTGTCGCTTAAATATAAAAATTCAGGATTGACTGCCGATGCAGGAAATGAATTAGCGGAAGCATTGAAGCAACTGATGCTAGAGGAAAAACTTTTTCGGGAAAGTGAATTGAAGTTAGAAACGCTTGCTTTTAAATTGGACGTCCCAAAACATTATGTTTCTCAAATTATCAACCAATATTATAAAGTGAATTATTTTGAGTACATTAATTTACTTCGAATAGAAGAGGCTAAACTACTTTTAGTGGATGTGGATAAGAAGTCGATGAATATTATTGAGGTTGCATATACGGTGGGATACAATACGAAGAATACTTTTAATAACGCATTTCGAAGAATTGTCGGCGTTACTCCCACAGAATATCGGCAACAAAGCCAACTTCGAATGAATTAGTATTACTTTATCGGGAGTGACTATTTTTTGCTTTGCGATCTCTTCTTTTGCTGAAAATAGATAACATGAAAACAAAAATTGTCAACTTCGCACTGGCCCTTGTTTTAATAAATAATTGGACCACAGTAAATGCTCAACTATTTACAAAGGTAACATCTACTTCTAATCCCATTGTTACCGATCCTGTCCAAACGCTCTACAATGGCGCCAGCTGGATTGATTATGACAATGATGGCCGATTAGATTTATTTGTTATTCGAGGGGGATTATATCATAATGATGGGAGTGAAAATTTTTCCAAGATTACCACCAGTGGATTAGGGTTGACAAGCGGCATTGGTAATACCTGGGCCGATGTGGATAATGATGGAGATATAGATTGTGTGCAATCCGGTGGTGGCGGTGGCGGCACTAAATTATTTCTTAATAATGGCAATGGTACGTTTACTCAAAATCTTTCAGGTGATTTAGCGAATCCAATCAAACTAAGAGGCTGGGGTTCTGCATTAGGAGATTATAATAATGATGGTTTGGTGGATCTGTTTATTGCGGCACCTTATAATTTTGTAGGTATTGTTGATTCGTGTAAGTTCTTGGTCAATATTGGTAACGGTAATTTCGCACGAGTTGATACCACTGTTTTAACGGATACCTTAGATGCGTTTACAGTTCCTTCCTGGAGCGATTATGACAATGATGGCGACGTGGATTTGTTTATTGGATCAGGTCGAGTGAATGGTGCATTGTCTCGCGATTATCTTTTTGATAATAATCACATGCAAGGTGGCGGACCTTTGTTCTCTAGAATAAATACTTCACCATTGGGAACTGATTTGCACGATGGACAAGTTTGGAACTGGATTGATTTTGATAACGACGGAGACTTGGATGGTTATTTGACTAATTACGGAGGAACTACACCAACTACTGGATATCAAAATGAAATGTATAGAAACGATAATAATGTATTTGTAAAATTGGGATTTGCTGATGTAGGATCTATAGTTACTGACTTGGGAATTTCACTATCAAGTACTTGGGGCGATTTTGATAATGATGGCGATTTAGATTGTATCGTAACAAACGAAGGCCCTCAAAATAATGTGTATTATCAGAGTAACATAACAGTGGGCAACACGGTATTTACCAAAATTACTAGTGAGCCTTTTGTTGTAAATGCGGGCAATCATTGGTGTGCTACAAGCGGTGATTATGACAATGATGGCGATTTAGATTTGTTTATTTCCGGAGGTAGCGATAAAGGATTGTTTCAAAATAATACTTCGCAAACAGATTTTATTAATGTTAAGTTAGTCGGACTAACCTCGAACAAATCCGGAATAGGAGCGAAGGTAAGAGTGAAAGCAAATGGATTTTGGCAGATGCGCGAGATCTCCGCACAAAATACTTTTAATGGAATGAATATGCTTAACGCCCATTTTGGTTTTGGTGCTACAGGGGTGACACCGCTTTCTATTGATACCATTCTCATTGAATGGCCATCGGGCATTGTTGATGTTTGTACAAATATTCTTTCGAATACAATGTACATCGCAACAGAGGGCCAATGCCTTTCTCCTACTTCATTAAATAATTTTGAAGATGCGAACAAAGATTATTTTTCCCTTTCCATTTTCCCCAACCCAGTAAGTGAAATATTGACTTTCGATTATAAATTGTCACAACCTGAAATTGTACAGGTAACTGTTTTTGATATGAATGGCAAGAATGTTTTCTCTGAAGAATTGTTCAATGTAATTATCGGAAGTAACATATATACACTGGATATTAAAAATTTGGCGAAGGGATTTTATACACTGCAATTAGGTAGCGGAAAACATACAAGTCATGGGAAATTTGTGAAGAATTGATTGAGGCGATGTCTGTTGCCAGCGTTGAATTGTCAGGTGTTCAGCGTTGGCATTTTTTTATCTAAAACTTGTCATGTAATTCCTTGCGCATGTAATTTTTCTATCTTAATACAATTATACTTCGCAGCTTAAGCTATTCGTTTATTCTTCTTTAACAGTTCGAACAGGCTTATTTTTGAAAAAGCAACTAGAATTACTGTGCCAGAAATATTTGAGAGAAGTTCGCAATTTAATTCTCATAAAAGTGAGGCAATTTTTTCATTAAGAAAAATGAACATTATAAATGTTCAAGATCATCGATGTCTTTTGCTCTTCCTGCCGCCTTTTTAGCATTTTTTAAATCACGTATGTCAATCATCTTTACATCAAGGCCATCAAATTTTACCATTGAGGAATTAATAAATACATTATCAAAATCTAGACCTTTAACTTTTGTTAAGATGTCAATGCATACGGGCGGCCTTCCAAATGTAAATACATCATTTTCATCTAAATTTAAAAACAGATTCTCCGTCATGTTAAAGGGACTAAGTCCAAATGCCTTGAAGGCTAACAACATTTTTCTATAATTATTTACTGTTGGTTTAACCCAAACATCTAGATCTCCAGTCGTGCGATTATACCCATGAAAAATTACTGCATATCCGCCAACAAGAATGTAATCAACCTTAAATTGATTAAACAATTTCAAAAAATCAATAAAATCATCATTTAGAATATTACCCATTTTTTCTCATTGAAAATGCTGATCGGTCCAAACGTGGGGGATTTTCTGGGTCGATGTTATATGCACAACAGGTAAGATACCAAGCAGCACGCCATCTTTCATCCGGGCTTTTACTTAGCCAATATTCTTTGTTTTGTGACGCTTCCTCAAAGCTTTGTATTCGAAAAGCGGATTTGTCAAGCCGATATTTATTATTTCCCATTCCTACAAATTTAGAAATTTAAGTAATACGATTGGTTTCGTTTAGACTTTATAGCGCATCAACCCAAAAACCACTATTTCGAAACTTCGTGACCTCCAACTCACCTCCCGATAGACTTCGGCGAGAGCTCAGTCGAACGTTATCGGGATACCAATACTAACATAACTCACCAATTCCATATGATTTGCCAACTTGCCAATTTCTTAATTTGCAACTCATCACTCAATCCCCTGCGTAGGTAATTTTTCCATCGCACTTACCGTGATACTACAAAAACCAAACTCTTCGTCCACTCTTCCTTTTATGGTGTAGATGCCCTTGCCGCGGAAAGGATGTTGCTTAATGACTCGTGGAAAATGTGTGGTGTCGAAAAAATATCCATCTACATCTAACCATGTTCCGAAGGCCATGTATTCACCCTTAGCGGTGCGCGTAGGTTTGGTGGTGACGAGGTAACCTTGGATGGAGATTTCTTTGCCAATGAGATCCGGAAGTTGGAACACGGATGACACGGATCTATCGGATTTTCGCGGATTAGTTTCTGCTGGGATTCTTAATCTTTTATACGGACTCGATAATTCAAATCCCAACAACTCAATTTCATCCAACGCATCTTCTAAATGATGGTGCGTAAGTGGTGGTAATTTCCATTCTACCGCGCCCTCCGAAGACTTGTCGAAGGAGGGTTCATTAAAGAGACTTTGATACACTTCTGTTTTTCTTCCATCGCCCAAGTGAAGGAGCAGATCCCACATCAACTCCTTCTTACTTCTTCCTGTAAATCGAAAAGCACCAATGCGAATGAGAATGCGTAGTTGTTCTACTTCAATAGCGACGCGACGCATGAAGTCGGCAAGGTCCACGAAGAGTCCGTTGGTATTGCGTTCGTGTAAGAGGGTTTCACATAAATTTAATTGTATATTTTGAAGATGGATGAAGCCTAAGTAGATATCACGGCCGTGGATATCCGTTAAGTAGACGCTCTTGTTGATGTCGGGCGCGTGGATGTTTGCTCCCTGCATGCGCGCTTCATGTACATAGAATTCGGTATTGTAAAATCCGCCGAAATTATTAATCACACCCACCATAAATTCAAGCGGATAATGCGCTTTCAAATATAAGCTTTGATAACTCTCTACAGCATAACTCGCCGAGTGTCCCTTGGAGAAGGAGTAGCCCGCGAAACTTTCAATTTGCCTCCACACTTCATCGGTGATGGAGAGCGGATATCCTTTTTCGTGACAAGAGGAAAAAAATTTATCGCGAATTTTTTGAAACTCTTCCCGACTCCTAAACTTCCCGCTCATCCCCCTGCGCAACACATCGGCTTCGCTGAGATCGAGTCCAGCGAAGTGATGTGCTACCTTGATCACATCTTCCTGATACACCATGATGCCATACGTTTCTTCCATCAGCTCTTTCATAACGGGATGGATATACGTTCTTCGCGCCGGATCGTGCGTGCGGAGAATGTATTCGCGCATCATACCACTCCGCGCTACACCTGGACGAATGATCGAACTCGCCGCCACCAGTTGAATGTACGTATCTACTTGTAATTTTTTTAGCAACATCCGCATCGCAGGACTCTCCACATAAAAACAACCCATGCAGCGTCCATTGCGAATCAACTCTTTTATTTTTTCATCTTTCTTAAATGCTTTGATCTGATGAATGTCGATGTCGATGCCGCGATTCTTTTTCACGATGTCGACAGCATCACGAATATGTCCAAGTCCGCGCTGACTTAAAATATCGTACTTGTACAATCCAATGTCTTCCGATTCCAGCATACTAAATTGCGTCACGGGAAATCCTTTGGGTGGATGATTGAGTGCGGTGTAACAGACAATGGGTTTTTCGCTGATGATCACTCCGCCGGCATGGATGCTCAGGTGATGCGGAAAATCGTGCATCAGCAAACTAAATTCACGAATCAGTTTCGCTATTCCTTCGCCTACACTTTCTCCGTCGCGTGTTGATTGCAAGGCATCGATCTCTTCTTTCGGAAGTCCAAAAACTTTTCCTAACTCACGAACTATCGCTTTGCTTTGATAAGTGCTATAGGTCGCAAGCAAGGCCGTATGTTCTTCTCCATAGCGACGAAAAATGTACGCGGTGAGATCATCGCGATCCTTCCAGCTAAAATCGAGATCGAAGTCGGGCGGGTTTTGACGGAAGGGATTAATAAATCGTTCGAAGTATAAATCGAGGTCGATGGGATCTACATCCGTGATGCGTAAACAGTAGGCAACGATGCTGTTAGCGCCACTGCCTCTTCCTACGTAGAAATAACCGCGTCGTTGTGCATAACGCACGATGTCCCAGTTGATGAGAAAGTAGGCTGCGAAACCGAGCTCGTTAATCATGCGTAATTCTTTTTCTACGCGTTCACGAATCGCTGGTGAAATTATTTTTCCGAAGCGATATTCTACTCCCTTCCATGTTTCGCGGTTGAGCAGTTCGGTGTCGATGCCTTTACTACCGCTAAATGTTTTTTTGTTTTTGGGTTCGTGGAAGTCGAAGGCGATGTGACATTCGCTCAATACTTTTTCCGTGTTGTGGAGGAGTTGTGGAAAATCTTTATAACGGTCGCGGATATCCGAAATAGGGAGCATTACTTCTTCACGACTACAATTCACATTGGGCGGAACTCTGCTGAGAAGGGTATTGTGTCCGATGGCGCAGAGGAGTCGATGAATATTGAAATCCGTTTTGTTTCGCACGGTCACGGGCCAGAGGATGATACAACGGTGGAGGAGATCTTTAAATTTCGAAAACGGAAGTCGGGATAAGTCGGATGGCGCTATTCCGTAGTAGATGTATTCTGTATCGCGCAGTTTTTTCCGTTTCCCTTGTCCTTTCAGTCGGGGCGATTGTTCGTGCTGTGGTTCTCTGTTTTGTTCCTTCGCTGCGATTTCTCTCGCTGTAATAAAAGTTTCTACTGTGTTTAATGGGGAATTTTTTTTTGATGTGCCAAAAGCAACAATGGGCGGGATGGTTTTCTCTGAATAATTGGGCGAGTCGTTCGACCCATTATTTTCTCCCACAAATTTTTCATGTTTCTTATTCGACGGAACTGCGACATCTTCTTGCATCTCTTCACGCACTTCGCTCTTCTCGTCTCTCTTCTCGTCTCTCTTAAACTCCCTCTCGCTCTCGAGACTCCCACTCTCCTCCCGATAGCTATCGGGACTCCCATCTCCCATCTCAACATGAGACGAGAGAGGGGACGATAGTGTAACAGGTAAGATAACCACAACGTTCCTGAAACATGGAATTTCTTTGGGGACGATGGCATCGCGGTTGCCAGAACTTTCTCCTTCAGCGGCTCCTTGGCGGAGACAATCGCTGAGGTAGCGGTTCAGCTCTTCGAAGCCTTCGTTATTTTTTGCAATACCGATGAATCTAACGGTATCGCCTTGACGAAATTCAATTCCCACCGCTGGCTCCACGCCATATTTCGGAGCCAAGCGGATGAAGTCGAGCGCGCCGGAAGTGTTATTAATGTCGGTTAATACCAGCTTTTTTACTCCTAGCCTTTGTGCTTCCTCCAACAGCTTCTCAATCGAGAGTGTTCCATAATGAAAGCTGAACCAGCTGTGGCAATTGAGGTACATGGCGGGATGTTGGATTTTGGATGTTAGACATTAGATGATCACGATGCTTCGCAACGGAATCTAGTCCTATCTGTTTACAACTGCCAAGATGTTGGTCGCGAGGCTTCGCGATTGGATATTAGTCGCTAGGCTTCGCGATTAGAGGGATCGCAATGGGATCTAATCTTACCAGCTTACTAAAGACAAACGATCTCGATACAGTCACATTACTACGGACGAGTCACGAAGATTTGCGTTTATAGTTCATCCTTGGAACCTGAGATTTACACCCACGCTAGCATCAGGATTTCTTCAATTCCTTTACTTGAATCCACAGGAGCATCATAGTTCCTAGGCCCATCAGGCAGAGTGGCGCATAGCGGAGCGCATTTAATATAAGATCGATTGTGTCCATATTGTATGATTGTATTATGATCAAATAGTATGATTGCAAGATAAACATAAAACTAAATTCTACAATAGAAAATTGCTCGATTATAGTTAAGTGATTGGAGGAGAAAAGAAAAAAATGAGAATGGAGATTGTATTATAATCAAAGTCAAAGATTGTTTATGAAGAGAAAACGGAAAAGTTTGTTAATTGCGATTCTGGGCAACATAAGGGTGGGACATTCTTATTGTATTATGGAAGACATGCAGTATGCGTAATTTTTTTTATATTTACGACAGTATTAAAGCCGAAAGCACAATGAAAAAAAGTGTATTAATCTCTCTTCTTCTGATATTTTCATTTCCTATTTACGCACAAACCCCTTTTGGTGGCCCCGATAGCTACGGATATACCTGGCGGACTAACAATGATCCTCTAGGGCCGACTTATAATTGGATCGACATCGCAACACAGCCCAGCGCATTTCTTGTGACAGGATTAATGGACGATAATAGTGTAGGGCCATTTCCCATAGGATTTATGTTTGAGTATTACGGGACACTTTACAATTCTTTTATGATTTGTTCCAACGGATGTATTCGCTTAGGTACAACATTGGGAGGGAGCTCGGTATTGGCATCTCCTTTTCCAGTTATTCCGACAGGGGGTGGGATGAATGCTTATATTGCACCTTTCGCTACAGACTTACTATTCGACCCTTCCATAATTCCGCCGGCAGAGGCCTTTTATTGGTCGAGCCCTTATAATGATTCGCTAGTTATTTCATGGGAAAGTGTTCCGTTCTGGTTCAATTCAGGTCCGGGTTATACAGGAGAAAATTCCTTCCAGCTTATTCTGGAAAGAAACACCAACCGGATTACTTTCCAATATCAAACGCAAACTGGCGCTTCAATAAATGTACAAAATCTTATTACGGTAGGAATCGAATCACCCACAGGACTATCTGGTCTGAATCCGTTATATGATGTTTATCCAACCCCTGGTACGGCTATTCGCTTTGATATTGGCGAGTACAATAAAGCAAAGGGACATGTATTTGCGGATTTAAACAGTAATAATATACAGGATGGCTTTGAGCCTAACCTTGAAGGTAAGTTGCTGACGAATGTTCAAAACGCAACCTATGCATTGACGGATATCAATGGCGATTATACCTTTTCTGTCTCGGATACTTCTGCATTTGATATTTACCCTCCTGTTATAAATCATTATTCCGCAGTTCCAGCCAACCACACCGGATTCATGACAGGACCCAATCAGGTGGACTCACTCAATGATTTTATGTACCAGCCCGATTCTATTTTTGATGATTTGGTAGTTGGAATTCACCAGACAGGTCCTTTCCGTCCGGGATTTGTTGTCGGGTACATTATTCCTTATACAAACAGAGGTACATCCTTTCTCACGCCGCAGCTGGTGTTGCATAAATCACCTGCCCTCTCTTTTATTTCTTCTACAGTAACCCCATCGTTATTGAGTTCGGATTCACTTGTAATTAATCTTCCGCAACTTCCTCCACTGCAATCCGGAATGATACAAGTAATGTTTAAACTGGATTCTACCACCTCAATTGGTACCGTGTTAATGGCCGATGTGCAGATAGCACCTGCAGCCAACGATGCATACCCATTGAATAATGCGGATACACTTTACTCCACTGTTGGAGGCTCATTAGATCCGAACGATATAGCAGTTGACCGAACAAGTATTTCAACCGATAGTATTTTGAATCCTCTTTATCTTACGTACCTCATCCGTTTTCAGAATACCGGTACCGATACGGCATTTAATGTATATGTCGTGAATGAACTTCCTCTGGAACTTGATTTGTCGACTTTTGAAATGTTGGGCGCGTCGCATCCCAATCAGGTGCGTTTAGATGCCAATACTCGCCGACTTATTTTCGATCTTCCTTCTATACTTCTTCCCGACAGTAATATCAACGAACCCGCCTCTCATGGTTTTATCCTTTACCGCATCCGCCCTCAAACTACTCTTCAATTAGGCGATACCATTCCCAATAGTGCAGCTATTTACTTCGACTTTAACTTGCCTGTGTTGACCAATACAGCACTTACAATTATTCAAAGTCCTACTATTGGATTAAATCCATTAAACGACAACGCTGTAGAGATGCTTCTTTTTCCAAATCCTGTAGCAGATCAGCTCAACATCTCCGGCATCAAACTCGAAAACGGAAAAGCACAATTGCGTCTCACGGATATTTATGGGAAGCTCATTCTCGAAAAGACAATAACAACCACAACTTTTACATTGGAAACAAATCAACTCTCCCATGGAATTTATCTAATTCAATCGGGCGAACTGAGAGCCACGTTTGTGAAACAGTAGAGCGC
Organism: Bacteroidota bacterium; assembly: GCA_031411335.1. GTDB lineage: Bacteria > Bacteroidota > Bacteroidia > AKYH767-A > OLB10 > JAJTFW01. The sequence continues at coordinate 21,079 of JANOAX010000243.1, forward strand.
AGCCTCGCGACACCCCTGAAGTACAGTCCTTCCCAGAAGTATTCCGCTCCGCTTCAACTTCTGGGTTCCGGACAGACTTCTGGGCGTAGCAATCCACCCATGAAGTACAGTACTCCGTACAGACTTCATGGCGAAGTAATCCACCAACTCACCAATTCACCAATTCACCAATCCACCAATTCACGACGAGAGCCCATTGAACGGATTAAACCTTCTTAAATTCAATCCCGTTCCTACTGCTCTTTGCACCGCTCCGTCGCCAAACTTTTGTCGCATCTTGTCCATCGCTTGGTAGAGGTTGATGATCTCTTCCGAATCTTCAAAAAGATTGATCTGATGTCCACCACCCACGAGGTGACTAAAACGAATGCCCATCAAACGCACCAACATCCTTCGCTCATACAGTTTGTCGAAAAGTTCTTTCGCTCTCGCAATAAGCGTGTGATCGTTGGACGAGAAGGGGATGCGGCATTGCGTGGTGTGCGTATCGAAATTCGAATAACGAATCTTTACGGTAATGCATGCCGTTAGTTTGTTTTCGCTGCGCAGATGATAGGCCAGCTTCTCAACCATCTTCACCAACAAAGCTTTTAAGAAAATGATGTCGATGGTGTCGCTGTCGAACGTTTCTTCCGTACTGATAGACTTCCGTTCATTGTAGGGCTCCACCGGATTATTGTCGATGCCGTTGGCTTTTTTCCAGAGCGAAATACCCGCTTCGCCTAATACTTTCTCCAACAACTTCACAGGCATCTCTTGTAGCGTATGTACTTTCTCTACACCCATGCTTCGTAATAAGGTGCACGTTTTCTCTCCGGCACCTGGAATTTTTCGCACTGGCAAAGGCGCCAGAAAAGGAATTTCCGTTCCCAAATCTATTTTCATTTGTCCGTTGGGCTTGGCTTCTCCCGTGGCAATCTTACTCACCGTTTTGTTTTTAGATAATCCGAAGGAGATGGGCAGCTGCGTTTCCTTCATAATTTTTTGACGCAACTCCGTAGCAAAACTGTAGCATCCATAAAATCGATCCATCCCACTCAAGTCAATGTAAAACTCATCGATAGAAGACTTCTCATACAAGGGAACTTGTTCATGAATGATGTCTGTTACCATGCCTGAATAATAACTGTAACGTTCGTAATCGCCACGAATAATAATCGCATCGGGACATAGTCGGCGCGCCATCCGAATGGGCATCGCCGAGTGAACACCATAAGCCCGCGCCTCATAACTGCAGGCCGCCACCACGCCGCGCTCGCTGCTTCCGCCCACAATCACTGGCTTGTTAAAAAGGCCGGGATGCTCTAAGCGTGAAACAGATACGAAAAAACTATCGAGATCCATATGGACCACTGTGCGTTCGGGGAGGGACATGGAGGGGGAACTTATTTTGGTTACTGCGCAATCATTTGGTAGGACTGCAATATAAACATATATTTGTAAAAAATTTCTAGAAAAAACATTTTGCAATGAATGAACAAAGAGCAACACAGCAAAACGCTGAACTTAAACGCAGCGGCGCAGCGTCCCGAAGCCTCGGGAGAGCAACGGGCGCAGCGAAAACAGAAAATGAAATTGCAACACTGATATTGGATTGTGCAATAGAGCTGCATAGGAAGTTGGGTCCAGGATTATTGGAAAGTGCATACGAAGCATCATTAATGCATTTATTATTGAAGAATGGATTATATGCAGAGCATCAAAAGGCTTTGCCATTAGTATATGAAGAAGTGAAACTTGATGCAGGATATCGTGTCGACATACTTGTGGAGAAGAAGGTAATTGTAGAAGTGAAATCTGTTGAGGCATTAAACGAGGTTCACTTAGCGCAAGTAATGACCTATCTAAAATTATCAAAATGTAAATTAGGACTCTTGATAAACTTTAATTCAGTTAAAGTAATGGATGGAGTTCGTAGAGTAGTAAATAAATTATAAGCTCGTAGCGCCCGCTGCGAAACCGCTGCTAACGCTGCGTTTAAACTTCGACGAATGATATTCAACGCTAACATCAAACTCCTCCGCCAACGCCGTAAGCTCACTCAAGATCATGTATCTGGAGAGCTTGGCATTAGTCGCTCCACCCTCAACAGCTACGAAAACGGTAGCGTCCAAAATCCAACACTCGAGATGCTTCTCGCATTCTCCAAATATTTTCGGGTGAGCATCGATACACTCGTCAAATTGGATTTAAGTAAGCTGAGTGAATTTCAACTCGGCGAACTCGAACGTGGCCACGATGTATACGTCACCGGTGCCCGACTCCGTGTGATCGCTACCACGGTCGATAGCAACAACAAAGAAAATATTGAAGTGGTGCCCATCAAAGCAAAGGCAGGATATAAAAATGGATTTGCGGATCCGGAATTTATTCAGAAACTACCTACGTTTCAACTACCCATTCTTTTTGGAGATCGTAAGTACCGCATGTTTCAAATCACAGGAGATTCTATGTTGCCTATCCCCGATAAGAGTTGGGTGATTGGTGAGTACGTGGAGAATTTTTATGATATCAAGGATGGATCTGCGTATGTATTGTTAACGCAAGAAGAAGGAATTGTTTTTAAAGTAGCGTACAATCAAATCAAGAAGAAAAAAAATCTATTACTCAAATCACTCAATCCGAATTACGATCCCTACGAAGTACCGGCGACGGATATTCGCGAAGTTTGGAAATTTTGTAATTACATCAGCGCCGAATTACCCGAAGAATATTGGGCAAAAGATCGCGTATTAAAACGCATCGAAAAAATGGAAGCAGAGATGAAAGATTTAAAAGGATCTTTTTAAAAAAATGTTATTATCCAATCGATGAAAAAAAACCCAGCCTAGGGATTAATCCATCACCCAGCCTAGGGATTAATCCATCACCCAGCCTAGGGATTAATCCCTAGGCTGGGTGATGGTGAATTCTATTTTTGAATAACAATCCTTGCTGTATAGATTTTTTCTGCTGTTTGAATAGTAGCAGTATATACTCCTGCAGAAAGCGTAGATAGATCGATCGCCTCTGTTGAAGTGATCGATGGATGTCTGTAAACGAGTCTTCCATCCGTGCTAAATATTTGTAAGATACCGTTCAATACATTGTTTTCTGAGAAGCGGAATACTACTTGTCCATTCGTGGGATTTGGACTTGCTTTCACCATGTTTAGCACAACTTCAAGCCCTTGAATTGACAACACAAAATCTACCGTATCGCTAGTAATATTCGTCATCACGGGAGGATTCCAATCGAAAATAATTCCTGCTTGATTGTTGATGATCGTCATAGGCTGTAAATTGCTTTGCGATTTTAATCGATAAGTAACAAAACCATTGCTGCCTTCATAGTTACTACCACTGTCGGGTAATTGAATGTTAAAGAAAGTAAAGGTGGCGACGCCATTACCGCTCATGTTGAAGTTAAGTGGATGTGATGAACCGAGTATTTCAAAACTCATCAAATCATGTTTTAGATCAAGCGTATCTTTTATGGTTACGTTATATGCAGTTGCATTTCCAGTGTTCTGAAAACGGATGGTATAGATGATGTCATCTCCCGCTTGTATTCTGCCCGATGGCATTGCGATTTTATCATTCGGATCCCAAGCAAGTGTAATGAGTTGGTGAAGAGAAAGTGTATTGTTAGATGGGATGGTATCGTTTAATGGACCGATGCTTAAAGTGGAATTCATATAATTACCAAGTACACCCGAAGAGTCTGGCATTAACATCAATTGGATGTGTCCGTTTTGTCCTGGAGCAAGTGGCGGATAAACCCAAGTAATCGTTTGTCCAACTACAGAGAGCGGTGCAGGGTTAGCGCTGATGAAACTGTACAGAGAATCCATTACAAAAACAATGGTATCACTTTCTGTCGACGTACCATGGTTGTAATAACTGATGGGCATCGGCTCAGCCTGTGCGGGTCTTACCCCCCAAGAAGGACAATGAATACCGACTTCATGTATGCCAGGGATAATTTGAAAACCAAAATCATTTCCAGAACTGGATTGACTGAGTGGGGTAATACTTATAGAAAGTGGAGTTGTATTATTCCACCAAGTGATGGGTGCAGTATTCAATGTATAGGTAATGGTGGAATCAACGAAGAAGAAAGTAAAATCTCCATTTCCATCAGACGAAACATAGTAATTTCCAGGGTTGATATTTACAAGGTGATTAGCAATAGGCAGTTCTCCTGGACCTTTCGTGCCGTTTCCATCTGCATCGTTAAATACAGTACCCGTAAGGTAGGAAAATTTCACACCTGGAGTACTTGCACATGCACCAAAATGAAAGGCAAAACCCGGAGGCATAGAACAACTCGTACTGATAGGAAAGGTAGTAGTAATTGTTGGGAAAGGATAAGCATCGGCCCAATTGCAAGTAGTATCACCGAGCACAATGAAATCAGACGATGATGTACCTCTTAAACCAATCTGTGTTTGAAAGTTATTAGTAGAATAAGTATTGGCACCATAAACAAAATTGATGCAATTGGATGTTTCATAAAGACGAATCTGGAAGTTTAAGTCTCCAGTCAATCCGCCAAAATAGGAGTAGTGAAGCCATTGTATAATGCAAATTCGGTCCGGAGCAGTTCCTATAGTAGTATATTGTAAACTCGCGTTGGAACTCGAATTTTTCAAATCAGCTCCCAAAGCAGCAATTCTGTTGTTGTAGTTCCCCCCTAGAATGTTTACAAAAAGGTTGTTGGGAAAAGTGTCTAATTGAATATATCCGTTGCAGCTTACAATCATGGAACTATGTGTGCTTCCAGCGAAATCAAAATTAAATCCGATGGGGATATTACTGTAAGCTTGATCATCCGCATTGGGGCTATCTATAATAACACCTGTTATGGGCGCAAAGGAGTCGAGCGCTGCCGTAAAAGGGATAGAAGACACCTGTGCGTTTACTGCATTTCCAAGAGTGAAGAATAGGAAAAAGCAAAGGAGATTCAATTTTAAATTTTTCATGAGATGGGTTTTAGTGATAACGAAGATAGTCTTTTTCATTTCAATTATGCAAAAGAACCCGCCTAGGGATTAATTTAAACCAGCCTAAGGATTAATATACCCCAGCCTAGGGATTAATATACCCCAGCCTAGGGATTAATATACCCCAGCCTAGGGATTAATCCCTAGGCTGGGGTATGGATTATATAATATTTATGCCTGTTTCAACAATTGAATCTCTGCATGCAATCTCACTTCTTCACTCACCAACACACCACCCGCTTCGGTTGGCGCATTCCAATTTAATCCGAAATCTTTGCGATTGATTTTTCCGTTGATGCTAAATCCCGCTTTTGTATTTCCCCACGGATCTTTGGCAACACCACCGAAGTCAATATCCAATGCAACCGTTTTGGTAACACCATGCAATGTAATGTTCGCATTGAGTTTGCGATTTTCCCCCGTTCCTTCTAAGCCAGTAGCTTCAATAATCATGTGAGGAAATTTCTCTGCATCGAAGAATTCAGCTCCTTTCAAATGCGCATCGCGCTGTTCACTGTAAGTAGTAATGCTGTCGATGTCGGCAGTAAATTTAATTTCTGCATCCGCAAATGTATCGTCGCTCGCTTCTACCGTTACATCAAATTTTTCGAAAGCACCGCTTACATTCGTAATCATTAAGTGTTTTACTTTAAAGCCTACTTCACTATGCGAAAGGTCTAATGCCCATTTTGTTTTTTCAAGTACTGTTGTCATGATTTTTATTTTTTTAGTTTATTAATTTATTTTATTGATTCGTTTGTATCTTTTAGTTAATTCTGAATTCTGAATTCATAATTCTTAATTACCCTTCGAGAACCCCCATCTTCCCCGACTGATATTCTTCAATAGCCTCTACTAATTCCGCTTTCGTGTTCATCACAAATGGACCGTAGTTCACAATAGGTTCTAAAATGGGTTGACCTGATAAGACAACAAATTCACTGTCTTCAGTAGCTGTTAAGGAAATGGTGTTCCCATCTTCTTGATACCAGATGAGATGTTGTGGCGTCACTTCAAATCCGTCGGTCATTAATTTTCCTTTTAACGTATATACGCTAGCGTTATATCCTTCAGGAATTTCAATATCTGTTTTTCCGTCTTTGTCTAGTCTTCCGTGCATCACTAATACTGGAGTTAATAATTCCGTTCCCGACTTTTGTCCTTTGTAATCACCCGCAATTAATTTCAATCCAGCATCACCTTCTTTTATGAGTGGGAAATTCTCTCCACGTAAATCCTGATAGCGCGGTTCATGTTGCTTCGCCGAACGAGGGAGATTCACCCATAGCTGGATCAATTCCATCTCCCCGCCTTTTTCTAAGAAATCTGCAGGTACCCCTTCCGAGTGAATCACACCTTTTCCAGCCGTCATCCACTGCACATCTCCTGCTTTTAAATTTCCTACATTTCCCAAACTATCATGATGCAATACTTCTCCTTTAAAAAGTAATGTCACTGGCTCAAATCCTTTATGCGGATGAGGTGGAACATAAAACGGTTTTTTAGATGTCACCTGCTTCGGACCAAAGTGATCGAGCATGATGAACGGACTAATTTGATCCACAAACTCACTCGGCAAAGGACTCTTTACATAGTTTCCGCCACCGATATGCTTATCCGTTGCGGCCAAAATTTTCTTTACTTTTTTCATGATTAAACGTTTTAACGATAATTGTAGGTACAAATATACATATACAATTGTTGTATATACAAATATTATAATGCTGCAATCTTTAAATAATTGTTAATCAATGCTAAATGTTTTGTTTTGGCCGGGGGCCGATGGGCGGAACGTCAGAAACTCAACGCTCAAACCTTTTTTAAAAGCCTATTAAAAGGGGAATCAGGGTTTTTTAGAAAGCGCTGATCACGAATTTCATATTCGTTGGAGGTGCAGAAATGTAGCCTAAAATAAAATTCGATTTGAGTCGATTTCGATATTGGCGAAAGCGCCCCACTAGATTCAATACCGACCCTACAAAATAAAAGAGATATGTATTTGACAGAGAGGTAAGGGGATGTAGGTCTGTATTTTACAACAAACTCATCTCAAAAAACTAAATGATAATTAGTAAAACTATCTTTGCACCACTCTATCTAAACTTTGAAAAACTACTTCCGCCTCATCCGTTATATTCGACCGTACAAGAGTCGAGCAATCACTAGCGTTGTATTCAATTTATTAACTGTAGTATTTTCACTTTTTTCGTTAACGATGATCGTTCCGTTTTTGAATGTGCTTTTTAGTCAAGAAAGAAATTATGTATTAAAACCATGGTCCGGATCTGTAAAAGTATTGCTGAATAATTTCAATTATTATTTAAGCGATTTTGTTGTGCAGCACGGACAATTGGAAGCTTTGTCATTTATAAGTTTGCTCGTAGTCATTTTATTTTTCTTAAAAAATGTCACACGCTACATGGCCATGTATTATCTTGTTCCCATCCGCAACGGTGTGGTACGCGATATTCGTCGCGATGTGTATTCAAAAATATTAACGCTTCCAATCGGTTATTTTACTGATGAACGTAAGGGTGATATTATGGCGCGCGTTACGAACGATGTGCAGGAAGTAGAGTGGGGCATTATGAATTCATTAGAAGCCGCATTTCGTGAACCCTTAAACATTATTATATTTTTAATAACGATGTTTTCGATGAGTCCGCAGTTAACATTGTTCGTGCTCATCTTATTACCTATTGCCGGATTACTCATTGGTCGTATCGGAAAAAGTTTGAAGAAAAAATCTTCTTTAGCACAAATAAAAGTAGGCGAGTTGCTCAGTAATTTAGATGAGTCGTTAGGCGGATTAAGAATTATTCACGCATTCACCGCAGAAGAAAAATCGAAAGAGCGCTTCGGAAAAATTAACGAAGGATTATACCGTATGCTCAACAAAATTGGTCGACGAAGAGATTTGGCCTCTCCGCTAAGCGAATTTTTGGGTGCCGCCGTGTTAACCATCGTGATGTATTTTGGTGGTCGATTAGTATTAGGTGTAGAAGCCAATTTAGAACCTTCCGAGTTCATCGCGTTCATCGCCATTTTTTCGCAACTTATCCCACCCGCAAAAGCACTCACAACGGCTTGGTACAATATTCAAAAAGGATTAGCATCGGCAGAAAGAATTTACCATATCCTCGATGCACCCGTCGCAGTGAAGGACATTGAAAATCCGAAGGAAATTAAATCGTTCACATCAGGCGTACGTTTTCAAAATGTCTCCTTTGCATATCGAAACGGAGAAGCTGGGTATGTACTTAAAAACATCAACCTCGATATTCCTCACGGTAAGACGATCGCGTTAGTTGGTCAATCAGGAAGTGGTAAAACAACATTAGCGGATATGCTTCCCCGTTATTATGATCCCAACGAAGGTGAAATTTTAATGGATGGCATCAACATCCGCGAACTTCGCATTTTCGATTTGCGCAAGTTGTTGGGAGTAGTGACGCAAGAATCCATTCTCTTCAATGATACCGTCTTTAACAATATTGCATTTGGTATTGACGATGCCTCCGAAGCGGATGTGATTCACGCTGCGAAAGTGGCCAACGCACACGAGTTTATTGCCGACATGCCCGAAGGATATCAAACCAACATTGGTGATCGTGGAGGAAAATTAAGTGGAGGACAACGTCAGCGCATTAGCATTGCTCGCGCAGTGTTAAAGAATCCGCCTATCCTCATCCTCGACGAAGCCACCTCCGCGCTCGATACCGAATCAGAACGTCTCGTTCAAGATGCACTCACCAAACTCATGAAAGATCGCACGACGTTAGTAATAGCGCATCGCCTTTCCACCATCATCCACGCCGACCAAATCATCGTCATGAACAAAGCCGAAATTGTTGAACGAGGAACGCACCACGAGTTGATAGAGCAGGGAGGGTATTACAAGAAGTTATATGAATTACAGACCTTCCAGTAAGTTGCACGGGGATGCGAAATGCGAATGAACACGAAATGCGAAAGGTGCGAAACAATGCGAAACGATGAGAAAAGCTTGCGCTACGCTTTTTTATCGGCGAATTGTTTTAGATTTCAATTTCGAAATGCAGTCATTAATTGCTCGTAATATTTTGACGTAGTGGAATCAAATTTTTATTTACTACCCTTTTGTAAGTAACTTTATCATATCCAAAGTGAATTAAAATTCCAAGATCTAGTTTTAAAGCTGCCATGTATTTTTCGATTTGAATAATGTTATTAAAATGTAGTTGTGGTCGTTTCTTTATTTCAATGACAATAAGATCTTCAATAACGAAATCTGCGTATCCAATACCAACTGTTTGACCATCGTATAAAACCTTGGTTCTTACTTGCTCTTTAAAATTGATATTTTGAGATTTTAATTCAATGGCTAAAGCATTTTGGTAAACAGATTCAGGATGACCTCCTCCTAATTTATAGTAAACAGCGAAGCATGCTTTCATAATATTGTAGGAAAGTTCAGGATGAATAATTTTATTCATTGGTTTATTTTTTTTGCAAAACTCCACAACGATTTTTAATTAGTCGTATAATAAATACTTATACTCGTTTAAATACGGCTACAAACAATTTTCGACAATTTTTCACCTTTTTTTACCCCAAAATCTTCAATTTTTGCACTTTTCAATACTTAGCATCAACAATTCAATCCCGATAGCTATCGCATTTTTAACAAGAATTTCGCATGTTTCGCATCGCGAAGCCTCGCGACGTCTTCATTCGCATTTCGCGTCGTTCGAACATATCGCGTCATTTTCGCATTTCGCGTCTTTTCGCAAAAGTTTCGCATTTCGTGTTCATTCGTTTTTCGCGTCAGTAGGTTTTTTGTAATTTCATCCCCTATATGATCAGTTCCCCCCCCATTGATTCCGTCTCTATCGACGAGCGTATCGCCCGCTTCACCAAGCGCTCCATCAAGAATGAATCTAAGATGCATGCCTTGAAGTTGGCCATGAGTATGATGGACCTCACGACTCTCGAGGCGAAGGATACGCCTGGAAAGGTGCGTCAGCTTTGTGCGAAGGCTATGCGACCTTACGATGCCATGCCCGACTTACCATCTGCCGCTGCGATTTGTGTATACCCCACCATGGTGCGCGTAGCTAAGGAAGCATTAGGCAACAGCGGTGTAAAGGTAGCAGCAGTTGCCACTGCATTTCCAAGTGGAATGAGTACGCGGAAAGTGAAACTAGATGAAACCAAGTTTGCTGTAAACGAAGGCGCCGATGAAATTGATATGGTCATCTCTCGCGGACATTTTTTAGCAGGAGAATATAATTATGTGTTTGATGAAATTGCGGCTGTGAAAGAAGCGTGTGGCGAAGCTCACCTAAAAGTAATTTTAGAAACAGGAGAGTTGAGCACCCTCGACAATGTGCGAAAAGCATCTGACATCGCCATGTATGCCGGTGCCGATTTTATAAAAACATCTACCGGAAAAGTGCAACCCGCGGCAACATTGCCCGTGACATTAGTCATGCTCGAAGCCATCCGTGATTTTTATTATAAGGAAGGAAAGATGATTGGCATGAAACCCGCAGGTGGAATTGCTACTGCGAAATTGGCCATTCAGTATTTAGTAGTCCTAAACGAAACACTCGGCGACGCATGGATGAACCCCAATTATTTCCGTTTCGGCGCTTCGTCTTTAGCCAACGATTTGTTAATGCAAATTGTAAAGCAAACGACTGGAGTTTATCAAAGCGGTGATTATTTCTCGAAAGATTAAATTAATTTGAAAATGAAATGATTTGAAAATTTGAAAATGTAATCTCGCCCATGTCCTTCTCGAAAGTTATATACCGATAGATAACATATCTGTGAAAATTTTAATTGTCCGTTTCATTGCTTAAAACTTTATGGAAATAAAATCAATCATAAAAAACCATAATAAATCATAATAAATCTGCGGCCCATCGATTATTGTTACTTCGAAAATTTTAATGTAAACCTGTTTTAAAATTCATCATGAAAAAAAATTCTCTATTCCTCATTTTATTTTTATTGATCTCTGTAGTTAAATCTAACGCGCAATCCACCGACAAACAATACAAACAAGTATTGAAAGATTACACAGCTCATAATTATTCTACCATGCTTCGCCATTTAGATAAACTCGACGACAAGTATAAATCGGAAGCCAGCTATCTACAATACAAAGCCATTGCGAATGATAGTTTAAGAGAATACGAAGCTGCAGTAAAAGATTACGATGCGTATTTGCTTTTAAATGCGAACGACTCATCTTCGGCTATGCGCGCCTTAACACTCAAACAAATTTTAGTAATACGAAGTCGATGTTTAAAATGTAAGGGAACAGGTACAATTACTAAGGAGGCGGTTTGCGGACAATGTCAGGGCCGATCCGTTTACAACGCTCCATGCAAATCCTGTAATGGCGATAAGAAATCGGAATGTCCATCCTGTAGTGGATCCGGAAAAATTCAAGGACCCAACGGACAAGTTGCTTGTAATAAATGTGGAGGTAGAGGAAAGGTTGTTTGTAATCGATGCAATCAAACCGGAGTCATGGAGGAATCGTGTAGAAATTGCTCGGGCGGATTTATTATCAATAAAACAAAGTGTACAGAACATCCGTGATTATTTTTTTATGATGGTTTTAATTAAATTGAATTTAGCTACCTTTAGTTTTCGTTAAATTGGAATGATTAAACGCTTTATCTTATTTACATTTCTATTTATGCCGTTATTTTTAACAGCACAAACTAATCTTGTTCCTAATCCAGGTTTTGAGAGTTATACCTCTTGTCCACAATTACCTCCCGACGGAAATATTGATAAAGCGTTTCCTTGGTTCCAACCTTGGACTGATTTAAATTCAAGTGATTTTTTTCATGTTTGTGATACGGTCGATCAAATGATGTCTGTGCCAATCAATTTTGGAGGATACCAATGGCCTCATTCAGGAAATGGCTATGCTGGAATTGGTTGTATTGCTCCTTTGTCACCTAATTTAGGGCGAGAGTATTTGGAAGTTGAACTAACTGACAGTCTTACAGCTGGATTTACATATAATGTTTCATATCATGTAAGTCTGGGTGATACATCACAATATGCATGTAATAATATTGGGGTTCATTTTTCAGATACGGTTATTTTGTATAATACCTCGATATCAAATGTGCTATTGAATGTACCTTTTCATGTCTTTTCACAATTGATTATAACCGAAATGGTAGGATGGTATTTAATTTCAGGAAAATATACCGCAAATGGTGGAGAAAAGTATATGGTAGTTGGTAATTTTTTGAATGATATTTCCACTTCATATATAAGTACTGGAAATGGATCGCAACCTTGGGCTTACTACTACTTCGACGATTTCAACGTGAGTCTCGACAGTACTACTTCGCTTGAAGAATTGAAGATTGACGATATCGTTATTTCTCCCAACCCATCAACGGATGTGTTTACCGTTTCAACGAAGTACGGTTTTCTTTTGAATGGAAAAGTGGAAGCATTTAATTTGGAAGGACAACTAATTATATCGCAGGAAATACGCAGCGAACAAAAATTCACCATCGACTTGAAAAATTTTGCTAGTGGAGTTTATCTGTTGAAAATGAAATTTGGAGATCGAATTGTTGTTCGGAAGTTGGTGAAGATGTAATCGAAAGTTCATCTAACCTAAAAAACTATTTACCGATTTGAAAAACTTTATGGTTTAAAAAAAAGAATCGCGAAGCATTGAATTTACAATGGCCTCGCGATCCTTC
>JANOAX010000244.1:0-5467 GCA_031411335.1 Bacteroidota bacterium
ATTGTAGCTACGCATTGAAATGCGTAGCTAATGACATGGCTGGGTGTATCAATGTAGCTACGCATTGAAATTCGTAGCTACTGACATGGCGGGATGTATCATTGTAGCTACGCATTAAAATGCGTAGCTACTAAAATGGTAGGGGAATCTAATTGTAGCGACGCATTGAAATTCAAAGCAACAAAAATAGCAGGGGTATCTAATTGTAGCTTCGCATTAAAATGTATAGCTATTAACATGGTGGGGTGATGTAAATTTAGCTTCGCATGAAATACGTAGCTACTAAAATGGTAGGGGAATCTAATTGTAGCGACGCATTGAAATGCGTCGCTAATGAGATGACGGGTTGATCTAATTGTAGCTACGCATTGAAATGCGTAGCTAATGACATGGCGGGGTTATCTATATGTAGCTACGCATTGAAATGCGTAACTAATGACACGAATATAAAATTTCAGCAGACATTAATTAATAACTGGCAACTTGGGAATAGAATCCAATACGGTGGAATCGGGAGCTACAAATATATTCATTGCAGGGCCGGTTAACTGAATATTCACTTTAAGGCAGTCTGCTTCGATTTGTGCAATCTTTTCTCGTATTACCAGGCGATTACTCACCAACTTCATAAAATTCGCTACATAAGGCTTTAAATTGCCTTGCGGATCAAAACGATATCGATATTGTTTAGGACTTGGAATGAGACTCGCTAAGAAAATACTTTCTGAAAGCGTTAACTCATCGGGCGACTTATCAAAATAAAATCGGGAAGCTTCACCTACCCCGTATACATTTGGCCCCCACTCAATAATATTCAAATACACTTCCAACATTCGCTCCTTTGAAATGAGTCGTTGATGTTCAATCAACCAAACAATCAATACTTCTTCCAATTTACGACTCACCGATTTGTTACGACTCAAGTACACATTTTTTACTAACTGCATACTGATGGTAGATCCACCGCGTGCAAATCGTTTCTCCTTAATATTGGTAGCAATCGACTCTCTGAATGATTCCATCACAAATCCACCATGATTCATAAAACTGGGATCTTCTGCGGTAAGCACTGAATTAATCAAGTAAGGTGAAATAAAATTCAATGGCGTGTAATAAGGATTTTCGGGTCCAACGGAAAAACTTCGTATCGCTCGATCACCATCCATGGCGATAAAATTAAAAGGTGATACAATCTTACTGAAATTCTCAGTGCCATAACTTATAATTTGGAATTTATTTTTTTGCAAAGAAGAATTAAAAACAATTTTTGAAGGTTCGTCGAGGGAAATTACACAATTCAAATCATACTTCAGTTCCCCTTTCGCTTTAAATCCATCAAACGTATAAAACATGCCACCGGGCATCGCATCAAAAACTTGCTGTGCATCCTTGGTTTCAAATGAAGATTGGATCGCAAATTTGCGAATGGGTTTACGGGCATATGATGTTGAAATGGAAATGGGAAGTTCGTTCAATGTAAATAATGTTCCGGGAGCGAGTCCTAAACTATCCTTATCAACAAACGCTTTCATTGCAAATTCCATTTTAGGAAAGTGCACATCTTTAGGAGATATCCTCCAATGACTCACTAAGAGAGAATGCATACTAAAATTTCCAGTGACATCGAGTCGGCCATTTACCTCAGTGGCTTTCAATTTCACATTCGCCGAATCAAAACATACTTTAAACCCATCTATCAAATCCACAAAAGGCAAAGCAAAACTTTCGCCACGGGTACGCTTTACACGAAAGTCATACGCGCTATTAGCCGCATCGGCAGTTCCATTTACAATCCACAAGTTTACTCCTTCCTTCGAAGCGGTAATCACACTCGATTGAAAGATGGATCCATCAAAAAACAATTCAGGAATATTTACATACTCATTCACACTTCCTCTTTGATAGCTCACTTTAAATTGACGAAAAGTAATTTTCTCATTAAATATATCATTGATTTTTTCCAACACACTCATGAATCTTTCTCTGTAATCGGAAGTATTTTCATTTTGAAGCGAATCGGCATCAGGCGCTTTTTCTCTTTGCTTCAAAAAAGAAAAATTATCAGAAGTTTCTCGCTTCACTAAACTTAAGTGTGAAGTATCAATCACAAGTTCTCTAAATCCAACTTTAAGTCGAAGTAACTTAGCAACATTCATTCTTGCATACACATTCTTCACCGTAAACAACGTATCACCGTTAGCTGGCACTAAGGACACATCACTAAAATAAATATCTCGGATGCCCGTAAAACCAGCATCCTTAATTTTTAAATCAACATCAAATTTTTCCTTAAACTTTTCCTTTGCTTTACGAACTACAAAATCAAGAAGCGGTTGGCGCAACAATAGCATAGTTGCAATCAGCAATAATACTGATATAATAAGAATGAAAATCCATGACTTAGACCTGCTCACTATAATTTCGCTTTTCGAGATAGATAATTCACGAAAATACTAAAGCTAATGAACATACCGTCTGATCAGAAATCAAAATTTTAAGAATGAATAAAAAAAAGGCTTCTTTCGAGAAAGAAGCCTTTTCAAAATTTTATATTTACTCTTAGTTTACAGCAATTTTCACCAAGTCAACCATTCCGTATCCTTGCTCGCTCAATGCACCTACACCTGATTCCCATATGAACTTTTGTACATCTGGATGCGCGTGTAATGTGAAAGGTAACAAGTAACCCATCATGGTACTTCCATCAGCAGCGCGATAGTAACGAGCGAATTTCTTACCTGTTTCATTCAACTTCTGAACATATTCATGATCAGGTTGCGCATCGAACTCAGCGAAATTATTAAGATCGCCTTCAGAGAATCCAGCACGCTCCATACGATCTAATGTTTGCTCGTAAAGAATATCTGAAAATTCTTGTGAAGTTGGATCAATTGTGATTTGACTTTTTTCTGGATCTTTTGCAGGATCCACTAAAATCATTGGACTGATACACAGATAACGCATCTTCGTATTGAATTCTGGATCTGTGATCATCTCATGACTTCTAGGCATTAAGTTCATTTTTCCAACAGCCAAATAAGGCATTTCGAAAATCTTAGAAACCAATTGCTCTAATTGTTGTCCGTCTCTAGCTGACAAAACTAACGTCACTTTAGAACTTAAGAAACGCATAAATCCGTTTTGGATTTTTGAAGTGCCTTTCAAACTTGAAAAATTGAAAAGATTACGATCACCTCCAAAAGATTCAATTTGTTGGTAAAGGCTCTCTGCAATTAATGTTTGGTGATGCAAAGGAATTGTGTTCGCCGACATTTGGTCGCGCAAGAATGAGATTTTTACACGCATTTTATAAAGTTTTTAGATTTTTTTAAAAAACCAGAAAGCGATCACCATGCCAACATAATATTTTCTACATATTGAACTAATTATCAATCTATAAAGTTTTATTAGGGATCAATTAGGGATATGGAAAAGCACTGCATTTTTCCCATATCAAGACATCGTTTTCCAATATTGGGACATAAAATCCCGAAAAAACACGCTCTATTTGTGGGATTTGCCACTAGCGTTATAGAGGATTTCTTTCTCCTCTTTACTCAAACTATCAAATCCCGACTTATTAATTTTATCAAGCACTTTGTCGATGGCCTCTTGTCTAGAAATGGCTTCTTCAACATAAACCGCATCGGGAATTGGTTTACCAGATCGAACTACCGTCATTTTTGATTTACGTCGACTTCCTTTTTTAAATAAATTACTTAACCACCCTGTAATATCATTTCCTTTTTTAAGTTGCTTAATCATGATGTATCCAAACAGCGCACCACCGAGATGCGCAATTTGTCCACCCGCATTACCAAGTGGAATGGAAATAAAATAAATTAAAATTGAAACGAGTGCTACGTACTTCAATTTCACAGGACCAATGAGAATCAACTGCACCGTATAATCAGGAAGCAAGGTTGCAATACCTACCATCACCGCAATCACACCTGCAGAAGCACCCATGAGATGACTATGATTTACTTGCTGTGAAAATGCAGGTGAAATATTAAACATAATGAGATATGCAAGTCCACCCGTGATGGCTCCAAGTACATACGTCGTCCACAATTTTTCATTACCCAAATACTCTGCGAAGAGCGAACCTGTCCAATAAAGAATAAGCATATTAAAAAGTATATGCATAAAGTCGATATGCAAAAACATATACGTCACCATCGACCATGGTTGAAAGATCAACTGACTAAAACTAGCAGGCATACTTAACTTCTCCACTAGAAAATCAAAGATTACAAAATCAGAACCAAGGATAAATAAAAAAGTACGTAAGATCATCAACACTAAAAACAGTCCTATATTAATTGCCAACAACCGATACAAACTGGTTGCTGCGCCAAACTTCAATTTGATATTTTCTAAATTACTCCTCATCTCTTAATCAATAATCACCATAATTCTTGAAACGATTTTTACCCCAATGGCGAATCAAAAAATATCCGAATAACATTCCACCCAGATGTGCAAAATGTGCTACATTATCTCCCGGATTATTCTGAATTCCGCCATACAATTCAAATAAACCATAGAGCAATACAAACCACTTTGCTTTTATTGGAAAAGCAAAATAGATATAAAGAACAGTATTCGGAAATAGCATTCCAAAGGCAAGGAGTACTCCGAAAACTGCACCTGAAGCTCCTACCGTCGGAATATCGGCTTTACGAGAAACCAACTCTTGCGCAAACGACTTCGCCTCTTGTATCATCTGCGGATCACTTGGCGAATTGCTCCATGAACCCAGAAACTCATTCAGCACAGAAATATCATCGTGTCGCAAGTACCCTTGATATTTGGTAACAAGCATTTTAAAATCCATCGGTGTCACATTGTTCAAAAACAAATTGACACTTTCCTGCATATTATGAATATCATACCATGTGAATCCGGTATGAATGAGCGCTGCACCTAAACCCGTAATCATATAATACATCAAAAAACGTTTTGCGCCCCATACATTCTCCAGCACATTTCCGAACATCCACAAGGCAAACATATTTGAAAAGATATGCATCATATTTCCATGCATAAACAAATGCGTGATGAACTGATGCGGAGCAAAATATTGACTGGTCACAAAATGCAATCCCAAGTATTGGGTCAGCTCCAATCCCAATTTATCCTCAAACACCACGGTGGCGAGAAACATAATCCCATTAATGATTAACAAATTCTTCACAACAGGAGGAAGAATTTGCCACTTCATGGGACGAAATTGTTGTTCTGACATAAATTTCTATTTCTTTAATTAAGATTTATTTTGAATAAGCTCTGCAATTTCATCAGTACGAAGAACACGCAATACAGATTGCCCATTCACACCATAAAAGGGTTGATCGCAATGTAATAAATCGATGGCTAGTTGTCGGAGTTCGCGTGAAGAATACGAACTTTGCTCCCGTGCAATAATACTTTTAGCCATGGATCGTGCCAAGTTCTCGTGCAT
>JANOAX010000245.1:0-3129 GCA_031411335.1 Bacteroidota bacterium
AAAATGAGCAACACCATCATCGGTATTAAATCCGCGAATGGCATCCACCTGGTTTTTCATCAAGGCAATTAATGGAGAAATAATGATAGCAGTACCTTTGCTCATTAAAGCAGGTAATTGATAGCACATCGATTTTCCACCGCCTGTGGGCATAATCACAAACGTGTTTTTGCCTGCAAGTACATTCCGAATTACTTCTTCTTGTGCACCTTTAAACTGGTCATACCCAAAATATTTATTTAACGCTTCATTCAGCGTGTTTTCTTCAACTAACATGTTTCATTGGAAATTAAGGATTGCAAATTTACAATTTTTTACTCTTGCTCGTAGTATAATTTTCATGAAAATATTACGTTTCATGTTGAATTCACCCTAAGCCACGATCTGATTTAACTACTCGTTAGGTGAAGATATTGTTTTGTATTTAATAAAACAAGAAATCTATTTCATTTATGCGTAAAAAAATGATCTTTGCAATACTTTATCAAATATAAAGGACAATATGCTGAGTGATCAAAAAATTATTTCTCTTGCAAAAGAAACGTTACAAATTGAAGCCGACTCTGTTTTGGGGCTGATGGATATGTTGAATGATGACTTTATTTCCTGTATTAAGCTGATACATGCTTCAGACGGAAGAGTGGTCGTAAGCGGAATTGGCAAATCCGCTATTATCGCCAATAAGATTGTAGCTACGTTTAATTCTACGGGTACTCCAGCCGTTTTTTTGCATGCTGCCGATGCTATCCACGGTGATTTAGGGATGATTCAACGGAATGACACTGTTATTTTGATTTCTAATTCTGGCAATACTCCTGAAATCAAAGTGTTAGCTCCATTAATTAAAAGTGGAGGAAATATATTAATTGCTATGGTAGGTGTGATGGATTCGTTCTTAGCGACTCAAGCCGACTATGTTTTATCGACTAAAGTGAAGAAAGAAGCTTGTCCTAATAATTTAGCTCCAACCAGTAGTACTACGGCTCAGTTAGCGATGGGTGATGCGTTGGCCGTTTGTTTGTTGGAAATGAAAGGATTTACGGCTTCCGATTTTGCCCGTTATCATCCTGGAGGAGCTTTAGGAAAGAGGTTATACTTGAAGGTAGATGATTTACTTTCAAATAGTGATCAACCTATCGTTTCTTCCAATGCACCATTAAACGAAGTGATTCTCGAAATTTCTTCCAAACGATTGGGTGCTACTGCTGTAGTGGATTCGGGAAAGTTAGTTGGAATCATCACCGATGGGGATTTAAGACGGATGATGCAAAAAAAATTCGATTTTGATACCTTGAAAGCCATTGATATTATGACCAAAAATCCTAAAACAGTAAATCGCGATATGATGGCGGTTGAGGCCTTGGCCTTGATGAAATCCAATAATATCACGCAATTGGTCGTGAGCGAAGGAGATAACTTCGTTGGATTTGTACATCTACACGATTTGTTGAAGGAAGGTATTATTTGATTGTTTGACTAATGTTTAAATCCTATATTTAGAAGACTAAATTTTCTTTGATCTCTTTTTGCCACATTCCTGATTATAGTTTTCTGTTATATTTGTCACCTATATAAAGTCCTTTCAATTTGTTCTAAAATAGTTAGAATAAATTTGGATGGAGATAAAGGTTTAAATTATTATTTATGAGAAGTCATATTCTAAAAACAATTTTATTCGGTGTTTTATTAATTTGCATTCATTCTATTACAAATTCGTCAAATGCTCAATCATTCACAGTTATTACGAATGCAGATGATTGCGAAGTGTTTCTAGAAAATGTAAAAGTAGGTGATGGAAAAAAGGTAGTAGTTAAATTCAGTGATAGTAAAAATCTTTTACAGATTAAAGTGACAAGACCAGATTACAAGCCTGAATATAATGTAATATTTAAAGGAGAAAAAGAGGTTCGGATTTACGTTTTGCGAAAATCTCTTCAAAAAGAAAAAGAAGTTCCTCCCATTTTTGCAAAAGTAAATTTAGGGTTAAATCCAATTATTCGAACATATCATTATGATTTTATTAAAGCACGAACTTTATATTATGATGTTGTGAATTACAAATGTGAAAGTTGTTCTGATATGCGCGATTATCATATTGAAGGATTAAGTAATGGAATTAAGGGATTGGCTTCCACCGGTTATATTGATACAAATATGACAGTTTTGCATTTTGGAAATAATAAATGCCTTTTAGAAGTAGGAATCAATTCTGTTAATATTCTTTATCTACAGCCATATCAAAATTGTTATAGCATGGCCATGAATTTGGAAGTTGAAATGTCTTATATTTTCAATGATAAATTTGGAAAGGAAATTTTCAAGGGAACTAAAAAAGGGAAGTCAGGAATATATAGCTTAGACGCGATTCAATGGAAAGCCATGGACTGTAAAGAACAAATGATTATTACAGAGAAGTATTTCCAGGAAGCAATTGCCAATTCGTTTTTTGATATGATTGCGGATTCTGCTTTTAAAAATGTTTTTTCAGATAAGGAGAAGTTGAGCGCGGCAAAAATGGATGTGTTGAAGATTAAACCAACTTCATTTGTTACTGATATGAAATCGGCCTTGAGTGCAACAGTTACAATAACCGCCGATGGCTCATTTGGATCTGGTTGTGTGATTAGTAATGATGGGTATATTTTGACAAGTTATCATGTGGTTTCTGAAACTGAAGATAGTTTGATTAAGGTAATTAATAATAAAGGAGATACTCTCGTTTGTAAAGTTGAAAGGACGAGCAAGAAAGCAGATTTGGCAATATTGAAGGTTGAAAAAACTTTTCCTTATTCTTTTAAATTAGATGAGAATTCGGAATTTGAAGTCGCTGACGAAGTGATTGCAATCGGCACCCCAGCCTTTATGGAATTGAGCCAAACGGTGTCTAAAGGAATTATTTCTGGGCTGAGGAATAGTACAGATGGAATAAAATTAATTCAGACCGATGTTAGTGTGAGTCCTGGGAATAGTGGAGGCCCTTTGATTCGAAGACCAGCAACATTCCTTGGAGTTGTAAATTCAAAAATTTCAGGGAATAGAGTAGAAGGACTTGGCTTCTGTACACCTGTTTCTGATGTTATTGAATTCTTGAAATTAAAGGTGAATTAAACTTGCAAAAGAGTATGATCC
>JANOAX010000246.1:0-16450 GCA_031411335.1 Bacteroidota bacterium
CGAGGTCAATATTTTGGGTGCTTGGTGCTCTAAAGGCTCTAGAGTATAAAGCTTTAATATGTGATGTTTTGAATTCTCTTGTAATTCCAATTCTTGGTACAAGGGCATTTTCATAACGTTTGTTGTAATTAAATCGAAGACCTCCAATAATGTTAAACCATTTTGTTGAAAAGAGCGCTTGTGAGAAAATGGAGATGTTCTCGTTTACGAATTTGTTATTGCCCGTAGTTTGAAAAATTTCGTTTTCTAATTCGTTGGTTGAAGTTTCTCTTTTTATTGTGACCCCAGAACTTAAATTAATATTTTCATTGAAATCATTCACTGTATTGATTGCGCCAAGTACACTTACCGTATTAATGCGGAATGGATAGGTGTCTTCATTTACTGTTTTCTCAGGAGTGCTCCATGGATATTGTTTGCTTATGACAATTCGAGGAATTATTTTGAATTTCTCATTGGCTTTAATTTCGTATTTAGCTTCGATATTGTTCGAAGTGAATTGGTAAATACTACTGCGATTTTCAATGGATACATAGTGGTCTCTACTTTGTATAGAATAATTATCACTCAAAATTCTTAATTGAAGTTTTCCAATATTCCCACTAGCATTAATAAAAATGTTTTTTAAATCGCTATTCGTACTCATGTCATAGCTGTTTCCATATACATCTTTATATAAAGAGTGACTGCGCAATGAATTTGTTCCATTTAGTTTTATAGAAAATCCAGCTTTTTCACTTTTTTTGCTATAATAAACGTTAGCAGAAGAATTCGAGATGCCATTCTTTGTGACACTCTGAGAAAATTGACCAGAAATATCTTGACTTCCAACTTTAGCAGTTTTAGTAATAATTTTTATCACCGCATATGCAGCATATCCTCCATGCAGTGCCGAGCCAGGTCCTCGAATTATTTCGATGCGTTCAATATTATCAACCGGGTAATGACTGCCTAACTGTAAAGTAGAATAGAGGCTTTCATTCATTTCAATTCCATCAATAAACAATACTACTTTTCCTTCATGAGCCCAATTTCCGCGAACCGCAATGCCGACTACACCTTCTACATCAACGCCAAATTCAAATCCAGGCACTTGTCGTAGAACTTCCATTAAATCACGAGCTCCTAAATTTCGGATCTCTTCAGCCGTTATATAAGTTATAATTCCGGGAGATTGACGAGGCGTTAATTCTTTAATGGATGCCACAGTAATTTTTACGTTCATGAGTTCTTCTAAACTCATGTTGTCGTAATTCGTAGGATTGTTTTCCGTTGATTGACTTCTCATGACTGTAGTCTGGAGCAGTAAAAAAATCAAGGCGATAATTCCTTTTAAGTGTTGCATGACGATTAATTATATGCAACATTCTACGTAAATTCTTACAAAAAGTTATAAAAAAAGGCTCCCGAAGGAGCCTTGTAATAAGTTGATAGCAAGATGTTTATTACCGAATTAGCATAATTGAACCTTTGAAGGAAGCACTATTCACTTTTAAAACAAAGAAATAGGTACCAGTAGGGCAAGGTTCTCCACTTGAGTTTTTCTTGCCATTCCAACATTTGTTTTGATTGTCGCCTTGGAAAACTTTCTCACCCCAACGATTGTAGACTGTCCATGTGCTACAATCTGCAAAATCGGTTTTCTTTCTTAAGTCAAAACAATCATTGATTTCATCTCCATTTGGAGTAAAGGTGTTCGGGATTCCTTTGAGATAATCCGACAAATCACCTAAGTTTAATACGAGTGAGCTGGTATCAGAACATCCATTGTTGATTGCAACTAAAGTAATTGTTGCATTGGAACCGAATGGATATTGATGCGAAGGATTGTCATCGGTAGTAGTTGTCCCATCTCCTAAGTTCCAATCGTAATTTAATGCGTCGGTACTAAGATTGATGGTTTGAATGTTGACACCATTACAATCAACTTTGTTTTGCGTAGAGTCTAATTCGAATATCGATTTAGGTTGTGCATTGATGTCGATCGTTACTTGATCGTCATCTGTACATCCATTTACATCGGTTACCACTACGGTATAGGTTGTTAAATTGGATGGACTTGCTACTGGATTGGCAATGGTTGAATTATTCAACCCCGTAGTTGGAGACCATTGGTAATTCAATCCTCCTGTAGCTTGTAAGGAAACACTACTTCCGTTACACAATAATGTATCAATACCCGCATCGGCAGTAGGCAATGAATTTACAATAACAGTAACATCATCCAAAGCACTACAACCATTCGCATCGGTAACAATTACCGAATAAGTAATTGTCGCTTGTGGGTCTGCTGTTGGGTTCGAAGTGTTGGTGTTGCTCAAATTTGTTCCTGGACTCCAGCTATAAATAGTTCCCCCACTCGCACTTAATGTAGTTGAACTTCCAATACAAATGGCTACATCAAATCCCGCGTTAGCTAACGGTAATGGATTAACGTTGATGATAACGGTATCGGTGTTTTTACATCCATTTGCATCTGTTACTAAAACCGTATAGGTTGTGGTCGTGGTAGGAGTTGCAATTGGATTAGCTATCGTTGAGTTGTCTAAAGTAGATGTAGGCGTCCAAGAATAATTAATACCACCGCTTGCTGATAAATTCGCAGAACTTCCGATACAAATGTCATCATCGAGTCCAGCATTAGCTTGTGGTAATGCATTTACAGTCACCGAAAGATTTACTGGATTTCCAATACATCCAAAACTATTTGTTTCGATAACTGTCACTGTAGCCGTTCCTGATCCACTCCAGTTTCCAGTGGTGGATGAAGTGCCATTGCCACTCAGAATAGATCCTCCTGCAATACTCCATTGATAGGTAGAACCACTGGTTGATGTCACACTAAAGGAACCTGTATCACTCACACAAATACTTAGATTTCCTGTAATCGCACTGGTTTGTGGTACCGGACTTATGCTCACATAAATTGTATCTGATATACCAAAGCAAACGGTATCTACAGTAACACTTGTTTCTTCATACCACAATGCAACAATAGCGGGGCCTGCCGTATTCCAATCTACCGTAACGGTTCCAGTTCCATTTCCACTCACTATAGTTCCGCCCTGTGCAAACCAATTGTAAGTAGATCCAGGAGTATTTAAATTAGAATAAATTTGTCCTTGAGCAACATTAGCACAAAGTATAGTAGGACCTGTTGGTGCAGCAGGCGTTAAAATAATATTGATGGTAACCGTCAATACAACCGGCGCAGACTCACATCCAAGATCAGTCATTTCTGTCACAGTAATTGTTCCTGTCCCAGCAGAATCCCAATTGATCGTTACATTACCTGTGCCTTGACCAGATAATAAAGTTCCATTCGTAATTACCCAGTTGTAACTACTATTTGGATTTGGATTATCTACAGAATAAGGAACGTTTGTAACACCCGGACAAATAGAAATTACTCCGCTGATACTACTTAAAGTTGCTGCCGGATTTACTGTTAGACTGATGGTATCTGCGTTGCTACAATTATTAGCATCCGTACCATTTAATATATAACTAGTGTTTGTTGCTGGAGAAACATAGATAGGTGTACCACTTCCTGCAGCACCACCACCAAGTATAGTCCATGTATAAGCGGATGCACCTGATGCATTCAATTGAATAGAATCGCCTGCACAAATGGTATCATTTACTGATGTAATTGCAACTAATGGTAATTGATTTACAGTAACCGAAATGGTATCTTTATTTACACAAGATGCAGTACTCGTTCCTGTAACTATATAAGAAGTTGTGGTAGATGGATTCACAGATAAATTAGCACCAGTACCAATGCTCGTTCCCGGATTACTTAACAAAGCCCAATCATAAGTATTCGCTCCACTTCCTTGTAAAGTGGTACTTGCTCCTGCACAAATGGGGTTGATAGTTACAGTAGCAGCAACAATAGGTAATGGGTTTATGGTAATGGTAACACTATCCGATGAGTTACATCCGTTCCAAGATGTATTTACAACATAAGTTTGTGTAATTAATCCAGGACCTGCATTGCTTACAATCAAAGTTGGACTTGAAATTGTTGTGCTATTTAATCCTGTTCCTGGTGACCATGAGTAAGTATATCCTGTAGTAACGGCTGCACCTAACAATAATGTATCTCCATTGCATAACGAATTAGATGTTCCCGCTTCAGAAATTGGAAGTGGTTTAACAGTAGCAATAATTGTATCACGATCAATACATCCAAACCAATTTACAGTCATAACATAGTTGTTCGCTATGTTTATAACACCACCATTGGTCAATGTTAGATTGGGTTGGGCAATCGTTGTGCTGCTAAGTCCTGTTGTAGGAGTCCAAGTATAACTGTATCCTGATACTAATGATGTTCCAATATTTACAGTTTGTCCCGAGCAGAAAGTAACATCATTTCCTGCAGCCGCAGTAGGGACTGGACTCAATATTACTTGAACTGTATCGGTAGATGTACAACCATTCAATGTTGAAACCACAACATAAAATAAAGTATCCGGATCAATAGCTCCTCCTGAAATATTTAAAATTAAAGTAGGATTTGAAATTGTTGTATTACTTAATCCAGTGTTTGGTGTCCAGTTGTACGTATAACCACTGGTGTTAGTTGTTCCTAGGTTAATTGTACTGCCCGAACATAATAATTGATTCGCTCCAGCATTGGATAATGGAATAGGTCTAACTATTACATTCACTGTGTCTCTATCCAAACATCCAAATAAAGAGGTAGTAACAATAAAAGGTACCGTATCATTTACTGTTAATGAAGTAGTCAATGTTACTGAAGTAGAACTTACTGTAGCGCCACCCAATCCACCTGTTGGACTCCAAGAATATCCGTAATTAGTGATAGATCCAGCACCAATAGTTCCCGATCCACCAGAGCAAAAAGTAATGTCGTTTCCGGCATTTGCCGTAGGCACAGGTCGAACAATAACTTGTACGGTATCACTATCACCACAACCAAAAGTGTTTGATAATACGACCACATATTGTAAAGTATCAGGAACAGAATTTCCATTGGTAAGAGAGATAACTGGATTTGAAATGCTTCCATTATTTAATCCTGTTGCAGGAGTCCATGTATACGTATAACCCGTTGTTGGTAAGCTACCCAAAGGAGCACTCGTTCCCGAACATATAGAAACATTGCTTCCTGCGTTGGCTACTGGAAAAGGATTGGTAGTAATTACGATTGTATCTTTATTAGAACATCCGTTTAAAGTAGTTGTTAAGATGTAAGTAGCAGATTGCGGTGATCCAGTACCGTTAGTCAATGTAACGGTAGGATTGGAAACAGTACTACTGTTCAATCCAGTGGCCGGACTCCAAGAATACGTAACTCCAGCGGTATTAGCACTGCCAATAACAGCAGATCCTCCAGAGCAGAAATTGATATCAGCTCCAGCAATTGCCGCAGGTAATGCACGTATAAATACAGGTTTTGTTAATGTGTCGGCCGGACATCCAAATGGATTAACGGCGACTACACTTATGGTTGAATTTCCACTTCCTGTAAAATTTACGCCAATAGCACCGGTGGTTCCGCCCGAAGCTTGATTTCCATTCGTAACAAACCATGAGTAAGTATATCCACTTGTAGTCGTTACATTGTAAGGAATTCCATTGGCCAAGTTGGCGCAAATGGTATCGGGTCCATTAATGATAGTGGGTTTCACTGCAGGAGTAACATTAATGGTGTAAACGGTATTGGTAGTCTTAGCTGGACAACCATTGTCATCAACCACCGTGCTAAATTGATAGGGAGTGGTTCTTCCTTGCGCACACGAAGTAGTCCAACAAAATTGGCTTGAGATGCTTCCTAATCCACTTACATTATTAAGAGTAGCAGTTGGATTGGTTAATACCGAGTTAAATATATCTCCGTTCCTAACCATAAATAAACTATCATTATTTGGATCGGTAAAGGCAACATTAAAGCATAAAGTTTGTCCTTCTTGAATCGTATAAGTTAATGCTGTTCCAGCAGATATTACAGGTGGCGGATTTACGGGGCAAGTAATAACAATTAATTGAATGTCTCTTCGTGTTACTCCAATTAATACACCATTTCTCCATTCTTCAATTTCAACTGCAACCACATAAAATCCAGTATTAGGAGCAACGTATGATGCAAGTCCGGTAGCAGTATCGATGTTAATGTAATCTCCTAATCCAAACGGACTGGTTACACTATAGCCCGCAGCATATGTAATGTTTTGTATTGGCCAAACATAATTGTTAGGAGGATTTGGATTAGGTTGTCCTGTATTTGCAATGCCTGCATAGGGCGTTGCAAAATGATAAACAAGTAAATCTCCATCTGCATCAAACGCTTGATTTAATACGCTTATTGTATCACCAGCACAGATAAATGGAACAGGTGCTACTGCAAATGTTGGTGCGCTGTTTACAATATTAGGCTCTGGAACTTGTGCATAATACGCTTGTCCTGTTCCTCCTGGATTATCTAAATTGGCAATATTATTATTTCGACAACAACGATCCGCAATAAAATAAAAACCAGTTGTGTTTGATGGAAGCGAAACGACATTTTGATAAATTCCTTCTTCTACACATACACTCGGTAAAAAAGTACAGGAGTCATTTGCATTCGGTGGTTGAATAAATTGCTGACTTAACAAGGGAAGTGAAATACTGCTCAACAATTGTTTGGGGCCGCCCGGATTCCCTGGGTTGTCTTGATAAGCACCGAAGTTCATAGAGGCGGGCAACGCAGAACTTCCCGGATCGCAAAGGCGATAAACATAAAGGGTTACTCGGTATTCATAGAGTCCACTGGCACCATTAAGACCTAAATATTCATAAGTTAAATTTCCTCCCATTAAATGAGAAGCACTTGCATTGGAGGTCACAAATAGAGCGACGAAGAGTAGTGCCAAGCGCTGGGCATAGCGTAATAAATTTTTCATGAAACTGAGCTTTAGTGTTTAGGTGTGGCTGTGTATGATAAAAGGGATTAGTTAGACCAAAGTAACCGATTCATTTTGAATTTTCAAAGAATTAGACCATATAGTTTTATGTACTATTATCTTAAATAATTGGCTTATTCGAGGAGGTGGTAGTGCTTAGATGTTGTATTTTTCCAAAGTGGAATTTCATCCAATTATTATCATCGGAGCAGGGCCTGCTGGAAGCACAACTGCCTTAGCCTTAGCAAAGAAGGGGTTTTCTAGCCTCCTTTTGGATCAGTCTGAGTTCCCTAGAGATAAGGTTTGTGGAGATGCTTTAAGTGGTAAAGTCTTACTTACACTCAAGAGAATTGATCCATTATTGGTAGATGGACTCGCTGCACAGGAACATACGCTCGACTCCCACGGAGTTACTTTTGTCGCTCCCAATGGTAAAGTATTGAAGGTTCCTTTTCGAAGGGAAGATAATAAAGAGAAACCTCCAGGCTATATTTCTCGACGTTATGATTTCGATAATTGGCTTTTTAATGAAGCGAAAAAAGCGAATGGTGTTCAAACGAAATTGAATGTTCGTATTGAAAAATTTAGAAGGGAAGGGAAGGATTGGATCATCAGCGATAAAGAAGAAAAGCATGTTTATAGAACTTCTTTGTTGATTGCAGCTGATGGAGCACATTCTCGTTTTGCAAAAGAAGTGGGGGGGATCCAAATGGAAGAAGAACATTACTGTGCCGGATTGCGTGCTTATTATAAGGGAGTAAAGGATTTAGATCCGAATGGATATATTGAATTGCATTTTGTTAAAGATTTTCTTCCCGGCTACTTTTGGATTTTCCCTCTACCAAATGGATATGCCAATGTAGGAGTAGGGATGCGAAGTGATGTGGTGAGTAAAAAGAAAGTAAATTTAAAAGAAGACATGCTCCGATTGATTCGCGAGTATGAACCTATTCGTAGTCGATTTGAAGGGGCTGAGTTGGAAGGCCCAATTCGCGGCTATGGGTTACCGTTAGGTTCCAAGAAGCGCCCACTTTCCGGAGATGGATTTATTTTGTTAGGTGATGCGGGTTCATTGATTGATCCTTTCACAGGCGAAGGAATAGGCAATGCGATGATCAGTGGATTAAAAGCTGCCGAGACGATTGAAGCAGTAAATGGAAATTATGCTGCTGCCGCTTTGAAGATGTATGATGACTCAGTGTATAAACGCCTTTGGCCCGAATTAAGTCTCAGTAAAAAGATGCAGGAATTAGTAAAGTATCCCTGGCTTTTTAATTTAGTGGTGAATAAAGCAGTGCGAAGTAAAACGTTGCGGGAAACCATCTCTTGTATGTTTGAAGATATTGACCTAAGAGGAAGATTGAAAGATCCTAGGTTTTATTTGAAGGTGTTGATGGAATAATTTGTTTGTGTTTTTTCAATTGAAATTTTTCAAATCACTAATTTCCTTGTTTTTCTAATGTGTTTTTACCAACATTGTAAGCATACAAAGCAGCAGGCAAATACTGAATTTGAATTTTATTTAACTCTTTCGTTCCTGTTTTATCTATGGTGGTGACTAATGCTTGAGTAAGTTTATTTTCAATGCAAAAAGAACTTAGACTTTTCAATTCATTGGACTTTTCGAAATATCGATTGCTCCATTTAATTTCTACTGCCCAATCGGGTTGATTGGTTTTGTTGCTGATGTTAATTAAATCGACTTCTCCATTTTTCCATCGAGCGTAATGTGGAATGAAAGAGATGCGTTGCATCCATTGACTAAAAATAGTAGTTTCAATAAGCGCTCCCATCCCATCTGCTTCTGCGGTAAGTGGTGCAAATAATGCACTTCGTATACTTGAATTGGTAAGATAAATTTTAAAGAAATTTTCACGCTGAAACTTTCCTGCTTTTTGATCCACACGTTTTACTAGGTGAATTAAAAAGGCAGCTTCTAAGTATGAAATGTATTGCCGAATCGTCGTTTTTTTTACGCCGCTTCTTTTACTGAGTTCATCTATGCTGCATTCTTGTCCACTGTTCCATGCAATGGTGGTGAAGAGAGAGT
Organism: Bacteroidota bacterium; assembly: GCA_031411335.1. Lineage (GTDB taxonomy): Bacteria > Bacteroidota > Bacteroidia > AKYH767-A > OLB10 > JAJTFW01. The sequence goes on from JANOAX010000246.1 coordinate 8,968, forward strand.
TTAATTCTTGCACATCTTTAATTCCATACAATCCCGGCAAATCTCTTAACAAAACTTTGTCTATAATATCAGCTCGCATAAATCGGGCTGGATTATTTTGTATTTCTTTATTGAAGATGACTTCTGGATACCCTCCAAAATTTACATATTCAATGAAGTGTTGGTTGAGTTCAGAAATGTTAGTTGTAGACGAAAACTTTGCAATATTTCCTTTCCAATTGATGGTGTCGGCTTGGATAAGTGTATCTAATTTTTTTAGATGGATGTATTCATAAAAAGTAAGCGGAGGTAAAATAAAGTCCGTGAAGCGACCAGCTCCACTCTCATTACTCTTGAGTTTAAGTGCAGCAGCAGCTGATCCACTGGCGATAAATTTCGACAGCTTAAAGTCGTCAACCACTGTTTTTAAATGTACTTCCCAATCTTTTAAATATTGGATTTCATCAATGAAAACATACCAACCCGTTGCGTCCATTTTCCCTGTTGCTTTTTGAGCCAGTGTAAATAGGGTATCTAGAGAAATGGTGTTGTAGATGGGCGTTTCAATGGAAATGAATAAAATTTTTTGTGGTGAGACTCCTTCTGCAATTAATTTTTGAATGGTATGATAAAGCATCACCGTTTTACCAACTCTTCTTGGACCCATTAAAACCACTGCACGTTGCACGGTAGATTTTTTAATTAGTGGATAAAGTAAATTGAAGTAAAGTCGAGGGGCAAAGGATTCATAAAATGGATCCAATTGGCTCGTTGTCCACCACGGATTTTCGAATTGTAATCTCGTGATAATTTGCTCTTCTGAAAATGGTAATAATGTCATAACAACCCAAAATTAGTAAAATAAGGTCTAAAAAAAAACCTTATTTTACTTTTTTTTGGCAAATAAGAATAAAACTCAATTTTTTTAACCTTATTTGACTATTTGCTTCCCAATTTACAGATTGGAGTAATTTTGTTGAATAGCGTTGGTTATCAAAATTATATAAGTATAGTTGTCTTTATTTATTTCGTAGATAAAGATGTAAATTGTTGGTTATCAATATTTAGATTTAAATTTGAGGAGTCGCAAATGGAATCCGATCAGATAAAATTTGTGAAAAAGGTTGTTTGGTGAGTCTAAACGTGAATTTTACTTTTTCAAATTGTGGGTTACAATGGAATCTAATCGTGAAGCCTCGCGCCTGCCTGCTTTGCTCCGCTGACCGCATGTCGGTGAAGCTTTAGCGGAGGCAAAGGCTACAGCAAAAGCGATGCTTCAAGCAGGACCAAAATCAAAGTAAGAAACGTCCTTGGCCAGCTCATCTTTTTGTTGCCAATAAGCGAGCGTAACTACTTTCCCTTCTTTGGTTCTTAAAAATCTTCCAAAAATGGCATTGATGGTATTATAGCACATATCCGTTACGCCAATAGTAAATTCTGTAGGTTCGATGGGTGGAGGTGGAGGCGCTGGCGTTTCTCCTTCAGCTACAGGAGAAGGAGCTGGTGCTTTAGGAATGATGCCACTAACGACTACCGTATACCCATTTCCTTCTAACAAAGGTTTGATGAAATTTACACGATCCATCGAAACTGCTTTTTCAACTATGCAGCATTTGATACCGTTTAACTCCTCAAATTCATGATTTTTATTAATGGCCATTTTGTTCTTCGATTAAATGCCGATGCTTAGTTCGTAAATATAGGTGTAAAGATCTCCGCTAAATCCAGTCAACAAGATACCCGCAATGCAAAGGATGAGTGCGATGCTTGGGAAAAGACTAAACGATATTTTTTGAATGGGATGTTCGTTTGATTCCATGAACATCGCTTTTACAATTCGTAAATAATAGTACATGGATACTACCATATTGATAGCAGCAAATGCAATGAGTACATAATTTCCAGTGGAGGCACCTGCAGTAAGTAAAAATAATTTTCCGAAAAATCCTGCAGTAGGAGGAATGCCCGCTAAAGAAAATAAGGAAATAGTCATGATCCAACTTAAGGCTGGATTGGTTTTATAAAAACCTTTGTAATCGTTGATGCTTTCTTTTCCGGTGATGGAAGAGACCATGTTGACAACACCAAATGCTCCTAAGTTGGAAAAGATGTAAATCAATAAAAAGTAAATAGCCGCGGCTTCGCTTTCTTGTGATCCACCCGAAATACCGACTAAGATAAATCCGACTTGTGCAATGGAAGAGAATGCTAAAAATCGCTTCATGTTTTGTTGACGTAATGCAAAAAGATTTCCAATGCCAATCGTAAGAACTGCGGTAATAAAAAGTAAAATATACCAAACATTCACCATCGATTCAAAAACAGTATAGAGTACGGTTACAAATACAAATGCTATTGCCGACTTTGATATCACCGATAAGAATGCAGCGACTGGAACGGGTGCTCCTTCGTATACATCGGCGGTCCAAAAGTGAAAGGGAACAATGGAAAGTTTAAATGCAAACCCAACAAACAACATCATAAATGCAAATACTTGTAAAGGCGACCCCGTTAATTGTAAAGTAATTTCGGAGAATGATAAGGATCCCGTAGTTCCATACATTAACGAGATACCCATCAACAATAAAGCAGAACTAAACGCTGACGACATTATCATCTTCATTCCCGCTTCTGAGGAAGCACTTTTGTTGAGGTTGAAATTGGCTAATGCTGCCAATGGAATAGTCGATAATTCTAAGCCGATGTAAAATAAAAGAAGATGTCCCGATGATAACATGAAGAACATTCCCAATACTGAAGACAGTAAAAGAATGTAGAATTCTGGTGCATGCCGATGAGTGCGTGTATAAGGATATGCTTGTAATGAGATAATGAGTAATCCGAGATTAAGAATATTTTTTTCAAGATGTATTAAATCATTCGATTGAAACATGCCATTAAATAATTCACCAGAAATATTACAGCAGAATCCAAAAATTAAATTAAGAAATAAAAGAATATTGATCATCACATGCCAACGACCCGAGTTCTCATCGTTGCTTGCAATCTTTATTATTAAGAGTAAGAAAAGTATGAAACAGAGTATCAACTCATGTTTCATCAGACCTATAAATTCATTTATCATTGTCAATCGTTAAGGAAGTAAGGTGCGACCAATATTTACCATGAGTCCATTTACGTCCGGACTTATTAATTCATTTAACCAAAAAGGAGCAATACCAATAACTACAATTCCACTCAACAAGAGTACTGCTGCTGATTTTTCATTCCAAGTAGCATCACCTAATGATAAGTGTTGTTCGTTTATAATGGGTCCCATAATGGATTTTCCAGCTGCACGTAGTATATACACCGCTGTTACAACAATGGAAGCACAAGATAATATAGTTGCAATTCGATAAAGCATTTCAGGATGTTGCCACGCTCCCATGAAAACTGTCATCTCTGCAACAAATCCACTGAAACCTGGAAGTCCTAAGGAACATAAACCAGAAATGATAAAGATGGTGGAGATGAATGGCATCACTTTTAATAGTCCACCTAACTGTGCTACCATCCGAGTATGCGTTCTTTCGTAAATCATACCAATTGCGGCGAAGAAAAGTGCGGTCATCAATCCGTGTGAGATCATTTGCATAACAGCACCGGCTATGGCCGTTTCGTTGAGCATGCCAATTCCGAGCAATACAAATCCACAGTGACTTACTGATGAATATGCGTTGATGTATTTTAAGTCGGTTTGCATCATCGTTGCAAATGCTCCGTAGATGATCGCGATGGTGGCTAATAAAATAATATAAGGCGCATAAACATGCGCAGCTTCGGGCATTAAATACGTTGCGACACGTAAGCAACCGTAACCTCCAAGTTTCATGGATATTCCGGCCAAAAACATCGACGCTGCTGTTGGAGCAGAACTGTGTCCATCGGGCACCCAAGTATGAAATGGAAAGAGCGCACCAAAAATTCCGAAGCCGATAAATGCTAAAGGGAAGAAGATGAGTTGTGTGTTAAGTGGAACAGAAGTGCGAGAAATAGCGATGAAGTCAAATGTGTGTTGACCGTTCCCAATATTGGTGCTGAAATACAATCCTAATAATCCTAAAAATACAAAGGCAGAACCCGCCATTAGCATTAAGGCAAGCTTCATCGCGCTGTATTCTTTTTTTCCACTACCCCAAATACCGATCAGTAAAAATTTAGGAATCACGGCTACTTCTAAGAAAAAGAATAAGGTAAATAAATCAAGAGATATAAAGAATCCGTAAGCTCCTGCACTCAATAATATAAGCAGAAAGAAAAATTCTCTACTCATCTTTTCCATCTTCCAACTCACCAAGACGCCTGCTAAAACAACAAACGCAGAAAGAAGAATCATCGAAACTGAAATTCCATCAACGCCAGTAGTAAAGGCAATGCCCAACGGCGTAAACCATTCAACCGAACTATAAAAAACCATTGCTGCATTATTGCCTAATGCACGTTCCGCACAAAACGCATTTAATAAAAGTATCGATAAAGTAAATTGAATAACAGCCCCGCACAATGCAATGAGTCGAACTTGCTTCAATTGATTGAAGAAGAGAATCGCAATGGCGGTTAGTACAGGAGCTATGACTAATAGGTGTAGGTTCATCTTTTATTAGTTAACCAAGTAAATGGCAAGTGCCGTTAAACCAAATGCTGCAATGAAGAAGTACAAAGCATAATCTTGCACTTTTCCGGATTGTATTGATTTAATCAAGTTGGATTTCCAAACAACTAAAGAAGCAAGTCCATTCATGCTTCCATCAACAATATTTTTATCTACCCAAGCAGAAGGTTGTGCAATTAAGTTGAAGATTATTTTTTTCGTAATGAACAAATAAATCTCATCAATATAAAACTTATGATAAGCGGTTTTGTATATTCCTTGTAAGGAAGCAGATAATTTATCGGGGCGATCGTTTTCCGTTTTATAAAAAAAGGTAGCCAGCGCAATTCCACTTACTGCAATAATGACTGGAAGAATAGCTGCTGAGATCTCAAACGGAATGTGTAAAGGATGCCCGTCGGTGGAAACAAAATTTCCAAATGGAATAAATCCTGCTGTAATAGCACCAACGCTGAGAATTAACAAGGGGATTTTCATACTCCATGTTCCTTCGCCATGATGATGATCGTCGTGGTGCGTCGTCTTTGCTTCCTTCGACCAAAAGATATTGTAATATAATCTAAACATGTAAAATGCGGTAATGCCTGCCGTTAGTAATGCAATATAATACACCATTGGATTGGCATGATGCGCTGCCGTCAAAATTTCTTCTTTACTGAAGAATCCAGCAAACGGTGGAATTCCAGCAATAGCTAAGCAAGCAATCAAGAATGTAATATGCGTGATGGGCATAGACTTTCTCAATCCACCCATGTCTTTCATCTCATTGCTATGTATATAATGTATCACTGCACCAGCTCCTAAAAAGAGTAAAGCTTTGAAGAAGGCATGCGTAAATAAATGAAACATTGAAGCCGTAAATCCTAATCCTGCTTCATTCCCATATCCAGATACACCCAATGCAAACATCATGTATCCAATTTGTGACATGGTAGAATAGGCAAGCACTCTTTTAATATCGGTTTGTGTGCAGGCAATGAGTGCGGCAAACAATGCGGAGATGACACCGGTCCACATTACCACTTCTAACGCTCCTGGACTAGAAATAGAAAAAATGGGAAACAATCGAGCGACTAAAAAGACACCCGCAACCACCATGGTCGCTGCATGAATCAATGCAGAAACGGGCGTTGGACCTTCCATTGCATCGGGCAACCAAATATGTAAGGGGAACATAGCACTCTTGCCTGCTCCGCCCATGAATACAAGAAGTAAACCCCAAGTTAGCGCACTGGCTCCTAAGAAACTGGCCGTAGTGGCAGAAACTAAATAAGGAGAATTAGATGTAGTTAATCTTTCAATTAAGGTAACGAAGTCTAATGTTTTTGCTTCGAAACCTAAAATTAATATTCCAATTAAGAATCCTAAGTCGGCGAAACGCGTTACAATAAATGCTTTTTTAGATGCAGCAACAGCGCTTGGTTTTTCAAAGTAGTATCCAATCAACAGAAAAGAAGAAACTCCTACCAACTCCCAAAACATATAAATCTGGAAAATATTTACTGCAATTACTAATCCTAACATTGAAAAAGTAAAGAGTGATAAGAAAGAATAGTAGGTAGCGAATCGCTTTTCTCCTTTCATATAACCCAAGCTATACACATGAACCATCAAAGAAACTATAGTTACTACAACTAACATCATCACCGAAATAGGATCAACTAATATTCCCATGTCGATTGACACGCCTTCCGAAAAAGTAAGCCATGTCATTTTCCAAGCAACAATTTTTTCGAAAGATCCTGACGTGTTCAGGAAAAAATATTGATAAGCTGTTTGAATAGAAAGAATAGTGGATACCAATAATGAGGTGGTTCCGATCATTCCAGAAAGGGAGGATAAATATTTTCTGCCAAAAATCCCAAGCAGCAAGAAGCTGAACAAAGGAAGGAGAACAATAAGTTGAATAGTATTTGCTAAACTCATATTATACGTAGATGATTAATGCTTTAAGTGATCTGCATTTTCAGCATCAATATTTTTCGTGTTGCGGTAGAGATTTATAATGATGGCAATGGCTACCGCAGCTTCTGCAGCAGCAATCGCAATGATGAAGATGGTGAATCCAAGTCCCTCAATCGTGTCAGGGAATAAATATTTGTTGAATACAATGAAGTTGATGTTCACGCTATTTAACATCAGCTCCAGCGACATTAACATCGCAATCATATTTCTGCGCGTAAGAAATCCATAAGCACCAATAAAAAATAAGGCAGTACTCAGTATTAAGAGATGTTCAAACGGGATTTCGTTCATTTGTTTTCAGGTTGGGCTTTCATTGCAATGACAATACATCCGATCATAGCTGCCAATAATAATACACTCACCAATTCAAAGGGAAGTACGAAACTCTCAGGAGTATTGGCAACTAATAGATATCCAATATTATTTACAGAGGGATCAAAAACTTCTTCTGATCCTTTCATCCAATAATGATTATATAATAATGTGCAAGTATAGGCAGCGGCTGAAACGACAGCAAGCCCTGAAAAAAGTGATCGCTTCGTCAAGGCAGAAGGCATCTTGACTCCTTCTTGATTGGTAAGGAAGATGGAGAAAATAATCAGTACAACAATTCCACCAACGTAAACGATGACTTGCACCGCCGCCGCAAATTCTACTTCCATCCAAAAGAAAAGAGCTGCAATTCCGATTAACGAAAATAATAGCCAAATAGCAGCTCTGAATAATTTTTTAGTCGTAACGGTGAGGATCCCCGTAATCAGGATAAACGCCGCAATACAATAAAAGGCTATGGCTGATGCACTCATTATTCAATGCCCTCCATAATTTTAGATCCTGGTTTATTCAAGACCTTGGTGAATTCACGTCGATCAAATACACTATGCTCATAATTGTTGGCCATAACAATTGCATCCGATGGACAGG
>JANOAX010000247.1:0-4002 GCA_031411335.1 Bacteroidota bacterium
CGAGTTTAGCACTCACACTTACTTGTACTGAATATATATAACATATGTTGATTTGGTTCTTCGAACATCAATGATATAAATTTTAGTTTTAAATTAAGATTCTAGTCCTAATTTACTTGTTACTTTCTTTTACGTGAAAGAAAGTGAAGCCACGATTATTACCATACAACAATGAATAGACTTGTGGAATGCCGACTTACATTCTATAAATCTTAAGACATTCGATAATTTAATATGTAGAGTCGGTATAACCAAAGAAAGCACGCCACCCAACACCAACCAATTTTTGCGGTTTCTGCTTTCTATTTTCTTTCGCAACCACTGAACAATCTTTTGTGCTATCTCCTTACTTCATCGGTTCAGCAAAAATCGGTTCGCGCTGTTGCGTGGACGTCCTGCCGCACTGTTCCGAACGAAATTACTGTTTATTAAAATTTATTGCTTGAATTATGCTTCCATTTATGTTTAAATAATTGGATTATATAATATGCATAATTGATACTAAATATTTTAAGCTGAAATCAGATCCCCGTACATCCGTGCACGCAATTCTTGAACGGTTGTATCTTCTAAGTACTCATCATACGTCATTCGACGATCGATAATTCCCGTTGGCGTTAATTCTATAATTCGATTCGCTACCGTATGTGTAAACGCATGGTCATGTGAACTGAACAAAGCAATGTGTTTCCAATCAACCATCGCATCGTTAAAAGCAGTGATCGATTCAAGATCTAAGTGATTCGTTGGCTCATCAAGAATAATACAATTTGCATTCGTCAACATCATACGAGAAATCATGCAACGCACTTTTTCTCCTCCTGAAAGCACGGTAGACATCTTCAAAGACTCTTCACCCGAGAACAACATCTTTCCTAAAAATCCTCGCACAAAACTTTCTTCCTTCTCTTTTGAAAACTGACGCAACCAATCGATCAATGACAAACTCTCTTTAAAAAACGAGGAATTATCATTGGGTAAATAAGAACGTGTAATGGTTGTTCCCCATTCAAACATTCCAGCATCTGCCATTTCATTTTCCGTAATGATTTGAAAAAACGAAGTCACTGCACGACGCTCTTTGGAGATCACTGCAATCTTATCCCCTTTATCCATCGAGAAAGTAATATCCTTAAAGAAAACCAATCCTTCGTTCGATACTTTTTTCAATCCCTCCACTCTTAACAACTGATCACCACAATCGCGATCGGGTCTGAATATAATTCCAGGATATTTACGTGTAGATGCAGGAATATCTTGCACCACTAATTTTTCCAATAATTTTTTACGACTCGTAGCTTGACGCGATTTCGATGCATTCGCAGAAAAACGTTCTACGAAATCTTGTAACTCTTTACGCTTATCTTCTACTTTCTTATTCTGATCGCTACGTTGACGCAAAGCCAATTGACTCGACTCATACCAGAAAGTATAGTTACCAGAATACAATTGCATCTTACCAAAATCGATATCGGCTACATGCGTACAAACTGAATCCAAGAAATGACGATCATGACTTACTACCAATACTGTATTTTGAAAATCTGCTAAAAAGTTTTCCAGCCATGCGATCGTTTCCACATCGAGGTCATTCGTTGGCTCATCCAGTAAAAGAATATCTGGATTTCCATAAAGTGCTTGCGCAAGAAGGACACGAACTTTTTCCTTTCCGCTCACCTCCGTCATTTTCTTACTATGATACTCTTCCTTCACACCCAAATCGCTCAACAAACTGGCTGCATTACTTTCAGCATCCCACCCATTCATCTCTGCAAAAAGATTTTCTAACTCGGCTGCACGAAGTCCATCTGCTTCTGTAAAATCAGGTCGAGCATACACTTCATCCCTTTCACGAATCACATCCATCAACTTCACATTTCCCATCATCACAGTCTCTAATACATTAAATGCATCGTACTCATAATGATTTTGCTTCAAAACACTCATCCTTGCACCTGGATTCATGGATACTTGACCAGTTGATGCATCGATTTCACCTGAAAGTATCTTCAAAAAAGTAGATTTACCGGCACCATTCGCACCAATGATTCCATAGCAATTGCCGGGAACAAATTTGATGTTAACATCATCGAAGAGAACACGCTTGCCATAACGCAAGGAAATATTTGATACTGAGAGCATTTTGGTGATATTTTTGGGGCTGCAAAGATAGGGGTTTAATTCAGAATTAAGAATTAAGAATTCAGAATTAGGTTAAATGTGAGAATGTCATGGGCCTAATGTACTGACTTTCAATCAAAATGCTATAGATTCTATAATCTTTGAAATACGTACTTTTGCACTGAAGTAGAGAAACCTTCCTTTGGAAGTATTCACACTTCAGTGCAAGCCAGAATTATTTTGGATTCAAAATATTAGCACTCGTAGTTCAATGGATAGAATAACAGATTCCGATTCTGTTGGTTGTGGGTTCGAGTCCCGCCGAGTGCACTTAAACAGAGCGAGAAACAGTGTGAAAACGAGGGAGTTATAGATTGCCCATCGCTCTCGCACTGTTTCTCACTCTCCTTTTATAGCTATCTTTGCAAAAAAATTTCTACTATGAAAACCAAAACTCCATCCGATAGCGCTGCCATCTCTACTGAAATTGTTCTTCCAAATGATACCAATACTTTAGGAAATTTGATGGGAGGTCGGTTGTTGCATTGGATGGATATTACTGCAGCGATTGCGGCACATCGACATTGCGGCAGAGTGGTAGTTACAGCGGCTGTAAATAATGTGGCTTTTAGTCAACCTATTAAATTGGGTGATATTGTTACCCTTCAAGCAAAAATTTCTCGTTCTTTTAATTCAAGTATGGAAGTTTTTATTGATGTCTCCGTAGAAGATAACTTTCGAAATAAAAAAATAAAAAGCAATGAAGCGATTTATACTTTCGTTGCCGTTGATCAACTCGGAAATCCGATTCACGTTCCGGAATTAGTTCCTGAAACGGAAGAAGAAAAAGATCGTTTTGCGGGTGCGTTGCGTCGCCGACAATTGTCTTTAATTCTTGCTGGTAAGATGAAAGCTGCCGATGCTACGGAATTGAAAGCTTTGTTTATGGATGGAAAGTCGTAAGACTGTTTCAAAATAAATTATAAAAAAGATTTTATTGCGTTCACAATAGTTGCATTGTCAATTCCACTCATGTAGTTGAAGTGACCTTTGGGACATCGATCATAACCAATCTTTGAACAAGGTCGGCAGGGAAGATTTTTCACTTCCATGATCTTCGACAAATTTTTATTTTGCGGAAGATACGGTGTCATTCCAAATTCAGGAACGGTATTTCCCCAAACAGAAACGATGGGTTTATGAAAGGCTGCTGCAATATGCATTAAGCCCGTATCGTGAGTAAGTACTACTTTAGCAGCCTTAACAATTTGTGCCGATTCACCGAGTGACAATTGTCCGCAAACATTCCAAACATTTTCCATTAAGCCCATCTCAATTTGCTTGCTTCGAATTTTATCTTCCTTCCCTCCTAGCAACACGACAGGATACTTCAACCCCTTAATCACGCGCACAATTTTATCGCTGGGCATCATCTTCGTTGTATGTTGTGCGCCGATAGCGATGGCCACAAATCCATTTCGATGCGTTGCGGGCAATTTATCAATTATATTTTCCGCTCCAGGTTCCGAATAAAAATCGAGTCCCTTACCATCGTTCTTCACATTAAACTTTTGCAATGTTTCCATGTATCGATCCACGATATGAATTGGCGGCATTTTATTAATATGAAAATTAACCAACATCCATTTCTGTATGTTCAACTTTCGAAAAGAAAAACTCTTCACCTTCAATTTTTTCTTTAATTTAATAGATCGAAGGTTGTTGTGAAGATCAATGATATAATCAAACTTTTCAGCTTGCAAGGAATCCATTATATCGTCTAAAGCCCCATCGGTGGTCCACAGCTTATCAATTTGCGGATGATGCATCAACACAGAAGCGTAACTCTTCTTGGTCAGATAATGAACTTCTGCTTCTGGA
>JANOAX010000248.1:0-16496 GCA_031411335.1 Bacteroidota bacterium
GTTTTTATTTCTATAAACTTAAAAACTCCTTAATAACAGAAGCTGTATTAAACGACGCTCCTTCTATAACTACGAGTCAGTTTGAAGAGAATTTTCCATTGAGAAAAATGGCCATTATGTAGTTGGGAATTCATCTTATAGTAATATCCTTTCAAGCAAATTTTAAATGAAAAGAAAAAAGCTAAATAAATTTGAAAGAAATTTATGGGATTCAATATTTATTTATAATTTTAAAATTCTAAATCTTCTAAGTAATTGATTTTCTAATGATTTATAGTAGACGAAAACCTATTTAAAAAGAGTGCTATCAAATTATATTTTAATATGCCCCATGGAAAAACAAAATGAAATAAAAATATTTGAGGAACAAAAAGTCAGAACGGTTTGGGATGCGGAACAAGAGAAATGGTATTTTTCAATTATTGATGTAATTGAAATTCTCACCGATAGCCCTAGACCCCGAAAATACTGGAATGCCTTAAAAACTAAACTCAATGCAGAAGGAAGTGAGTTGTCCCATAAATTGGGACAACTGAAAATGGAGGCAGCTGATGGAAAATTTTACATGACCGATGTAGCCGATACCGAACAACTTTTTAGGCTGATACAATCCATACCATCACCAAAAGCTGAGCCCTTTAAAATTTGGCTAGCTAAAGTTGCTGCTGAACGATTGGATGAGATGCAAGATCCGGAATTGAGTATTGACAAGGCTTTGGAGCAATACCTGAAATTGGGTTATTCGGAGAATTGGATCAACCAGCGACTAAAAAGTATTGAAATTCGGAAGGAATTAACCGACGAGTGGAAAAAAAGGGGATTGAAAGCAGGCGCGCAGTTCGCAACACTTACTGATATTATTACGAAAGCATGGAGTGATAAAACTACCAAAGAATACAAAATCTTGAAGGGATTGAAAAAGGAAAACCTAAGAGATAACATGACCAACACGGAACTCATTTTGAATATGCTAGCAGAAGCATCCACCAAAGACATTTCTGCAGCAACCAATCCAACCAATTTAGAAGAAAGTAAGATCGTTGCAAAACAAGGTGGTCATGTAGCTAAAGTTGCACTCAAAGAACTGGAAGCTAAAACTGGAAAAAAAGTAGTTACTTCTCTCAACGCAAAAACAACATTGCAATTGACCGAAAACAGTAAGAAAAAAACTAAAAAGAAAAAGAAGTTGTAGAACCAAATCCAATTGAAATTTTAGCTTCGATAAAAACTTTTTTTAAACCTGCCGGCATCGCTTTCGCTTTAGCTTGCGCCACCGCTAAAGCTTCGGCGACACGCGGTCAGCGGAGCAAAGCCGGCAGGCGGGCGCGGGGACGCTAGGTCCCGAAGTGTCGCATAGGCGTCAGGACTAATATAAGTTTTAACTATAATTTGGAGGAAGTTTACGAGATAATATTTATACTGTAGCATAGCCATGCATGGCTATACTACAGTATTTTACTCCCATACTAGAGCCCGCGTTCCATAAAATTAGATGAAATCTAATTTTATGGAACGCGGGCTAACCTACATAGATCGAATTCCTGTAAGGGCGCAATATTTTGCGCCCTTGTACTTAAGTTTTTTTCCTCTAAAAATTATAATAAAACGATACTTGGTTTTACCATTAAGCTTGACGCCTATGCGAAGTGTCGGGAGCGCAAGGGGCGCGGAGTTTTGCGGGCAGGTTTAAAGAAAAGTGCTTCGCTGGAACAGGTATTAAAATAGGTGGATATTTCGAATTCAGAAAGTATAGTTCTGTTACATTTAATCAATATACTTTTATTTCTTTCAGATTCGGAAAAGGAGGATTTGTACTTAATTCTAAATATTCAATTAAATTCACCAAAGAAAAATTAAAAATGGCGCTTACCAAGCTATCGAGGCAGAAAGGATTACACAATCTTTTGATCATTAAAAATGCACGTAAGCTTGTGGTATTTAGAAACAAATGAAATGAACAGCGAAATAATCATCTACCAAAACCCTGACGGCAATATCAAAATAGATGTGCAGTTAGAGGGAGAAACGGTATGGCTTACACAAGACCAAATGGCTCTGCTTTTTGGAAAAGCTAAATCAACTATAAACGAGCATATTAAAAATGTGTACGAAGAAAATGAGTTGCAGGAAGCTGACACTATGAAGAAATTCGGGATTTCCGAATTTCAGCAAAAGGCCTCCCATTACTATAATTTGGATGTGATTATTTCGGTGGGTTATAGGGTAAAATCACCACAAGGCACACAGTTCCGCATTTGGGCTACCCAACGATTAAAAGAATACATCATCAAAGGTTTTGCCTTGAATGACGACCGTTTTAAGTCGGGTACTTCAATGAACTATTTCAACGAATTACAAGAGCGTATTCGGGAAATAAGGCTTTCAGAACGCTTCTTTTATCAGAAAATTAAGGACATCTACACGACTAGTATTGATTATGATTCGAAGAACGAAAGAACAATAGAATTTTTCAAAGTCGTTCAAAACAAATTGCTCTGGGCTATCAGCGAGCAAACAGCAGCCGAATTGGTTTATAGAAGAGTAGATGCTTCTTTGCCCCAATTGGGAATGCAGTCGATAGACAAGAAAAATTCTTTAGCCATAAAGAAATCAGATATCAGCATTGCTAAAAACTACTTAAAGGAAAATGAAATAAGGTTACTTGGATTATTAGTAGAGCAATATTTAGCATTTGCAGAAACTATGGCACAGCAACGAACACCCATGTACATGAGCGATTGGATTAATCGATTGGATTCTATACTTCAATTAAATGGTAGAGAATTACTAACCCATGCCGGACAAATAAGCCACGAAAAAGCATTGGAGAAATCGGAGACTGAATTTGAAAAATATAAAATAACCAAAAAAGCAAATGAAAAGGCAGAGAGTTTAAAAGAACTTGAAAATGATATAAAAAAACTAAACAACATTGCAATTGACCGAAAACAGTAAGAAAAAAACTAAAAAGAAAAAGAAGTTGTAATACCAAATCCAATTGAAATTTTAGCTTCGATAAAATTTTAAACGCAGCGAAGCCACGCCTGGCTGCCCGTTAAGCGTCCGCTGCGGGATTATTCTATTTCGATGATCCTTTCGTCAATATTGGTGTCTTCGTCGGTAATTATAGTAATTGTTTGTCGGCTGTAAATGATCCATCCGGAAGCATGGATGCGAGCATCGGTTAATACTTCGTTTTTTAATTGGGGGAAACTTTCGAGACTTGGGAACTCTTTTTTTAACTTTTCATTGGTTTTAATTAAGTACTTATAGGTTTCTTCGGACAGCTGCTGACTATCTATTTCCTGACTTGCACGAATAATAAAATTGTTTTCCTCTTCAATAATTTCATCCAAATAAACCGAGGTATGAATATCAAAAGGTTTTCCACCAAAAGTATTTATCGTTTCAGTGGTTGCTTCAATGACTTCACCCAGTTTATACTTTGCCCCGTTGAAAGTTAAAAATTGACGAATGTCTTTGATAGCATTTGATTCAATTGATTCTTTTGAAGTATGACTTTTTTGGAGAGTAAGCATAGTCTTTTCACTTAGACTCAAATCTTTGAATTTATCCTCTAAAATCGAAATCGATTTCTTGTTTTTATCTCGAATTTCTTCCCAATTAACAACCTCTGCAAACTCCCCAAGTTCATTGGTTTTGAAAACAACTTTAACGTCTTTCATAATCGCCGACAAATTTTGACTGAAATTAGTAGGGGAAATCCCTATAAAATCCTTGTAAACCCATTCAGCGGTATAGGAATTAGCGGTTGAGTCGAGCACGGTTATATCCACTTTGTAAGAGTAGATCGATTTACTAACTGTGTCAGTCCCTTCTAATTTTATTTTTTCTTCAGAAATCTTATAGGTTTGCTTTTCCATTTTATCCCAATAAACGATGGCTTGCACGGTGGAATCTTCCATATTAATTTGGGCATTTGCTGCCAAAGTAGTTGAAAGAAAAAGGATGAGGAGATAGGTTTTTTTCATGGTTTTCTAATATAAAATCATATTTTTTTATAAATATCTGAATTTAAACGCAGCGAAGCCACGTCAAGCAGCGACCGCAGCGACCGTTGCTTAGCGTTGCGCCGCTGCGTTTAAAAATCTCTGTATCACGGAAGCTGCATTATACGACGCCCCTTCCCCTCCCAAACGCATTTTCAATTCCTCAAACGATGCTAACATTTTGTCACGCTCATCCGTCTCAAAAATCTTTAACAACTCGCTTTTCACTCGCTTCGGGTTGAGGTCGGCTTGGATGAGCTCTTTTACGATTTCGCGATCCATCACCAAATTGACCAAGGATATGAACTTGACTTTGATGAGCTGTCGAGCAATCCAATAACTCACTTTGTTGGCTTTGTAACACACCACCTCAGGTACGCCGAAGATGGCGGTCTCTAAAGTGGCGGTCCCACTGGTGACTAAAGCACCTGAAGAAGCACTTAAGATAGCATACGTTTCTCCTTGAATATGAGTGATGTTTGATCTTTGATTGAGGTGGGATATGTAGGCTTCTAACGCTTGAGATGGAGCCATGGCCAACAAGAAATGATAATCGTCCATTCCCTCTGTCGCCTCGATCATGATGGGCAACATGGTGTCAATTTCTTGCTTCCGACTCCCCGGTAAGAGGGCAATGAGCTTTTTGTTTTCGGGGATGCCGTGCTTCTTTTTCCAAGCATCGTCGATCCATTTCCGAGTGCCAATCTCATCTAACAAAGGATGTCCCACAAAGTCGACCTCCATCCCCCACTTCTGGTAAAAGTCTTTTTCGAAAGGGAGAATGACCAGCATTTTGTCAATGTCGCGCTTGATTTTATGAATCCTCGATTCTTTCCAAGCCCATATTTGCGGACTGATATAATAGATGGTTTTGATACCTTGCTCACGGGCAAACTCTGCAATGCGTAGATTGAATCCCGGGTAGTCGATAAAGATCATCGCATCGGGCTTCCATGCTAAAATATCTTCCTTACAAAACTTAATGTTCTTGATGATGGTTCGCAGGTTGGCAATCACCTCTATAAAACCCATAAAAGCAAGCGATCGATAATGCTTTACCAACTCGCCGCCTTGCTCTTGCATTAAATCACCACCCCAGCATCGGAATTCAGCCTGAGAATCATTAACACGAATGGCTTTCATCAAATTGCTCCCGTGCAAATCGCCCGAAGCTTCCCCCGCAATGACGTAGTATTTCATGCGATAATTTTAAAATACATGACGATGAAGGCATAAATGAAGGTAGCGCCAATCACACCCTTCGCCGCTTTGTCGATTTCCTTGATGTAGAAAAGATAAAACAATCCTAAGTTTAGAATCACTCCTAAACTTAACACCGCAATGGCTTTGTTGGATTTAGTCACATGATCGATAAACCCATCAAAGGACATATAATTGAAGAAAAGAAGATAGTAAATATAAAATCCCAGGATCGGCAGGAGCATGCCCGGCACAAATCCCGATTTGAATTCGTCTTTGAGTTTATAGGATCGTTTTTGAGTCATGGCTTAAACTAATCGTTCCATTTAACGGTGTTCAGGTGCGTGATGGCATGATGGGCGGTAAAATCAAATTGAACGGGCACCACAGAGGCGTATCCGTTCTCCAAAGCCCATTCGTCGGTGTCCTTGCCCGCATCAAAGTTGATGAACTTTCCCGTGAGCCAAAAATACTTTCTACCGTGCGGATCAATTCGCTCATCAAACTCCTCCTTCCACTTGGCGTTGGCTTGTCGGCAAATCTTGATTCCCTTGATTTTGCTAGTCGGCAAATTGGGAATATTCACATTGAGTAAAGTCCCTTCTTGGATACCAATCTTCAACACATTTTTCACTACTTTCTCGATGATCTTCATGGAGGGACCGAAATCCGCTTCCAAACTAAAGTTCAAGAGGCTAAATCCAATACTTGGAATGCCCTCTATGGCGCCTTCCATCGCTGCCGACATCGTACCTGAGTAAATGACATTGATAGATGAATTACTTCCATGATTGATGCCCGATACACAGAGATCCGGCTTACGGTGCAAGATCTGATTCACGGCCAGCTTCACACAGTCAACAGGTGTTCCCGAGCATTGCCAGGAATCAACTCCATCAAAAACTTTAACCTTATCGAGGCGCAATGGCTTACTGATGGTGATGGCATGTCCCATCGCCGACTGCGGACTATCAGGTGCTACCACAATCACATCTCCAAACTTCTTCATGGTGGCCACCAAGGCTCGAATGCCAGGAGCGGTGATGCCGTCGTCGTTGGTTACGAGGATGATAGGTCGGGTTGACTTTTTCTTTGGGGATTTCTTTGCAGTAGCCATAAATAGAATTGAGCGCAAAGGTAATTGATCTTCGCGAGGCCTTTGGCTGATTGAACACTGATAAAATAAGATGATTATGATTTTTTAAGATCTGATTAATCAAAAAACAAGACATTTTAGCAGTCCCCATCCACCCACTCCGCCAAAATTTCATGTAAAACATTGGTATCAATGACATTGTGTCGTTGAAAGAGGTTGTTTTATGCATTGGAATAGTCATTGATAATGCAGGGGAAATCTTAAAACAGAAAAAAATGACACTATTAAAATTTCAAAAAGACGCTCCAGCTCGCAGCATGTTTCCTAACTCAGTAGACATGTTCAACGAATTCTTCAACGAATTTAACGGAGGCGATTTCCGTAAGTGGAATGCACCCGCAGTTAACATCAGCGAGAACGATACCGAATTCAAACTTCAGTTAGCGGTTCCCGGCATGAAGAAAGAAGATTTCAAAATTGCCATCGAAGAAAAATTGTTGGTCGTAAGTGCGGAACTAAAGCAAGACTCCGAAAAGAAAACCGAGCGTTACACACGCAAAGAATTCTCCTTCTCGTCCTTTACTCGCCGATTTAATTTACCCGAAAATGTAGATGAGAATAACATCAGCGCCAACTACGAAAATGGCATTATGGTTTTAAATCTACCTAAAAAAGCAGAAGCAAAACCAGTAGCGAGAGAGATAAGTATTAAGTAATTATTGTTTAGTTTGGTTAGATTGGGCCCGTCGTAATGATGGGCCTTTTTTATTTTTAACGCAAAGGTAGCAGCGTTAAGCAACGATCGCTGCGAAATTTCAGGATCATAAAAAATCTTAATAATCATATTTTATCAGTGTTCCATCCGCTTCGACGAGACATTAAAAATAAATCCCACCCCAAAAACATTCTCAATATGGATACTTTCATCTTCCTTCAAATACTTCCGCATTTTAGTGATAAACACATCCAAGCTTCTCCCTAAAAAATAGTCGTTTTCACCCCATAAATTTGTTAATAATTCTTCTCTTTTAATAAGTCGATTTCGATGCTCGTATAAATAAGAAAGCAGGTGACTTTCTTTCTCTGTAATTCGTTTAACGATACCATCATAAGTAAGCGATTGATTGAAGGGTTCAAATATGTATATCCCAAAAAGAATCACTACCTTTTATAGATCCGCATATTCGATAGAACTTGTTCGGCGAATTACCGCTTTTATTTTCCAAAGCAATTCCTCTTCATCAAAAGGTTTGGTGATATAATCATCGGCTCCCAAATCATAGCCAATTAATTTGTCTTCTTTTAATGATTTGGCCGTAATGAAAAGGATGGGCGTTTTATTATTTTTTTTCCTTATTTCTTTCGCTAAGGTGAACCCATCTACCTTGGGCATCATCACATCCAATAAATAGAGCTCATAGGTACTTTCCTGGAGTGCTTGTAAGGCGAACATTCCATCCTTGCACAGCTTTACCTCAAACCCTTCCGATTCCAAAAAATCGCATAACAATGTCCCCAAGTTAGGATCATCTTCTGCCAATAAAATTTTGAATTTAGCTTTCATTCGTAGGAAAATTAATGGTGAATTTCGTTCCTTTTCCTTTTTCGCTCTCTAACGCAATAGTTCCATTATGCAATTCAATTATTTTTTTGATGTAAGCCAAACCCAAACCAAATCCTTGCACATTATGCACATTTCCGGTAGGCACTCTAAAGTATTTATCGAACACTTTCTTTTGAAACTCCTTCTCAATACCGATTCCTTGATCCGTGATGGTAATGATTAAATGTTGCTCATGGTTGATGGTTTCAATACGGATGACAGGACTTTCTTCGGAGTATTTTAATGCATTGTCTATTAAATTGCAAAATACATGGGTAAGATGGGTTTTATCGCCTTTCAGATAAGTATTTTTCGCATCGAATTGTACTTGAATATTACCATTCTTGTGCTCGACTTGAATCTTTAAATTCTTGATCGCATCGTTGATGATTTGATGGAGATCTACCTCTGTTTTATGAATGGGAATTTCACCTCGTTCTAAGGCTGCTAAACTCAATACTTGCTCCACTTGAAGTCGGAGTTTCTCATTTTCCTCCAAGATGATTTCTGAGTAATGTCTCACTTTTTCCTGCTGATGGGTTATCTCCTCTTTTAACATGAACTTACCAGCCAAAGCGATATTTGTAATAGGCGTTTTAAACTCATGCGTCATATTATTCAAAAAATCGTTGGTATGTTCCGAGAGTTTCTTTTCTCGGTTGAGAGAAAGTAAGGTCTTCCAAAAAAGGAAGAGGACAATGAGTAAAAGGAGGATAGATGTAATGAATAATGGACCCATCTCCTCGTAGATGAACTGCTTTTTTTCAGGAAGGATTAATTTTAATTCCCAACCATTACGTCTTGCTACATCTTCTAAATTTAGTTGGAAACAAGCAGGTTCATTCGGCTGTGGATTAAAAATGTAACCATCAGTCTTCGCGATGGGTTTTTTTTCCATCACTTCAAACGAATATTGGATGGTGAAGTCGTAGAACTTCATGTAGTATTTAAATAGCGAATCAATTTTATGAATCTCTTCCGCCCCTACTCCAGCTTCCATTTTCTTGCAAGTTGCGGTGTCGGCAGCCAGCGCATCGGATGTTCGAGCGAGAACAATATTCGCTTTTTCATTAAACAATGCTTCTTTGATTTTCGCAGTTTCTACCAGCCAGTTCACCTGAATGATGAGCACTGTACAGAGCGCAATGGAAGAAATAAGAATGTATAAATTACTTCGCGTGATGTTCATCTGAATATCCCAAATATAATCATTTTTTCTCCTCTAAATTGACAATAACAAGTCATTAACATCCTAATAACTTCTGACTAACAAAATTCAAAATGAATAGTATTAACTTTGTTTTCAATTCGAATAGCTTCCCTCTTTATTTCAAAGAATGAATGATTATTCCAGCTTTAATAAAGTTTATTATAAAAATTAAAATGATGCTAAAGCAAATCTTCACCTTCGGCCTCTTATTGGTCATTCTTTCTTGTACGAGTCATCCATCGGTACTGAATGGAAATAGTCTTCCATTCATGCAACTAGGAAATAATATGAGTGCCATGAATTTTAATGATCCTGCTTCACCTGAAGAACCACTCAAACTTAATTTTTTGAAGCCGCTAACGGTCGATACTACATTGCGACTTGGCACTTATATTAAAAGTCTATTTCAGGATCAATCAGGAAATATGTGGATTGGAACTTTCTTCGAATCGATTTATAAATACAATGGAAAATCCCTTCTAAATCTTCATAAAAACGAAGGGCTCATGGGAAACAATATTCGGGGAATGGCAGAAGATCGTTTGGGGAATATTTGGTTTGCTACCAATGATGGACTTTTACGTTATGATGGAAGTGAATTCACTGTTTTAAAGAGAAACGATGGATTAATCTGCGATGAAGTTTCAAGTATTATGATTGATAAGTCGGGGTTAATTTGGGTGGGTACAGAAGATGGGTTATGTACTTATGATGGAAAATCATTTACTGCTTTTGTTCTTCCATCTGCAGAAATAAGCGGTGTTGATTACATCCATCAAGCTCCAAGAATGATCAATAGCATGTATCAAGATGCTCAGGAAAATATTTGGGTTGCGCAAAATGGTGGCGGTGTCTATCGAATTAATAATAAAACCCTCTCAAAAAGTGAAGGGACCTATACCCATTTTTCAGAATCGAATGGCTTATGCAATAATTTTATTACGGGTATTTCAGGAGATAAAGCAGGTAATATTTGGATGAGTTCTCGCTTTAACGGAGTAAATAAGTTTGATGGTAAATTGTTTACCCATTATGCTAAGAAACACGGATTAAGTAGTGATTTTGTTTGGAAAGTATTTGAGGATAAAACAGGAACATTATGGTTTCCAACAGCAGGTGGAGGTGTGTGCAAATTTGATGGTACCGCATTCAAAAACTTCACTGTGCAGGATGGATTAGCAGATAATTTTGTTCAAACCATCATCGAAGACCAAGAAGGAATTCTTTGGTTCGGCACCTCGTCTGGACTCACGAGTTACGATGGCAAAACTTTTAAAAGCAATAAGAAATCTCAAGGCGGATGTTAATGGAGTTTTAAACCTACCTATGCTAAAGCTACGGTAGGCAGGCGCAGCGTTCGCAGCGTTAGGCAACGGTCGCTGCGAAATTTCGGGATCTTAAAAAATCATAATCATCATATTTTATCTGTGTTCCATCCCCCTAACGGGCTTTGTCTGTCAACATCGGAACAAATCGAAATTTATCCATTTCAATAATCTCCGTTTCCCCATTCGGTTTCTTCAACACGATGGTCATGGTTTGAACGGCTAAGGGACCAACTGGAATAATCATCATTCCACCGGGCTTCAATTGCTCCACCAAATTCATCGGAATGATTTCCGCGCCACAGGTGACGATGATTTTATCAAATGGTGCAAAGGCCGGTAATCCTTTAAACCCATCTCCATAAAAGGTTTTAACGGAATTGTAATTTAGAGAATCCAGCAACTTTCGAGTGTTCTCATGAAGCGGTTTATGACGCTCAATACTGAAAACTTTGGCGCCGGTCTCGGCCAAAACCGCCGTTTGGTAGCCACTCCCAGTTCCAATTTCCAGCACTTTCTCTCCTTTTTTAGGATCTAAAAGCTGCGTTTGGTAGGCAACTGTATACGGTTGTGAAATAGTTTGTCCGCAGGCAATGGGAAAAGCTTTGTCTTGATAGGCGAATTCTAAAAAGGCATTATCCATGAATAAATGCCTCGGAATTTTTCCAATGCTTTCTATAACTAACTCATTGTTAATTCCTTTCTCCTTCAACTTTAAAACCAATTGCCTTCTCAAGCCTTGGTGTCTAAACGTATCTTGTCCCATCTGCAGCAAAAATAATAAGGTTAAGCAGCATTTATTTTACAAGAACAATAAATTCCTCTCTGTTTTTCAACAGTTCACTCGATAAAAAGGAATAATTTTGCAGAAAATTTCCAGCATGTTGAAGATAGGTGTTTTAGGTGCAGGGCATCTAGGAAAGATCCACATTAAGCAAATTCAAAGTTTACCACAGGTATATCAACTGGTGGGCTTTTATGACCAAAATCCAGAAACGGCTGCCAAAGTGGAAGCTGAATTGGGCGCGAAATCGTATGCCTCCATGGACGAATTGATCCATGCGGTGGATGTGGTGGATGTCGTTACGCCTACCCTCTACCATTTCGAATGTGCGAGTAAAGCTTTGCGTGCTTCGAAGC
Source organism: Bacteroidota bacterium (assembly GCA_031411335.1). Classification (GTDB taxonomy): domain Bacteria; phylum Bacteroidota; class Bacteroidia; order AKYH767-A; family OLB10; genus JAJTFW01. The sequence goes on from JANOAX010000248.1 coordinate 11,585, forward strand.
ATGTGTTTATCGAAAAGCCCTTGGCGAATACGATGCAGGAAGCAAAGGATCTTATCCAGTTGGCAAAAGAAGCATCGATGAAAGTTCAGGTAGGACACGTTGAGCGATTCAATCCCGCTTTTAAAGCCGCACTCCCCTATTTGAATCAACCTTTGTTTATTGAGACGCATCGTTTAGCTCAGTTTAATCCTCGTGGGACCGATGTTTCTGTCGTGTTAGATTTGATGATTCACGATATCGATATTGTTTTGTCGGTGGTGAAATCAACGGTAAAGAAAATCAGTACTTCAGGAGTAGCTGTGGTGAGTGATACGCCCGATATTGCCAATGCGCGCATTGAATTTGATAATGGCTGTGTCGCGAATCTTACGGCGAGTCGGATCTCTCTTAAAAATATGCGCAAGAGTCGTTTCTTCCAGCGCGATGCTTATATCTCTGTCGATTTTTTCAAGCGTTCTACCGAAGTAGTTCGACTCAAAGAAGTAGAAGGTGATCCCGATCCATTAGCTGTTTTGTTAGAGCTGGGTGAAGGCAAGCCTACTAAGCAAATCTACTTTGAGAACCCTAAGGTGGATGAAAGTAATGCCATTCAGGAAGAGCTGCTTTCGTTTGCTAATGCGATTAATGAGGATAAATTACCTTTAGTTGATATTGAAGATGGCTTTGCTGCGTTAAACATTGCGCATCAGATTGCTGATAAACTAAAAATGTTGCCTTCCATGGTTTTGTAATTGGTATTTCTAAAACGTTAGTCCTATGATTCGATTAAAAAGCATATTGCTCAACCTTCTGTTTATTGGTATTGCTGGTGGATGGTCGAGTTGTAATTTAATAAACCCCGACGAATCCATTCCAGCTTATATTGAAGTGCGTGGAATTACCACTACTTCCAATTATACAACGCAAGGAACGGCATCCAGTAAGATCACTGATGTATGGGTGTATGCGGGCGGATCCTACATTGGGACATTTGAATTACCAGCACGTATTCCCATTCTACTAGAAGGAAAACATAAAATCAGCTTTGGAGCCGGCATCAAGGCGAACGGCATTGCATCGACCAGTGAATTTTACAATCTCTACAAATTTCATGAGGTCGAATTGGATCTCATCCCCGGCAAAGTGACGGTGGTAGATACTTTTTCGGTTACTTATTTTCCAGCAATCCAATACATCTGGAACGAAGATTTTGAAAAAGATACCAGTGGTGGAGGAATTAGCTTAGATACAACAGGCATCAGCTTAGCTGAAATTTTTCCCGACTCGATAGAAGTGTTTGAAGGAAAAAGAAGTTTGAGGATGCAGGTAACTACTGCCTTTAACTTTATTGAATGCCGTACAGTGGGAGATGGATTTATTTTACCTGTTGGAAGAGATGTTTACCTTGAAATGGATTACAAATGCTCTCAGTCATTTATTATGGGATTAATTGGAGTGACGAATAATGGCGAAAAAAGTATTCCGATCATAAAATTGAATCCGAAGTCGGAATGGAACAAAATCTATATCCGCCTTGGTCCTTATGTGAATTTTAACATGGATGCATTTAAATTTAAAGTGTATTTCCGAGTTGCATTGCCTTCCACTTTAACAGAAGGTACTGTCTATCTCGATAATTTGAAGTTGATTTCGAATTGATGAATAAGCCCAGGCAAATTATAAAGTATGTTATTGCCGATTTATTGTCGGCGATGCTCGCTTGGGCCTTGTTTTATTATTACCGAAAAATCGGAATTGAATCGGCATTGTATGGCGCCCATTTACCCTTCCAACCCGATAAAAATTTTTATTTAGGAATTACGGTTTTGCCCATTGCTTGGGTAGGGATTTATGCTTTAGTAGGAACATATAATGATATTTATAGAAAATCGAGACTGAAAGAATTTGGTCAAACGTTGTATGTTTCATTAATTGGCGTCTTGCTCATCTTTTTTTCTCTCTTGTTAGATGATGTGATCGTATCTTATAAAAGTTATTACAACATCTTTTTTGTCCTCTTTTCACTTCAGTTTGGAATCACTTCCATCGTTCGATTTTTTATCACCACCCATACGGCGCGAAAAATCAAGAAACGAGAAATTGGTTTTCCCACTCTTATTATTGGAAGCAGCGAGCGGGCCGTAAATTTGTTCAAAGAATATGAAGAAGAAAAGTTAAGTTTAGGGTATAAGTTCATCGGCTTTATTCATGTTGATCATAACAATGGAAAGTACTTCGGTGACCAACTCCCACATCTTGGAGGCATTGAAGACCTCACTCAAATAATCGATGCCAATAAAATTGAGGAAGTCATCATTGCCATCGAATCATCCGAGCATGAATTTATTGGAAGAATTATCAATGAGCTGGAAGATAAAGATGTCATCATCAAAATCATTCCCGACATGTACGACATCCTTGCGGGTACTGTAAAGATGACTTCCATTTTCGGATCGCCGCTCATCATTATCAATCCCTCTTTGATGCCCGTTTGGCAGCAGTCGATGAAACGAATTTTAGATATTCTAGTTTCTCTTTTCTTTTTGATGTTATTGAGTCCTGCTTATGTGCTCACTGCTATTATCATCAAAGTTTCCTCGCGCGGACCCATCTTCTTCATACAAGAGCGCATTGGATTGCATGGAAATCCATTTACTATTTACAAGTTTCGTTCGATGTTTGTAGGTGCCGAAAAAGGAACACCGATGTTATCCAGCGATAACGACAATCGCATTACGCCTTTTGGAAAGTTTATGCGCGGTATTCGTCTAGATGAAATCCCACAATTTTATAACGTCCTCATCGGCGATATGTCCCTCGTAGGTCCACGTCCCGAGCGACAATTCTTCATCGACCAAATTATGCAGCGCGCGCCTCATTACCGTCATTTACATAAGGTACGCCCAGGAATCACCAGTTGGGGACAAGTGAAATATGGTTATGCCGAAAACGTGGAGGAGATGATTCATCGTTTGAAATACGATATCATCTACATCGAAAATATGTCGTTGTCGTTGGATTTTAAAATCCTCTTTTACACGATCAAAACTGTATTGCAGAGAAGCGGGAAGTAGCTGCTAGCTTCTGGCTGCTAGAATTAAAATTTTTCTATTCCGTTTTGATTCGAAGTAATATTGTAATCATACTCTTTATCGATTGTAAAAAAAACTCTGTGAACTCAGTGTGACCTTTGTGTGCTCTGTGGTAAAAGATGTTAATATAAAAACCGAAATCGTTTTTCTATTAATGAATCTCGTTTACCACGGAGGGCGCAGAGTTTTTCACGGAGGACACGGATTGATTCCGTTTCATGAAAAATTTTAGAGTGTCAAAATTTATAACTCCCAAATTCAATTATAGACCATTTACCGGTCAACGTATTTTAGGCTATAACAGGACAGCCAGTCGAGAAGCTTCGCGACCAGAAGCTACCGCCTGCATGGAAACACCGTCAACGGAAATCCTATCGTTTCAAACACGGATTTTACATGTTCTTCTTGCGTGTCGGTAATAAATAATTGTCCGAAGGTTTCTTTGCTTACTAATTCCATCAAACGGGTGATGCGATGAATATCCAACTTGTCGAAAATATCATCCAACAACAAAATCGGTTTAAGTCCACAAGATTCTTTGATAATTTGAAACTGCGCTAACTTCAAAGCTAAAATCACCGATTTCTGCTGACCTTGAGATCCAATTCTTTTTACAGGATGGTCATTCAATGTAAATTGCAAATCGTCTTTATGAATGCCGGTGGATGTGTATTGCAATGCCAAATCTTTTTGCAGTGATTTACTGAGAAGATTTTCCATGTGCTCCTTCTCCAAACTACTTACATATTGAATATTGGCGAATTCCTTTTCTTGTGTCAAATAGGCATATGAATCGGTAAAAAGAGGCAAGAAGTTTTTTATAAATTCCTTTCTCGCTTCATGCACCTTATGCCCATACCCTGCTAGTTGCTCGTCCCACACTTGCCACATGGACGCATCGGTATGAGCACCTCTGGCTGTTTGCTTCAGCAAAGCATTTCGTTGCTGTAATACGCGATTGTAGGCGATGAGATCATCTAAATAACCATGATCGTATTGACAAATGATACTATCCATCAACTTTCGACGCTCTTCACTCCCACCTATGATCAGTTCTTGGTCGACAGGAGCTTCCATCACCACGGGCAAAAGACCAATATGATCGCCTAAACGTGGATATTCCTTTTGATTTCTCTTGATGGTTTTCTTCTGTCCATTCTTCACGACCACTAAAATTTCCTCTTCCTTTTCATTCAATTCAAAGACACCTTTCAACGAAAAAAAGGCTTCACCATGCCGAATGGAATGCGTATCACTAGAATTGAAGTACGATTTGCAAAGGCATAAATAATGAATGGCGTCTAAAATATTCGTCTTCCCACTACCGTTATTGCCTGTAAAAGCGTTAACTCCCTCAGCAAAAGTAAGTTCGGCTTCACCGTAATTCTTGAAGTTGAAGAGAGTCAGACTTTTTAAAAACATGTGTCAAAAATAGTGGCTAATTGATCAATTCCTTTAATTTGCACTACTAATTTATTTATTTTTTTCAGATGTGTTTGATTGCTGAACCTAAAGTAATTCCATTTGATTTATGGAATCTGAAATGTGTTCGCATCTCTGCCCCTGAAAAATTAAAATACAAAAACTATGAAGAATACATTTCGATTGCTCGTTATCCTAATCACCATCAATTTTAGCGCGAAGGCTCAAGAACCCATATGGATTTCTAATTCAGAAGTGAAAGAAGTAAAGATTTATCAATCTGGAGCGATGGTTTCACGGACCGCCAAAGCCACACTTAGTCCTGGACTTCAAGAAATCGTTTTAGATGGTCTCTCACCTTACATCAATCCACAAAGTATTATTTTAAAAGGAACTGGCGACGCCACCATTTTAGCGGT
>JANOAX010000249.1:0-23710 GCA_031411335.1 Bacteroidota bacterium
GATAAAACTCGAGGGGCTTTGGGTCCTATTTGTTCCATTTTCGACAGAACAATTCAACCTGTTATTGAATTTGATTATCAAGAAAAGAAAGTTTTGTTTCCGTTGCATCCGGATCTTTTAATCAAGATTGATCGTGAAGCGAAAGAATTTCATGTTGATCTTCCTGAAGGATTGGTAGAAATTTATTTAGAGTCGTAGGAAATTAGACTTGGATTAAAATCTAAGGTGAGTTATAGATTGTCAATTTTAACACTAGAGACACTTGAGTACACTAAGAACACTAAAGATGTCTTTAGTGCATTCGAATATTGGTTCTCTTGAATAAAACAATTCAACCAACTTGTGTGAAATAAAGTCAAATTATTATCAAATTAAAGTTCTAGCCTCTCCCCTACCAACTTCAAAGGAGAGGGAGTTTTAATTTACTATTTTTTATCTCTAGTGATCTCTAGTAACCTTTTTTTCTCTAGTGTTTAAAAAATAATTTCGAATCATCGTTATTATATTCAACCAATAATTTTATATTCTTGAAGGTTTATTGCATCAATAATTTTCTCGCAAAAACGGTGCAAAGGCTATGCTATGACAAATTTTCTCGCAAAGGCGCAGAGGCGCTAAGGCTGCGCTTAGACGTAAGGGCGCGAAGTCCAAAATACTTTTCTTATTTTACCAACACCAACTCGTACTCACCGTACTTCAAAAGATTGATGGATTTGGATTCAAAGCCGCACGACTCACAAACGGGAGATAAAATTATTTCTCTACCTGAATTTAATAATGAGCGGAAACGAATTTCACGATTCCTTTTTGTGTTTTCACTTTCTTCTAAAATACAATTAACCACATCGTAGCCCATGTAAGCAGCAAGCGTGGGATTAGCGTGATACTCCAAAATAAACTTCTTTCGAAACTGAGAAACCTCTGGGCTTTTTGTATCGATATACATTCCACTAAAAAAAGAAGCTCCTAATTTCTTCATTAAATCTGGATCGATGGAATTGAAATTTTCCCATGCTGGCATTCCCATCAACGTAAATTGATACTCCTTTTTTTCATCATTCAGTTTATTCAAAATAGATGATAAAAAAGACTCATCAGAAGTGGGAATGATGAGGACATTCATTTTAGTCTTTGAAAATTTAGGCTTTAATGCGGCAAAACTATCGCTATTATAATTTATTCTTGAGCAAGCTCCTTTCTGTGATTGCAAACTATCAATTACATCCGAAAACAATATGGAAATTAAATTTTCACCCTTCTGTTCTCTGTAGAGCGCAAATATTTTATCGTCCTTATGTTTGGATGCAATGTAGGTTGCCGCTTGTGAAATTTGAGTATAATTACTCGGATTTACTAAACGAATCCATTTATTCTTTTCTAGGATAGAAGTATTACTTGCTGCAAATAAATACATCGGCCTTGCCCAACGATTTGAATTTCGTGCGAGTGATGTGGTATAATTGGATGGCAAAAAAGATACAACTGCATCTACTCCATCCATATTAGTTGTATTTAATTTCGTCACTGTAGATAAAGAATCGCTGCCAGTGTCGATGATTTTAAAATTAATTCTTTTTGTTTTCGTCGACAGCGTATCAGATGCCATCAAAGCTCCTTCATAAAAATTTAATGATGCCAATGCTTCTTGAAGAATTAATGGATTCGTATCGGGAGCAGTGTCGTTCGCAAAATGTTCCTCTAACTTCAATGTTAACAAAAGTGCAATCGTAATCGTTTGTACCGTGGGCTCTTTTTGAGCGAGCGTGTCTTTACCGAGATCCTTGGGTTCTACAACAGGAGCAACTACTACTGGTTTTGAAGGAGGCGCCGTTGTCTTTTTTGATGTACCACAAGCGCTGAGCAAAAAAATGCACAGTGAAAAGATAATACTATTCGCTTTTGTTAATTTTATTCCCATTCGATGGTAGCTGGAGGTTTTGAACTGATATCATACACCACACGATTCACCCCTTTCACTTTATTAATTATCTCATTGGAGATCTTTCCCAAAAACTCATAAGGCAAATGACACCAATCTGCTGTCATACCATCGGTAGAACTCACGGCACGCAATGCTACCACATTTTCATAGGTGCGTTCATCACCCATTACTCCAACCGAGTTAATCGGTAAAAAGATGGAGCCTGCTTGCCATACTTGATCATACAATCCATCACGCTTCAATCCATCAATATAAATAGCATCTACCTCTTGAATGATTCTCACTTTCTCCTTGGTTACATCGCCCAAAATACGAATTCCCAATCCAGGTCCTGGGAAAGGATGACGATTCAATAAATCGGGAGGCATTCCTAAAGCAGTTCCTACTAATCGAACTTCATCTTTAAATAAACTTCGTAATGGCTCCACCACTTTCATTTTCATCTTTTCCGGTAAGCCGCCCACGTTATGATGCGATTTAATGGTTGCGGATGGACCTTTCACTGACACTGATTCAATCACGTCGGGATAAATCGTTCCTTGCGCTAACCATTTCACATCTTTTATCTCGTGAGCTTTCGCATCAAACACTTCAATAAAAACACGACCGATCACTTTTCTCTTCGCTTCTGGATCACTTACTCCAGCTAGTTCTCTATAAAATTCTTCACTGGCATCTACACCATGAATATTTAATCCAAAATGCTGATAGGTATCTAATACTTGTTCGAACTCATTCTTTCGAAGCAGTCCATTATTCACAAAAACACAATGTAAATTCTTTCCAATTGCACGATGTAACAACATAGCTGCAACACCAGAATCCACACCACCACTTAATCCGAGAATTACCTGATCATTTCCGAGTTGCTTCCTCAAACTTTCCACGGTTTCATCAATGAATGAACCTGGTGTCCAGTCACCTTTACAACCACAGACTTTATAAATAAAATTCTTGAGTAAATTTTTTCCTTCTACACTGTGCACCACTTCCGGATGAAATTGAAGTCCGTACGTATTTTCCCCTTGAATATGATAAGCAGCCACTTTCACATCATGCGTACTCGCTATAATTTTAAAATCTTCGGGTACATCGGTAATAGAATCGGAATGCGACATCCACACTTGAGATTCATCTTTCACATCATCCAAAAACACATCATCGCTTTGTTGCACGGTCAATTGTGCACGACCATACTCACGCGTATTGGAAGCCTTCACTTTTCCTCCGCCTTGCAATGCCATGAGCTGTGCACCATAACATACTCCTAACACTGGAAAACGTCCACGCAAAGACTTTGTATCCACAGAAGGTGCATTCTCTTCACGCACGGAAGCAGGTCCACCACTCAAGATAATTCCTTTAATCCCTTTATGCATTTCGGGAAGGTGATTATAAGGATGAATTTCACAATACACATTCAACTCTCGAACGCGTCGTGCAATCAATTGGGTGAACTGTGAACCAAAATCAATAATCAGAATACTCTCGTGCATAGATTGAATATGTATTTTCTATTTATTGTCTTTTGAATTTATCTTCAATTAATCAACACTCGATAAAATTACCAGCGTGATTTATATTTATCCTTTCTTGCTGAACCTTCCGATCCTGCTTTTTCTTTTTTTCCTTCGCTACTGCTACTTTTTCTAGCTGGCTTGTCGTCCTTCCAAGGGTCGCGTCCAAATGAACGTTCTCCACTTCCTTCAGTCGACATTTCACGTTTGCGTTCTGTTGAGCGTTCTCTTCCACCCTCGCTGCGACCTCTATCACCACCGTAGCTTCTTCCTTCTCCGCCACGACCTCTATCGCCGCCGAAATTTCTGCCATCACCACCACTGCGACCACGGCTTTCACCGCCACGTCCACCACTGCTACGTCCGCCACCACGACTATCACTGCTACGACTACTTCTTCCGCCGTTACTTCCTGCTTTGCTTTCGCTTAACTCTGTACGAACTTTACGATCTTCATACATGGCGCCATTCAATCCAGCCATTACAGCTGCTATACGATCGGGTTCAACATCCACAAAAGAATATACACCTTGCACATCGATACGACCGAAGACCGCACCTTTCTCACCTGTTGTATCACAAATAAATCGCAATAATTTACCTTTATCTAATCCATCTTTAGAACCGATGCTCACGAACATGCGATTATGCGCATCCCCATAAGCACGACCACCACCGCTTTCTCCACGCTCACCTCTAACACCACGAACATCGGCATTAAGATCTGGCGCATTCTTATAATATTCGAGGAAGCGATTAAATTCAATCGACACTAAACGATGAATCAATGCATCACGATCTAGGTCTTTAAACTCTTCATAAATAGAAGGCAAGTAAGGTTCAATTTCTTTTTCGTTTACTTGAACTTCGTGAATCTTCTTCACTAACTTCATCAACTGCTTTTCACAAACTTCCATTGCATTGGGAACTTGCAATTGCTTAAACGTACGACCTGTTGATCTTTCAATTTGACGAATACGTCCCATGTCCTTTGTATGAACAATGGCCAACGACATTCCTGTTTTACCAGCACGTGCGGTTCTTCCACTACGATGCATATAATTTTCTAATTCATCAGGAAGATTATAGTGAATTACGTGAGTAACATCTTGCACATCGATACCACGAGCAGCGACATCCGTTGCTACTAACAATTGCAAACTACGATCACGATAGCGACTCATTACTTTATCACGCTGTACTTGACTCAAGTCACCATGCAATGAATCGGCGTTATACCCATCACGCATTAAATGCTCCGCAACTTCTTGCGTTTCCATTCGAGTACGACAAAAGATAATTCCAAAAATTTCAACATTCGCATCCACAAAACGCTTCAATGCAGCATATCGATCGCGCGCTTTAACCATCGCGTAGCAATGCTCAATATTTTCATTTCCTTTCAGACGTGATTCAGTGGTAATCTCAAATGGATTATCCATGTAATTTTTAGCAATGTTGCTCACTTCACGTGGCATCGTTGCAGAAAACAACCAAGTATTTCGCTCATCGGGAGTATTCTCCAAAATATAATCGATATCTTCTTTAAAGCCCATGTTTAACATTTCATCGGCTTCATCTAACACTAAAATTTTAACTTTTCCGAGATCCAATGCTTTACGCTTCAACAAATCGATTAGTCGACCTGGAGTCGCAACCACAACATGAACACCACGCTTGATTTTGCGCATTTGGTCCATAATACTTGCTCCGCCATAAACAGGTACCGACTCAAAACCTTTCATTTCTGTCGAGAAATTCTGAAGGTCATTGTAAATCTGCACACACAGCTCGCGAGTTGGAGCCAGAATCAATGCTTGAGGATAATTTTTTGAAAGATCAATCAATTGCAAAAGAGGAAGTCCGAAGGCGGCAGTCTTGCCTGTTCCGGTTTGCGCTAATCCAACGAGATCACGTCCACCCTCTAGAAGGGCAGGAATTGCTTGTAATTGTATGGGGGTAGGCGTCACAAAGCCCAGTGCTTCAACGCTTTTCACCAATCGAGCGTCTAAGCCCAGTTCTTGGAAGGTATTCATGGCGCAAAGGTACATTTTTAAAGCATTGGTTTACAGATTAGAGAAAAATATAAAGCCAAAAAATGTTCATAAACAAGCAGTATAAAAGCAATCAAAAAAGATAATTAAACAATCGATTGGGACAACGCATCCCGCTGACAACCAAGTTAACCGTTGATTAAAAAAGAGAATATTTGGGAATTAAACTTAAAATAATCCTATTCACTATCAACAATACTATGTCCAATGGTTTAAGTATAAAAAACCACAATATTAAAACCAATTATTCAGACAAGAATGAAACGAGAATACAATCTCAATAAATACATAAAATTCATCTTACTCTCATTAAGGTCAGTACCATCAGGATCAAGGACAATCACGAAAAGCAAACTGCTTCAATCGCTGTTTTAACTAATTTCGCATTCTCAAATCAAGAATTATGAAAGAAGTATATATTGTTTCTGCTGTTCGTACTCCCATTGGAAGTTTTGGCGGCGTATTATCTGGAGTACCAGCAACACAACTTGGAGCAACTGCTATCAAAGCAGCTTTAGAAAGAGCGGGTATAAAGCCAGAGCAAGTGAATGAAGTTTTGATGGGAAATGTATTGCAAGCCAACGTAGGACAAGCACCTGCCACGCAAGCTTCCATTTTCGCTGGAATTCCTACTAACGTTCCCGGCACTACGATAAATAAAGTTTGTGCATCAGGAATGAAAGCCATCATGTTGGGAGCGCAAAGCATTATGCTTGGCGATAACGATATTGTGGTAGCAGGTGGAATGGAAAACATGAGTGCAGTTCCTTACTACTTGGACAAAGCACGTAACGGCTATCGTTTAGGTCATGCTCAAATGATTGATGGTTTGGTGAAAGATGGATTATGGGATGTGTACAAAGATTACCACATGGGAAATGCGGCTGAACTTTGTGCGACAGAGTGTAAAATAAGTCGTGAAGAGCAAGATGCTTATGCTATTGAATCCTACAAACGTTCACAATCAGCTTGGGCGAAAGGTTTATTCAAAGATGAAATTGCGCCAGTAAGCATTCCTCAAAAAGGAAAAGAAGCATTGTTGATCAACGAAGACGAAGAATACAAAAAAGTAGATTTTAATAAAATTCCTTCCTTGCGTCCCGTGTTTGTGAAAGATGGAAGTGTCACTGCCGCTAATGCGAGTACCTTGAATGATGGTGCTGCTGCTGTTGTGTTGATGAGTAAAGAAAAAGCAGAAGAGTTAGGAATAAAACCATTAGCAAAAATTCGCTCTTTTGCTGATGCGCAACAAGCTCCAGAATGGTTTACCACTACCCCTTCAAAAGCATTGCCTTTAGCAGTTGAAAAAGCAGGAATCAAGATGACGGATGTAGATTATTTTGAAATCAACGAAGCATTTTCTGTTGTAGCCATTGCTAATAACAACACCATGAAATTAGATCCTACCAAAGTAAATGTAAATGGTGGAGCGGTTTCGATTGGACATCCTTTAGGTTGTTCGGGTGCACGAATCATTGTGACCTTGCTGAGTGTTTTGCAACAAAACAATGGTAAAATTGGTGCTGCGGGAATTTGCAATGGCGGCGGCGGAGCTTCGGCAATCGTAATTGAACGTATGTAGTAAAACATTATACTGACAACATCAGTATAAGTGAAACATCACTATGAGCTACGGTATTTGTTCTCTCAATTTAATTTCACTTCGTGCGGAACCTTCGCACCGAAGTGAAGAAATATCGCAGCTTCTTTTTGGTGAAACGTTTACCGTGTTAGAACAAGTGAATGGCTGGATCAAGATTCATCAAAGCTTTGATGATTATGAAGGCTGGATTCAAAAGTCGCAACAACATCCTTTGGAGTTGAGTGAATTTAACGAGCTACAAAAGAACAAAGCATTTTTAAGTTACGATCTCGTTCAGATTTTAATTAATCACCAAAGTATTACTTCTATTTTATTAGGAAGTAGACTTCCTTGGTTTCGTGATGGTAATTGCAGAATTGGAAATACGACGTATAGCTTTGAAGGGAATGCGCGTCAAATTGATTCCGCTACCACAGGAAAAGTAGTTGTGGAAAATGCATATATGTACCTCAATGCACCCTATCATTGGGGCGGCAGAAGTCCATTCGGCATCGATTGCAGCGGCCTAACGCAAATGGCATATAAACTTTCGGGAATTACTTTAAAGCGCGACGCCTGGATGCAAGCTGAGCAAGGACAAGCGGTGCATTTATTAGATGAAACACAAGTGGGCGACTTAGCTTTTTTCGATAATGAAGAAGGAAAAATAACGCACGTAGGTATTCTAACTTCCAAAAACAGAATTATTCATGCCTCTGGACAAGTAAGGGTAGATAATATTGATCATCATGGAATTTTTAATTTGGATTTGAAGAAGTACACGCACAATCTTCGATTGATAAAACGTATTCTTTAAACGGATGTTAGTCGCGAGGCTTCGCGATTAATTGTTAGATTAGATTTGAATTCAACAGCTTCTTAAATAGAAATTTTTCTTTGCGCTCTCCGTGCAACCTTTGCGCTCTTTGTGTTTAAAAGTTAAATTTATTAAAACAATTAAATTCTTCCTGTTTATAGATTTCTTTAACCACAGAGGACACAGAGTATTTCACAGAGGACACAAGTTTATTTAGCTACTTCTAATTGTTTTAAGTGTTAGTTTTATTCACAACCATAAATAAAAGAGCAATTAGTCCTCAAAGCTATTCGTTCCTGCTGGCGAAAAAAGAAAATCAGTGGGTGAGTCGAGGTCGTAGAGGTATTGATAGCCTTTTGTTTCTTTGATGCAAAAGGGTTCCAATAAAGAAATCATATTTTGATAACTCTCTTTGGTCAGACTACAAATGAAATTAAGATCACGGTTTGAAAAAATGCCTTCATCCTCCTCTCCTATTACGAATATTAAATTACAATTTCGAGCTTGAATAAAATCTAGTGCGGAAACATCCAACTCTTCATTCTTCAAAATAATTGATTCCTGAATAGCATCTCGAAATAAGATTGCTTCCGACTTATCAAAATCGAAAAGTCGAACGAGATCATCGCCGTATTCGTTAATATCTTGAATATAATCGAGTGTCATAAGTCTTGCAAATTTATTGAGAAAAATTGGTGATTCTATTTAATAACTAGTTATCGACTAAAATAATAAATAAATACAAAGACTGAAAAAAAATCTCTCGTTAAAAGGCGCAAAGTTTTCTCAGCAGTGTTTCGACGCTTAAGTTTCTCGCAAAGTCGCTAAGGCGCTAAGTTTTCTCAGAGTCTTCGCTAATTTTTCTCGCAGGCGCAGAGTCGCAAAGTTTTTTCGCGATTTTTTTCTCATTAAAGGCGCAGAGTCACAAAATTTTCTCAAAATTTTATACCGTAGGCTTACTCTTCGGTATGCTCACCCATCGGCATGCTCAGGGTGATAAGAAAATTCTTACGAAAACTTGAAGAAAAAAAATTCTGAATTCTGAATTCATAATTCTGAATTACCCTAGCGGTCTATATTCCGTTTCCAAAATCTGTTCATTCAGCAATTCAACAATGGAGGAGTACGCATTCTTCAACGCTTTTTTTACTTCGGCTTTGTCCATCCATCTTGCTTCAACAATTCCCTCCTCCAATTGAGGAACAGGTGTGCTGATGTCGGTGCTACTCATCAAAAACCAATACGTTTTTTTAAGAATGACTGTTTCTTTGTATGGATACGTATGGAAACTTGTTTTAATTTGCTTGGAAAGTTTTAGTTCGCCAATGCCGCATTCTTCATACACTTCGCGCACCGCAGCTACATCAGGTTCTTCGCCAGCTTCAATTTTACCTTTTGGTAAATCCCATTTGCCATTGCGGAAAATCATCAACAGTTTATTGGTTTGTGAATTGATGACCACACCACCGGCTGCTTTTAAAATGGTATATAGCGAAGTGAATTTTTTCCAAGTTTCGTCGATGTTCTCCGATTGAATAACTAAACTTTCCGTTTGTGGATTTTCTTCAAACGCATTGACTAAAACTTTGAGATAATCTTTGGGTTCATTGCCTTTTAGTTTGATCACCATTTCGGCATTGCCGATGGGATCGTATGTTCCCACAAATTTTAAAAGTCGCTCATTAATGTAAACCTGATACATGTTTTGGGTTGCTTAGGGTTTAAAAGATTGGTTGTTTCACATGAATCCATTAGGTTTGTGGTTCATGGATGATACCGCATCAAAAGTAGCCGAATTCCTACTTCAAATCAAAGCGATTAAATTGCAGCCTGATCAGCCTTTTACTTGGGCTTCTGGCTGGAAATCACCCATTTACTGTGATAATCGAATTGCACTCTCTTATCCTCGGGTCAGAACTTTTATCCGTCAAGAGCTTGTAAAGTTGATTGAAAGCAAGTTTGGCCGCCCCGATATCATCGCTGGTGTTGCCACAGCTGCCATTGCTCCAGGTGCATTAGTTGCTGAAGCGATGGGTTTACCTTTCGTATATATTCGACCAAATCCAAAAGAACATGGCCGACAAAATACCATCGAAGGAGAAGTGCAACCTAACCAATCAGCAGTAGTAATTGAAGATTTGATTTCTACTGGAGGAAGTAGTCTAAAAGCTGTTGAGGAATTAAGAAAGAATAATGTTTTAGTGAAAGGATTAGTTTCCATTTTTACATACGGATTTGAAAATGCTAATGAGAATTTTAAAAAAGCAGCTTGCCCGTGGTATTCATTAAGTAATTATGATGTACTCATTAAGCAAGCCATCGCAACAGGCTATGTGCGTAAAGAAGAACTTCCTTTGTTGGAAGCATGGAGAAAGAAACCGGAAATTTGGAAGATCAACGGATAACACCTAAGATAAAAATACTTTAAAAAATTGCTTGTAAAGAGATGACCAGAATAGAAAGTGAAAAAGTGATTGTGAATCAAAAAGCGGAAGAAATTTATAATTTCCTTGGCGATTTCAATAATATTGGAAATTTAATGCCCGAGCAAGTAGAAGGATTTACCGTAACAGGAGAAACGTGCAAATTCACCATCAAAGGGATGGCAACATTAGGATTGAAATACGAGAGTAAAACTCCATTTACAGAAGTGGTGATGGCAAAACATGAAAAAGCTCCTTTCGATTTAAAGCTCATCTGCAAAATTGCGGATTGCAATGATGGTACTTCTGAATTACAATTGTTTTTTGATGCTGATTTAAATCCCTTCTTGAAAATGATGGCTGAAAAACCATTAGGTAACTTTTTAAATTTATTGGTGCGGAAATATCAAAGTATGCATGCTGCTTAAATCAACCCTTTCTTTACTTTACGATCATTCGAGTTTGAGGATGAATACATCGTTTTTGCTTACCATTTACCTCGATAATTGCAGCTCCTTCCTTATCAACCTCAACTAAAATTCCTACGAAAAATTCTTCGTTCGAGATAAATTTACTTTCCTCTCCTGCTTTATAAAGTAACTTTTGGTAATCTTTAGCAATCAAATCATAATCTCCTTTCATAAGTTGCTGATAATCAAACCAAATCTCTTTAAAAAGCTTAGCGATCTCCAATTCTGGATCATATCGGTGATTGCTTGCTATTCTCAATGACGTACCAGGAGTCCCGTAATTAAAATCAAAATGCAATTGATTCAAATTAATCCCGATTCCAGCAATTACCGAAGAGATAAGATTTCCCCTTATGCTGTTCTCGATGAGAATTCCTGCTACCTTTTTATCGCCAATTAAAATATCATTTGGCCACTTAATTTTCACATCGTCATTAACTGCTGAAGCGATATACCTTGCTGTTCCGCAGGCTATTGCTTTATTCAAGTAATATTGGTTTTCAACAGAAAAATTCGAAGGCAAAAACAATATTGAAGCGTAAAGACCGTCTCCAGGAAGACTTTGCCATGAATTCCCTCTCTGTCCGCGTCCCATCGTTTGCTCCTGGCTAATGACGACTGTGCCCTCTTCGAGTGAATTATTATCAAACAAAGTCTGTAAATAATTGTTAGTAGAATCAACAGAAGAGAGTACGATTAAATTCATATCGGGACTAAAAATGAGTAATTTTGCAAAAATACACTAATAGAACCGAATGGTAAAAAGTGCTGCCGCAAGAATTAGGAAACCTGAAGTCATTGACGACGTTTTAGTGAACGGTGTGATTAAAGGTTTACAAGATCGAAAAGCGAAAGAGATAGTTGTGATGGACCTTAGAAACATTGGCGGGGTCGTATCTGATTTTTTCATCGTGTGTCAAGGGGATTCATCCACTCAAGTTGAAGGAATCGCTAGATCAGTAGAAGAAACAGTACTAATAGAATGCGGGGAAAATCCCGAACATATTGAAGGAGTTAAAAATGCGCTATGGGTGTTAATCGACTATATAAATGTAGTGGTTCATATCTTCCAACCCGAACAAAGAGATTATTACGGAATTGAACGTCTTTGGGCAGATGCGGAAATAGTAAGAATTACAGAAAACAATTGAATCGTTAAGCGTTTATTATAGACCTTAGCACTTAAGAAGAGAACGAAAAAAAATGTCTGAGCAAAGTCAACCGGAAGAAAAGAAAAAGCCTTTCAACAGTTTCCAGAAGCAAAAACAACCACGCTTCAACTTTAATTTTTATTGGATTTATGGTATCATCCTACTGATGCTTATTGGGATCAATTTGTTTGATTGGGGTAATCACCCAAAAGAAGCAACCTGGTCACAATTTTCAACATGGGTGAAACAAGGAGATATTGACCGCATCGTTGTGGTGAATAAAGAAGTGGTTCAAGTATTCATCAAGAAAACAAAACTTGCTGATCCTGCATTTAAAGGTGTAAGCAAGAAAGCTTTTGGCAATGGTGTGAACGAAGGTCCACATTATGCTTTTACCATTGGAGATGTGGGAAGTTTTAAAAAGGACTTGGATGAAGTTCAAAAAGATTTAACTCCCGACTTACGCGTAAATATTGTTTACAATAATAACGATAGAGGATATTGGGATTTGTTATCATGGATCCTGCCTTTCTTTTTGTTGATTGTAATTTACATGTTTATCATTCGTAGAATGGGCAATGGCGGAGGCGGAAGTCAGATTTTCAATATTGGAAAATCAAAGGCGACGCTCTTCGACAAAGACTTACATGTAAAAGTTACCTTCAATGATGTAGCGGGATTAGAAGAAGCGAAAATTGAGGTAATGGAAATTGTAGATTTCCTTAAGACACCAAAAAAATACACTCAACTCGGTGGAAAAATTCCAAGAGGTGCATTGCTTGTAGGTCCTCCGGGAACAGGTAAAACACTTTTGGCAAAAGCAGTGGCTGGTGAAGCACAAGTTCCTTTCTTCTCTCTATCGGGTTCCGATTTCGTGGAGATGTTTGTGGGTGTTGGTGCGAGCCGTGTTCGTGATTTATTCCGTCAAGCAAAGGAAAAGGCGCCAAGTATTATTTTCATTGATGAGATTGATGCGATTGGTCGTGCCCGTGGCAAACAACCTTCTTTCTCTGCAAATGATGAGCGTGAGAGTACATTGAATCAGTTGTTGACGGAGATGGATGGATTCGGAAGTAATTCCGGTGTGATCATTTTAGCAGCAACCAACCGTGCAGATATATTAGATAGAGCTTTACTTCGTCCGGGACGTTTCGATCGACAAATTTATGTGGAGCTTCCTGATTTAAATGGAAGAAAAGAAATTTTCAAAGTACATGCGAAGCCATTGAAATTAGACGACACGGTTGATTTAGATTTCTTAGCCAAGCAAACTCCGGGATTCTCAGGTGCTGACTTAGCCAACCTTTGTAATGAAGCTGCATTGATTGCCGCTAGAAGAAACAAAACTGCTATTGGACATCAGGATTTCTTAGATGCAGTGGATCGTATTGTGGGTGGTTTAGAAAAGAAAAATAAAATCATCTCCAAACATGAAAAAAATGTAATTGCTTATCATGAATCAGGACATGCTGCGGTGAGTTGGTTGTTGGAACATACTGCACCATTAATCAAAGTGACCATCGTACCGAGAGGAAATTCATTGGGCGCTGCTTGGTACTTACCAGAGGAAAGGCAGATTACAACTCGCGAACAAATTTTTGATGAAATATGTGCAGCTTTAGGAGGTCGCGCTGCAGAGCAAGTGAAATTTGGAACGATTTCGACAGGTGCATTAAGCGACTTGGAGAAAATAACAAAGCAAGCTTATGCTACAGTAACTGTATTTGGATTAAATGATGCGTTGGGAAATATCAGCTATTATGATTCATCAGGTAATGCCGATTATAACTTCACCAAACCATACAGTGAAAAAACAGCGGAGTTAATCGATTTTGAAGTAAAGAAATTGATTGACGAAGCTTATACTAAAACTCTTGAGTTACTTAAAAACAATAAATCGAAGCTCGATATTTTAGCTGCGACATTATTGGAAAAAGAAGTGATCTACAAAGAAGATTTAGAGCGTGTTTTTGGAAAAAGAACATGGGACAAAGAAGAGAACGAAAAATTAGTGAATGTTCCTGTTGAAGAAGTGATCGTTGTTAAAGCAGAAGAAAAACCATCGCAAGAAAATTCTCCGGCATAAGCCATCGATATCGTTGATGTATGGACGAAAGTACCAACAGAGAAAAAGTACTCAAGAAAATTAGAGCTTCGATTTTATCGAAGACGGACAATCCCTATCCTCAACTTTCTCTCGACGCTCCTATTTATCATATGACCGACGAAGATCCTTTGTTGATCTTCGCAGAAAAAGCAGAAGCGGCGGGAGTAAAATTTTTCTTGATCGACAGCGAATTGGAGTTCATGGAGAATTTGGTGAGTCTGGGCATGATTCACAAATGGAAAAACATCTATTGTGTGGAAGATGGTATCAGCAATTTGTTGACCGAATGCGAGCTTCCACACGAATTAATTTTAGAAGGTAAAATAAATATTGATGTGGGTATTAGTACTTGCGAATGTTTAATTGCAAGAACAGGAAGCATCGTTTTTTCTTCGAAAGAGCAAAGCAGAACGATTCCCGCTTACGCCCCATTTCATGTAGTATTAGCAAGAGCAAGTCAGTTGACGGTCGATATGAAAGATGCTTTGGTATGGCTTCGACATAAATATGCGAAGATGCCCTCCGCGTTGAGTATTGTGACAGGTCCAAGCAGAACGGCCGACATTGATGGTAAACTGGTGATGGGCGCACATGGTCCACGACAATTATATTTATTCCTAATCAACGATCGAGACGATGGGGAATGAAGAAGTGGACTTCACGTTAATTTACACCAGCACCAAGCCACTTGAAATTGCCGCAGCTATTTCATTGTTAGAAGAACAAGATATACCTGCCTATAAAATCAACAAAAAAGATTCATCGTATATATTTGGGGAAATTGAACTTTATGTTTCTGCTGACCTTGTGGACAGAGCTAAACTTATTCTCACTGAAAATGATTTATTATGAGTAATCTTTGGCAAAGACTGATCACAGGAACCATTTTTACAGGAGGTGTTATAGCTTCCATTTGGTATGGACCTCTTTCTTTTCAATTACTCTTTTTATTGGCGGCTCTCATCAGCTTGAATGAATTCTATACGTTAGTCACTAACGCTGAAAACCAACCCAACAAAATGATGGGATTGATTTTAGGAGCTATCACTTATATTTTCATCTCACATGCTTCCTTTTCTGCAGCGAATCAAAAATTATTAGTGTTCTTGGCTCCATTGAGTGTTCTCATTTTCATTGCGGAGTTATATCGTAAAAAGCAACAACCATTTGGAAACATTGGATACACTTTACTCGGAATCTTGTATGTCATTGTACCCTTTGCATTATTAAGTTCTATTTCTGTGCATGACGGTGTATATGATCGAGGAATTCTTCTGGGCTATTTTTTCTTGGTATGGAGTAGCGATTCCTTTGCGTATGTTTTTGGAAACTTGATGGGCAAACACCGACTTTTTGAGCGCATTTCACCAAAAAAATCGTGGGAGGGTGTTATTGGAGGAGGGTTAAGCACCTTAGGAATTGCCTATTTATTGAGTTTATACCAGCAGCAAATTGATCTCACTTCATGGTTATTCATCGCTTTGATCATTGTGGTAACTGGAATTTTGGGCGACCTCTGCGAATCCCTTTTAAAGCGCAGTTTAGGAGTGAAAGACTCTGGAAATATTCTTCCGGGTCACGGAGGATTACTCGATCGCTTTGATGCATTATTCCTCAGCGTTCCTTTTGTTTGGGCCTACCTCTCCTACTTCGTTAACAAGTAGATGATAAAAACTTATTATTCAAGCCAACTTTTATACTGTATTCACGTATAAATTCGTTAGCTATAGTAAGTAATGAATCTTCACAAATTAGCTTCGCGCATTTTATTTAGTTTTCCAGTGCAACTGGTCATCATGCATTTCAAAAAAAATCAGATGATGATCTTGTATTGGCTGTTGCTCTTTGGATTCATCACCCAATCGCTCGCCTCACGTTTTGGTATTCCCTATCTGTTCCTTGATCCGGAATACATGGGCTTAGTTGGAAAACGCTCTTTCTTCATTATGGGCGTGAGTACAGGAGCATTCATTATGGCATTTAATATTTCTAGTTTTATATTAAACAGTTTTCGTTTTCCATTCCTCGCTACATTATCTAAAACGTTTGTAAAATATTGTCATAACAATTTTATTATTCCAGGAATCTTCGTGCTGGTGTATTGCATCTGCATCGCTCGCTTTCAATTGTATTACCAATTACAACCTATTAGCACCGTTGCGATTCATATTTCCATGTTCTTGCTCGGAATTCTCATTGTCTTTCTGGCTACAATAAGGTATTTCATGGTAACCAACAAAGACATCTACAAACTGTTTGGAGTTGAAAATGCAGATACCAGCACAAAAATTTTAAAACCATTAAGTGGCGTTCAACGAAAAAATAGTTGGAGAGTTGATACCTACATCACTTTTCCTGTGAAATTAAAACTAGTTCGTGATGTTCGACATTACAAACGGTATATGCTCGAGCGTGTATTTCGTCAGAATCATGTGAATGCAGCCGTAATTGAAATCATTGTATTCATCATATTTATTCTTCTCGGATTATTTCGCGACTATTCCTTTTTTAGAATTCCTGCAGGTGCCAGTATTTTATTATTGATCACCATGTTTTTAATGTTGAGCGGCGTATTTAGATATTGGCTACGATCATGGGCCAATTCTGCGCTTATCATTCTCTTTTTAGTCATCAACTTCTTCTCACAATTTGAAGTGTTGAATCCAAGGAATAAAGCCTATGGATTGGATTACACAAAAAAATTAGTTTCTTATAATAGAGAATCATTGGAAGAACAAGTAAACGATAGTTTACTCGCACACGACATTAAAAACACCAAAGAGATTCTCGATAAATGGAAGCTACGATGGACAGAACAAGGCATTGCAAAACCAAAGTTGGTTTTATTAAATGTAAGCGGTGGCGGACTCCGTTCTTGTGTATTTAGCTTCCGAACATTGCAGATGATCGATAGCGTTTACCAAGGAAATTTGATGCACCATACGGCTTTCGCAACAGGATCTTCCGGAGGAATGATTAGTTTATGTTATTACCGCGAGCTTTTCTTAAATCATTACGATACGTTAATGAAAGCGGATGATAATATTCAAAATCGCTTCTTGCAAAACATGGGCAAGGACATGCTCAACTCGATGATCTTTAGTGCGACGGTAGCTGATATCTTTTTAAATAATCAACAGTTTACAGATGGGCAATATCATTATGTGAAAGACAGGGCTTGGGCTTGGGAAGGACAGTTGAATGAAAACACAAAAGGAATTCTCGACAAGCGCTTGCGTGATTATGAGAAGCCAGAAAAAGAAGCTATCATACCGATGGTGGTGATAAGTCCAACGATTATCAATGATGGAAGAGCATTACACATCGCAGCGCAACCTGTGAGTTATTTACTACAAGAAAACGGTTCTTTCAAAAGTGGAATTCAACCTGTTGCCAACGGTGTAGAGTTTAGTCGATTTTTTAAAGATCAAAATGCGGAGAATATAAAATTGACCAGTGCACTTCGCATGAACTCCGCCTTTCCTTATGTGATGCCTGCAGTTTCTTTACCCAGTGAACCCGCTATTGAAGTAATGGATGCAGGAATACGTGACAACTATGGTGTGATGAATTCCATTCAGTTTTTATTTTCTTTTAAAGATTGGATTGACGCGAACACATCAGGCGTTGTGTTTTTACAAATCAGAGATACACATAAACATTTAAAAGTAGAAAACAATAGTGTAAAAACGATTGTCGAAAAGTTGATGGCACCCATGAGAAACGTCTCTGGAAATTTCATCATCATGCAAGATTATAATTTCGATCGCTATTTACAATATGCAAAAGACATCGTGAATGTTCCGATGGATGTCGTTATTTTTCAAATGCCCGAGACAGAAGATCGTGTTTCGTTGAGCTGGCATCTTACCGAGAAAGAAAAACATTTTTTACGCGATGCTGCTTTGAATTCCGAGAACAAGAAGATGCTCGACAAACTCATACAGCTCATGCCACCTGTGGTTAGTAAGCCGCAAGCTTTAGCAGGGCCTCTTCAAAACGTTTCTTCGGCAAATAATTCCACTCTAAAGCACTAGACATCGGTACGGGCGTATCCAATGC
Organism: Bacteroidota bacterium; assembly: GCA_031411335.1. GTDB lineage: Bacteria > Bacteroidota > Bacteroidia > AKYH767-A > OLB10 > JAJTFW01. Next base: position 18,126 of record JANOAX010000249.1, read on the forward strand.
ACCAATTCGCACGGGTGCGGCATCCAATTCTGCAAAACAAGTTTCGGATATGCGTGACGTTATCTCCGCTCCTATTCCTCCTGTAATGGAATCTTCGTGCATCACCAATACTTTCGAATTTTTCTTCACCGATTTCAAAACCGTTTCTTCATCCCAAGGTAATAGTGTTCTCAAATCAATTAAATCAGCTGATATTTCTGGATGCAGATCTAATATTTCCATCGCCCAATGCACACCGAGTCCATAAGTAACGATGGTTAAATCGTCACCCTTTCGAATTAAGTTTGCTTTACCAATTTCAGTGGTGTAATAATCATCTGGAATGTTTGCTGTTATACTTCTGTAAAGTGCTTTATGCTCGAAGTACATCACAGGATTTGGATCTTCAATAGCTGATGCCATGAGTCCTTTAGCATCTTCAGGAAATGCAGGATAAACAATTTTTAATCCGGGAACATGAAAGAACCACGCCTCTGTCGACTGACTATGAAAAGGGCCTGCGCCTACTCCTGCACCGGTTGGCATTCTTACAACCACATCGGCAGCTTGTCCCCAACGATAATGTGTCTTGGCTAAATTATTTACAATCTGATTAAATCCACACGTTACGAAATCCGAAAATTGCATTTCGATAATCGATTTACAACCGTTAATACTTAACCCGAGTCCTGCACCTAAAATCGCCGATTCACACAACGGAGTATTGCGCACTCTCATCTTTCCAAACTGCTCTACAAATCCAGCAGTAGCTTTAAACGCACCTCCGTATTCCGCAATATCTTGACCCATGATGATGAGATTAGGATGTCGCTCCATCCCCTGCTTCATCCCATCTGAAATAGCATCCAAAAATCTTTTCTCCGAATTATTTTCAGTTGCTGCAAGAATGGGTTTTGCGTCGTAAGGCGCAAAACGATCATTCAATTCACGAGCGTCATCGGGTTCAATTTCCTTTTCTGCGAATGCGATGGATAATCCCTTTTCAATTTCTTCCTTAATGCCTGCACGAATACGATCTACAAAATCAGTATCAATCACACCTTCATTCAACAAATATTCTTCGTAGTTTTTGATGGGATCTTTCTTTCCCCACATTTCAAAAAGTTCTTGAGGAACATATTTTGTACCGGAAGCTTCTTCGTGTCCGCGCATCCTAAATGTCATACACTCTAAAATAATGGGACGTGGACGCTCGCGCATCGATGCCGCCAATTCATTCACGGTGTTATAGACTTCCAAAATATTATTTCCATCTACTTGCACCCCTTCAATCCCGTAACCAATTGCTTTATCAATAAATTGTTTGCAACGAAACTGTTCGGAACTGGGCGTACTAAGACCGTAACCATTATTTTCAATGACAAAAATTACAGGAAGATCCCATACTGCAGCCACATTTATACTCTCATGAAAATCGCCTTCACTTGATGCTCCATCTCCAGTAAACACTGCGGTAACGTGCGGATTCTTCTTCAACAAATTCCCCAACGCTACACCATCAGCAACGCCCATCTGCGGACCCAAATGCGATATCATTCCCACAATATGAAATTCTTGCGTTCCCATGTGAAATGAACGATCGCGACCTTTTGTGAATCCACCGGGCTTACCTGTGAATTGCGAAAACAAACGATTCAACGGAATTCCACGAACAGTAAATACACCTAAATTTCGGTGCATGGGTAAAATATATTCTTCACGGTGAAGCGCCATGGCGGTTCCTACAGAAATCGCCTCTTGTCCAATGCCACTAAACCATTTCGCTAATTTCCCTTGACGAAGCAGAACGAGCATTTTCTCCTCGATCATTCGAGGTTTTAAGAGGGCTTTATATAAATCGATAAGTACTTCATCCGATAGATTCTCGCGACGGAAGTGAAGTGAATGTTCGGTCATTAACATGCTATAAATATTGATGCAAATGTAGGCTTTTTGCTTCTGAAAGCCCTAACTTTGCCACATGCAAGAGGTTTTTGTAATTGTCTTAGTCTTAGTAGCCTGTCTATTTCTTTTTAGAAAGATAAGGGGATCTGTTAGCGCCAATAATAAGGGTGGATGTGATGGATGCTGAGTTAATTCAGAATTAAGAATGCAGAATTCAGAATTACCCCCCCTTTTTGGATTTTGGTTACGAGGCTTTACGATTGGATTATAGATTGCTTCGCCTTGCAGTTTGAAAGGTAACCATCAGTCAAAGTGAAACGCCGTACTTCTGGGGCTTACAGAAGTCAAAGTGAAATATCGTACTTCTGAGGTATAGAATACTGAAAAGGTGAATTACCTCCTACTCCCTCCTCTCCAAATTAATTCCAAACTTGCCTGCCCAAACAGGTGTTGTTCCAATATACTACAAACCTGTTCGCTAACAGAACTACTGTATGTATTCAATATAAAAGAAATACAAACGCATTTAACAGAGCAAAAAATTCATTAAATTTGCAGGAATGAGTGATAAAAATCTCTTTATAATTGCTGGATGTAATGGATCAGGTAAAACAACGGCTTCATTTACTATTTTACCGGAAATGATCAATTGTAAAGAATTTGTTAATGCCGATGAAATAGCAAAAGGGATTTCACCATTCCAACCGGAAAAAATTGCTTTTGAAGCCGGTCGTTTAATGTTAAACCGAATAAATGAATTGCTGTATTTAAACGAAAACTTTGCATTTGAGACAACGTTATCAACTAAAAGTTACAGAAGTAAAATTCTTAAAGCCAAAGAAAATAATTATTCAATAACTTTAATTTTCTTTTGGCTTCAAAATGTAGAATTAGCAATGGAACGTGTAAGAACAAGAGTCTCAGAGGGTGGTCATAATATTCCCGAGAATGTAATTGCAAGAAGATATTTAAGAGGGATAATAAATTTATTTGACATTTATTTACCATTAGCAGATGGAGCATTTATTTTTGACAATTCAAATGGAAAGCATGAACTGCTGGCTGAAAAAACCACACAAGGCGAACTAAATATTATTGACAATATAAAATTTGCTCAAATTAAAAAATACTATGATGACAATAGAAAAGCAAAATGAACTCCGTGACAAAATTTTGAAAGGTCTTGAAATTTCGTATGAAAGATTGATTGCCTACAAAAAATATAAAAAGTCCGTGCTTGTTGTGATGAGAGACAACAAAATAGTAAAGATTAAACCGGAAGATTTATAGCCTGACGTTTTTTTCTCGGTAAAAGCTCATTGCAATTAAGCACAATTTTGCCGCGTTACCTATTACCAAAATTCATGGTGACAGAATTATCCTTCACCATATTACAAAACTCCCTGTGAGCTCTTCTTTCTCAGAACTTCCTTAATAAAATAACAAGAAACTGACGACCTGAATTAAGAATTAATTCCCGATAGCTATCGGGATCAGAATTACCCCCTCTTTTCGGATTTTTAATTGTGAGGCTTCGCGATTGGATTTTGAAGTAGCGTTGTGATGATACTCAGGTTGAAGTTTAAGCTACAAGCTGCAAGCTGCAAGAGAGATTTTAGTAGTGATTATACATTGATGGGCCACTGATTTAATAAGATGATCAGGATTTTTTATGATTACTTATCGAAAAACTAAACTGATAACTTTGAACACTGATAAATCGGATAACTCGGATTTTCGCGGATTTTATTTTGTAAAAAACATGACTTATGTCTAAACTAGCACAAGTCTTTCGTGCAAATTTCGCATTTCGTGTTAATTCGGATTTCGCGTTAATTCTTATCGATTCGTTATTAATAACCTATTACCACTTTTTTCACCACCCGTCCTTCATTACAAAGTATCTCCAATAAGTAAAGCCCTTTTGAAAGTTTAGGGATGTCCAATGTAAATGCATTTCCGAAATTTCTCTTTTCTTGAAAAAGCAATTGACCTTGCATATTGTAAACCTTACATTGTATTTCTTCGCAAGTTCTTCCTAAGCTAACATTAATTGAGTTTTGTGTTGGGTTTGGAAATATTAATACTTGATTGGCTTGCCATTCTTCTACTCCAACACTCAAAGTATCGCATGGACTTCCAACAAGAGGCCCCAGCCTATAATTTGGATGATATGGAGGCAAACCAGCATTTGGAGATGGAAGTATAAAAGTATTATACTCCATATTGCAAAGTGTATCTAAGCTATCGGGGGAATTGATCACTGATAAATTACATAAGTAACAATGTCCAAAATATACTTTTCCATCAGGTGCTAGTTCTGGAAAACAAGCGGCACTTGCAGTAAATGGGCTTAGTCCGTTACAAGCAATACTATCATAAATTGGATCAATTAGTAAACGACTATTTTGAACTCCATTTGGTTGATTGTATAAACTGAGATCATATTGAGCCGTATTGATTCCTTGACTACTTGCAGACCTATATAAAAATCTTGAATTTTGTGAAAAGGTACTAATAAATTCATTTGTTGTCCCTGAACTTATAACTAAAGGATCTGAAAAAAGACCCAAACAACGATCAAATTTATACAAAATGAAATTGTAATCATTAATAGTTTGGAAATAAATATTCCCATTAGGAGAGAAACTTGAAACTGCATAATCAAATTTAGCCATTGAAGGGCCAATACTTTGTGAGCTAATAAACTGAATTCCATTCGAAGTAAATAATACTTTCTTGAAAGAATTATTACAATTCTCTTTAACGACCAACCACCAATCTCTTCCATTGGCATGCTTAACAGCTGATAATCCGGTGAAATGAACAAGTGTGTCAACTATGGCTATATTACTTGCAATAACAATTCCACCTAACCCACCATTTAATGTTTTGTCTAATACTGTATAATAAAGATGTGTTGAAAGCCAACCTAAGCCATTTGAGCACGGACCTGAGGAAACAATTGAAAGTTCAGGTACGCAATAAAATAAAACAAACTTGTTTGTATCATCAGGCCAAGGAATAAAAATATATTGATGGGGACGATTAAGACCTGTTGAAGAATACATTGAGGTATAGCTTGATTGAACAATTCCTCCTGATATTGGTTGAAACAAACGATTGTAAATATTTATCCCATTTGTGATAAAAAGCAAGTTTCCATTTTGATCTGAAATGTTTGCATTGGTGTGAGCAAATGGGATATATCCATTGGTTAAACTAGCCTGTGGGGTTTGTCCACCAGCTGGAAAGTTTATTAATGTATTGTGATTTATTGATCCATATCCCGTTGAAATAACCCAATTGGCATCATGGTATTGACTTTTCGCATACGAAAGAGACAATACCATAAGTATTAAAAGTTTTATTTTTTTCACTTTACGATTACGAGTTTATCGTGTTTTACTATTTGGTCATTTTGTTTGAATGCAACTACGTAATTACCCTCATTCAAATATTCCAGTACTAAGTTAGTTTTTCCTTTCTAATTATCTACTAAAAAACCTTTTTTCTTCCAAATTATACAATTCCCCTACAAAGTTAGAATCATTCACTTTAGAAATGCCGCTAATTACTGGTTTCATCTTCTATTATTTCATATTGAATATTCGTCATTGCGGCAGAACATGTTCTGCCGCAATGACGAATATTCAATATGAAATAATAGAAGATGAAACCAGTAATTAGCGGCATTTCTA
>JANOAX010000250.1:0-3468 GCA_031411335.1 Bacteroidota bacterium
TCTGAATTCAAACCCACTTCTGAAACTTCACGCATCAATTCAATTCCTGCAAATGAAATATTTACAATCGATTCAGAAGTACATCAACTTTTGCAACGTTGTCAAAAACTATATTCAATCAGTCAAGGTGCATTTGATGTGAGCATGGCGCCACTAAAAAAATTGTATTCATTTAAAAGAACGGAAGAGAAGTTACCATCTTCAGACGATATTCATTGCGCCCTACAAAAAACTGGATTTAATAATATTCTATTATTAGACAACAATCGAATTTGTCTTTTAAAAAAAGAAATGAAAATAAGTTTTGCTGCCATTGGAAAAGGTTATGCGGCTGATAAAGTTCAATCACTTTGGAAGCAGATGGGTGTAACAGGCGGCGTAATTAATGCCAGCGGCGATATTAGTGTTTTAGGAAAACGTGCCGATGGGAGGTGTTGGTCGACTGGAATTTCAAATACCGATCGCACTCAATTACTCTATAAACTTCAAATGCCCTCGGTAGCAGTAGCAACATCCGGCGACTACGAGCAATATTTTATTTGTGATGGCAAAAGATACAGTCATACTTTACACCCTAAAACCGGAATGCCTGTTCATGGAATTCGCAGCGTAACGGTCTTTAGTCCATCCGCCGAATTGAGCGATGCACTAGCTACAGCAGTTAATGTAATGGGCGTAGATGAAGGCAAACATTTTATCCATCAACTTCCACAAACTTGGTATTTCATTCTCGATGAAAAAAACAATATCCATAGCAATTTACCAGCATAGAATCGTCCTATGGATGGCACTATTCACGCTGTGGACTGCTTCGGCTTGTCAAGTAGTGAAGCCGTATCAAAAAGCGTATCTCAACGATCAGAAGATGCAATTTGACGCGAATGGAATGAAGAAATTTGAAAATTATTTTCAATCGATTCGTGAGGGAGCTATCATGCCAGGCTCCGATAAAAGCAGTGGAGGCTGCGGATGCAATTAAGATGAAAAAGATTTTTATTATAGTGGGGATGCTTTGCTTGATTTCAAAAGCAAAGGCACAAACTGTGGATAGTAATTATCAATTTCAAAACATTGACAAAACAGAAATTGAAGCACTCTATAGTTATTATACGCAGGATGGAAAACACAGTGCCGTTACAGGAGGACAAGGTACCGAAGAACTCAATGTACAAGCGGTTTCTTTAAAAGCTAAACATTACCTCTCTCAAAAATTTGATTTGAATTGGAAAGCTGGGGTAGATGTGATTACATCAGCATCAACGGATAGAATCGATTATGTACTTACTTCCGCTTCAAGAGTAGATCGAAGAATATTTGCTGATCTTAATTTATCCATTCACACCAAAAACAAATCACTCGTCACGGTTGGAACGGGTGTTTCCGCTGAATCGGATTACCTATCTATTCCAGTTCGATTGAATTATCAATCGCAAGAAACAGCCAAAGGAAGTCATTGGAATCTTTCAGTGGATGCCGCTTTTGACGATTTACGTTGGGGCAGATTTAATCCCGATTTTTATTCACCGGTCCGACTCGTTTATCCCATCGAATTAAGAAGTACCGATTGGTTTAAAAATTACCGAAGGCAAAGTTATAATTTGATGTCCTCCTACTCTGTTCTTCTTAGTAAAAAATCGCAGCTTGCATTTTTTGCAGGGATGAGTTTACAAGAAGGATTATTGTCGACACCCTTCCACCGAATTTATTTAACCAATGGAAATACAGTCGTTGAAAAACTTCCATCTCAACGAATAAAAATTCCATTGGCTGTGCAATTGAATTCCTTCATTAGTTCACAATTTATTTTAAAACAGAATATAGGATTGTACAAAGACAATTTCGATATTCATGCCATTTCGTTGGAAGAAGAAATCAGTTGGAAAGTAAATCCAAAAATATATTTTTCAGTATTCGCTCGAGCTTATGCACAAGCCGCTTCAACCTATTTCAAAGAAAAAGGGAAACACAGTGCAACTAGTTCTTTCTATACATCAGACTTCGACCTTTCTAAATTCACTTCCATCAACACGGGTATAGAATTATTCATTCATCCACTTTCATCCCGAAAAATAAATCAAGTAATAAAAGGATTAGGAATACGCGCTTCCTATTATAAAAGATCCGATGGATTATGGGCTATAAATGGTTCTCTTCTTATCAAACTTTAATTGGGTATTGATCAAGTTCATTGTCTAATTACAAACTTTACTTTACCACAGAGACCACAGAGTTTTACACAGAGTACACTAAGTGTTTTAAATCAAATAATATTTGAGATAAAGAATTTCTCCGTGCTCCTCCGTGCCAACTTCGTGCCCTCCGTGGTAAAAGAAAAGGCTCTAATAGAGGTAAACGTTCTAATTCTTTAAATATGAATATTCTCCAGTCAATATAAATAACATTCCTTTACCAAAGGTTCACCAAGGTCCGACAAAGAAATAATAAGAATGTGTTTGTTGCCAATTAAAGGGACAGTACTTGTTAAACTATTATTACGTACCGACCAATTTCATCGTCTATTAAAGTTCATTTTTTTACCACGGAGTTCACGGAGGTCACAGAGAACCACTGAGATATTACGTAAACTAATAATTTATAATATTTACTTAAACAATGATCTCAATGTAAAACTGAAAGAATTTCTATTTACTAAGCATTCCATCTATTCAATCACCAATCGTTCAATGACGTGGATACCTTCGCTTTTATAATTCAACAAATACATTCCGGAAGGAAGATGACTTAAATCCAATTCCATTCCATCTGTTCCCAATGAAATATATTGTTCTTGCATGACCACTTTACCCATGACATCTACAATAGAAATTTTAGATAATTGCCCTTGCAGGGAATTCGATTTAAGTCTAAATATTCCTTTTGAAGGATTGGGAACGATGGATAAAATTCCGCTCTTATACAAATGACTATTTCCTGTGACAGAAACACATCCATTGTAAATCACTTTATTTGTTTCTTCATAATCTGAATTCACGCTAGCATTCAATTGAGCAATACAAATGGTTGAAGAACTTAACGAACTATAATAAACACGCAGGAAGTTAACGGGAACAATTTGTTTTGTCAGAGACACTTCTGTAGTATCGATAAAAACAATTCGACCTGTAGATGCATTCCAGTGGAATAATGGTTCGAAACCGGGATAGATGGAAACGACTGAATCAATTTGCAAGCTTGTCATGGTGAAATCCAATCCTAACAGACGGCAATCCGCATTAGCAATTTGTAAATCCAAATACTTAGCAGTAGAATTTATAGCACCGATTCCGAGTTTCACTGTATCATTTATATTTAGAATATTCCATGGGAATTCGCAATGCCTATGTGTGTTTTGAGTACCACCTTGATGATTGTGGGATCCATTTTGAGAACGAATACAACCGCTTAAGAGTGCGACATCGGTTACCGTTAAACTATTATCTCCATTCAAATCATTACAAGGGAAAACCG
>JANOAX010000251.1:0-5229 GCA_031411335.1 Bacteroidota bacterium
CATTGAGTGAAGGGATCAGTAAAGGAGCTCCCTCTTTCCGTGAATTCATTACCCATGTGATTCCCAAAAGCGTAGTTGAAGCGATGGCCAATAATGAGATATTGCCCATTGTTGTTTTCTCTATTTTCTTTGGCATTGGAACCGCTGCTATGGGTGATAAAGCGAAGTCGATTGTAAATGCAATGGATGCTTTAGGTCATGTCATGTTTAAGGTAACTAATTATGTGATGTTGTTTGCTCCCTTTGGTGTTTTTGGTGCCATAGCAGCAGTAGTTGCAAAACAAGGGTTGGGAATTATTGGCGGATATATTTATTTGATCGCCTGCTTTTATTTTGGATTGCTCTTTTTCGCCTTTGTCATTTTAGGCAGTATTTGTTTCTTCTTAAAAATTCCATTCATCAAACTGTTAAAAGAAATTCGCGAACCCATTTTATTGGCGTTCTCCACGGCATCTTCTGAATCGGCATTTCCAAAAACAGTAGAAGCCTTGGAGAAATATGGATGCAGCACTCGAATTATTTCCTTCGTACTTCCCTTAGGCTATTCATTTAATTTAGATGGATCCATCATGTACATGACATTCGCCACCGTTTTTATTGCGCAAGCTTACGGAATCGACATGACCATTTCGCAGGAGATTACCATGATGTTAATGTTATTGGTAACGAGCAAAGGAATGGCGGGTGTGCCAAGAGCAAGTTTGGTGGTTATCGCCGGAATGTTGAGCGCGTTTAATATTCCTGAAGCAGGATTATTATTGCTTCTTGGAATTGATCAGTTACTCGACATGGGCAGAAGTGCTACTAACGTTGTTGGAAATGCAGTAGCAACGGCAGTGGTTTGTAAGTGGGAGGGGGAGCTGAAGCAATAGGTTACGAATTACGAATCTATACGAATGTACGAATTACGAATACGCTGAAACGCTGATACGCGAAATGCGAATAAACACGAAATGCGAAATCAGGCGAAATTCGAATAAAACCAAATTCAAAATATTAACCATGATTAAAGTGGGAGTTCGAATATTAGAGGTGCCTTCTCTTAATACGCGACCACTAATTTACCAACTTGCCAATCTGCCAATTAAAATTTTATTCGGAGCCAGACATTTAGTCGCAAGAATAATTTTACTTGCGCGTCAAGAGATAATTATGGTTGCCTAATATTTCCTGCCCTTGATTGTCCAATTTTTTCAAGACAGAATCGCCGATTACTTTATAGTAAAGAGGTGATGATTCTTTTGCAGCAGAAAGTTGAAGTAAGGTTGAAACGCTATCCGATGCAGTGATTCTGGTAAAAGTACCAGAACGAAGGAAAACTGAATCTGGATTATTTTTTCCCATGTACGTCTCCGTTAGGAAATAACTGAGGCTATCGTCGTTGATAACAAGATTGGTTTTTATGCCCATACAATCAATGCAAGGAAAGATGCCTTCAAAGGTATACTCTGCTGTGGAAGGAGTGAGTCCTTCAAAAAAATCAGTTTCTACAGTGTCAACAGTGATGGTTGCATTTTGTGTGTTTCTTGTACAAGCACTTATTGGCAGTAATCCGATGAGGAGTAACCCCCAAATTAATTTATTCATTTTCTTTTTTAATTAGATGGAGCAAAATACAAATTAAAAAGTAATGTTGCAATTGCTTTTACTCGGTATATCTTACTTTAACGGTTCCGCTATTGATAACTTTGCTGAGTCCTAATGGACTTTTTAATGTGCCACTAAAATTAGCTTCTAATAAGTTAGTACTTGTATTGTTGGATAGTATTTGTAGGGTGCAAGGCATTGCGTTTGTGCTTTCCCAGGCCATTCCAAGTTGATCGGTGTGTAGAATGTGATTCGTGTCAGTAGTCATCGCATACGTTCCAGGTGTTACGTCGTCCAATTCTAGAGTAAATGTTTCGCCAGTTAATGAGATACCGTTAATGGTCATGATAATGGCTAAATCACCAAATAAGCTAGCATTGGCGCAAGTTTGACTTCCTCCTGATGACCATTTCAAATGTCCATTTGGTAATTCGCAATTGTCAGTGAGAACATCAGGAAGTACTTCTTTTTCCTTTTCACATGAGGTAAGTATTGAAATGAAAAGGGCTGTAAAACAAATTATTTTTTTCATAGATTATATTACTTTTTAGGACCAAAGAGACCTTTCGTTGCATCTTTCAGTTTTTTCTCTGCTTCCTTTTTTAATCTTTCTTTCTCAGCATTTACTTTTGCCTCAGCTTCTTTTTTCAGTCTTTCTTTTTCGGCATTCACTTTCGCTTCTGCTTCTTTTTTCAATCGATCAGCTTCTTCTTTCGCTTTGTTTTCTAACTCTTCTTTTTTCTGATTGATTTCTTCTTTTACTTTATCTTTTACTGAGTTGATGAGATTTCCTGCTGTTTCTTTTAGATCAGTGCTCACCGTAGGCTTCGTCACTGTTCCACCCATCTTCAAATTCAACTTTACATTTTCAGCCATGCTTAAGTTGGCTCCTTTTGAATTGGCACTGGAGATGAGTCCTCCGATGGCACTACTCGCTGCACCCGGTAATTTGGAAGTAGGAATGTTCATCGCCAACTTATAATTGATGGTTTGATCGAAGCCTGTACTACCTTCAACCGTTGTTGGGATTCCTACTAAATTCACATCAAAAGGTTTCACAAAGGCTCTTCCATTTTCAATGTTGTAACTAAAGTTTACGTTTTGAATGTTGAGTTGTTTGAATTGATCAAGTTTGAGGACCTCTGCAACTTTTAGCAACGGGCCAAAACTATTGATGACGACTGATTCTGTACTCAACTTCCCAGCTCCTGTCATGGTATTTAAATTGGGTTCCATGTGTTCATTCAGCTTACCATTGATTTGAAGTGATGTGGAGTATTTTCCAGTTGCAAATTCGGCGATAGGAGCCATTTTTTTTACCGATTCAAAAGTTTTTGCGGTTTGTTGAATATCGAATCCTTTGATGTCCATATCAAAAGACATATTCGCCGATTTACGCTCGGGAGTAGCATACGATCCACTCATCTTCATGGTACCTGAAAGTGTATTGAAACTTAGGTTTTCCATGTTGATGGCTTGGTTGCGAATGACCACCTTTCCATTTACATTGTCTAAAATTAAATTGTCGTAAAGTAATTTGTTGATGGTTAAGTTGGCAGTGAAATCTAAATTGCTTGGAACTTCTATTAATGTCATGGGTGTACTGTCGGCTGCAGCAGGCGTTGCTGCAGATGTACTGTTGCCATTCAGAGCGACTAAATCTAACAAGCGACTGTTTACGTTTAAGTTTCCTTTTAACGTTTGCTTTTTGATGAGGTAAGCTAATAAGTTGTCGAGTCGACCATCAGCACGAACATCACTTTTGCCTAGCATGGCATCAAAATTATTAAGTTCTACAAATTGCGGATTGAAAGTAAGTTTTACTTCTCTCAAATCATAACCTTGTTTGTTTTCCTTTGTGCTGTAGTTGAAATTATTCAACTGAATTAATCCATCTGCTTGAAAATCTTGATAACGTTCTTGTTCAATCGCCGACATTCTACCGTTCACATTCACATTAGCCTTTAATGTTCCTTTCATCGTAGTTCCTTCTTCTAAAGGAACCACTTTACTAATCGTTGCAAAGTTGATGTCTCCTTTTAAGCTACCTTTTATATCAGCATCACTCACGGGAGTACGCACACTGAATTTAGCATCGAATGGTTGGTTGCCTAACTCCACATGCAATTTTTGTAGATCGATGATTGTATGATCGGGAACACCATCAGCGTTATTCACGTTCAAATTCAATTGAACGTTATTTACCGCAACGGGTAAGGATGGATATTGGAAATTTCCATTCTGTACTTTTAAATTTAAACCAAAACCGGGCATCTGCTTTTCATTGTACGTTCCTTTTACAAATGCTTTTAATGAAAGTGTACCTGACGATTTCAAATCTTTAAATCCTTCTCTGTAAACACCGGGAACCATCGATAAGAAATTTTTGAATTCGTTTTTACGTGCTTCAAATTTCATGTCCATCTTGATGTCGTCGGTAGGCATGGCCACCCATCCATCTACACCTAAAATAAGTTCATTTAATGCAATTTCATTATCCTTAAAAGTGAATTTCATGTTGGGCATATCCATGTCCAAATCTACTTTCAACCCTGTTTTTGCACGATGTAAATACTTCACGCCGCCAAACCATAAGTTTGCACTAGCAATATCGGTTTGCGTGCTCAGCACAAATAAATCTTGTGTAAAATCACCTTTGCCTGTATGATTCAAATCGTCCATGAGCATATTAAAATCCATGGATGCATCTTCATACGAAATCATTCCGTTGGTAATGCTATATGAACGCAGCGCCACTTTAAATTTGGAAGGTTCACTACTAGCGTCTGTTTTTGAACTATCTTCTTTGGCTATATCCCAATTTGCTTTTCCATCTTTCAAAACGATGAGATGAATGCGAGGCTCCTTTAACTGCACAGATTTAATATCAATTTGTCCACCACCAATTACACTCATGATATCAATCGTAAGTGATAGTTGTTTCATTCCCGCTAACGTATCGCCAGCAAATGGCGCTTGGTTCACAACGCTTAAATCGTTGAGTTCAATGCTGAGATTAGGGAAACTGCTAAAAATGGTGAGATCATAACTTGCGAAATCAACTTTTGCATTGAGACTTTTGTTGATTTCCTCTTTAACCATGATTTCAATTTTGCCTTTGTAAACGATAGGTAGGATGAAGGCAGCTGCAAGGAGCAAAACGATTAATGATCCCAGACCAATAAGAATTTTCTTTAACATAAAGGGGTGTGTTTATTCTACAACGCAAAAATCGGAATTAATTATGCCGAATCGTGCAGAAAAATAAATGTTTTTGAGAATGGTTTTTAACAATTTCAACCTTCCATCTTGGCCATTTTATTTCGGAGCCAATGATCGGCTAAAACAATGGCACACATAGCTTCCACGATGGGAACCGCACGTGGCAAAACGCAAGGATCGTGTCGGCCTTTTCCGGCTAATGTGACCGATTTACCCTCTTTGTCAACCGTTTGTTGGGCTTTCATCAAGGTGGAAACCGCTTTAAAAGCCACATTAAAAACCAAATCAGCTCCATTGCTGATACCGCCTTGTACTCCTCCGCTGTGGTTGGTGATGGTCTTAAATCGAGGGTGACCTTTGCGATCAATTTCAGCTGCAAAAGCATCATTGAATTCACTTCCTTTGAGTTTGGTGCCTTCA
>JANOAX010000252.1:0-9219 GCA_031411335.1 Bacteroidota bacterium
CTGTACTTTGCATTATAAACAGCCATTTTTTCAGCAACTAGTTTAAACGGAGCAAAATTTTGTTTACTATAAAAATGCTGTGCAAGGATGGTGCTGTAAGAAGTTAAAAGAAAAGCCAACATTAAAAATGCATAATTCTTAACGCTAATAACTGGAGTATCAAACCAAGAGAACATCAAAAGAAGTAAACAAGGAAAACTAAATAATAAAATGGAATACTGAAAAACAGGATTCTTATAGACAGAATAAAAATAAGCAACTAATACGGGAAAGATGAAGAACAGAAGCGCCATACTGTGTTGAACCTTCCATTTAAACTTAACCTTTAAAATAAAAAACATGGATACAACTAATACCGACAACACTAACAATAATAAAAGACTTTCATTAAAGCAATACAAAATATATTTCCAGATGGCATCTTTTTCGGGAGGCCCTAACCAGCCTTCAGATCCACCCAAACCACCAATACTAAATTGATATAAAAAAACATTTACATTAGGAATATAAAACAAGAACATTAAGAGTCCACATACTAAATATTTTAATCTATTTTCCTTTTGAATCAGAAACAATCCTGCAAGTCCAACAATGGCTGTGAAAAGAAAACTGAAATAATGTGAATACATGGTTCCCACTCCACCGATGATAAACCACATTGCTGTTTTCCAACTCCACGCATGCGATTTCCACATCATTGTGGACCATGCATATAATACTAACAAACTAAAAAATAATCCAGGGCTATAAGGACGGGCGAGTTGTGAATATAGAATCGGAAATTCTAATGCAACAAATACAACAGTTGCCATAAGTGCAGGAAATTTTCCAAAAAAGTTCTTTCCAGTTAAATACAATAATGGTATGGTCAATATACCTAGTAACACAAACGGAAGTCGTAACACTTCTTCACTCATTCCAAAGAGATGAGTCCAAAGCCATAAAAAAGATTGTACACCGATGGGATGCATATCCGTTAATCGAACACCTTGTTCAATCATTTCAGAAAAAGAACTATAATTTAACCTTGTGATAGCACTTAACTCATCATTACTAAGTGACCAATTATCATAATTATAAAATCGAAAAAGTGCTCCGATGAACACCAGAACAACTGCGATTTTATCTTCAAGGTTAAAACGTTTCATTTCTACTTAACTATTTCGACGTTGACATACGATTTCATAGAGCACCATTCCGGTAGCAACAGAAACATTATATGAAGCTACGGATCCTTCCATAGGCAGTTTCACAGAATCATCGCTACGCTTAATATACTCTGGTGAAACACCATTCTCTTCACTCCCCATGATGATTGCGATAGGTCCTGTTAAATCCTTGTCACGAGCTAAAGCGTTGGCTTTTTCGGAACAAGCCACTACTTTAATTCCGCATGATTTTAAATAATCGATAGTATCCTTTAAATTATCCTCTCTACAGATGGGCATATGATGTAATGCTCCAGCACTTGTTTTAACAGCATCTGCAGTAATCAACGCAGACCCTCGAGAAGGAATGATAATTGCATTTACGCCAGTACATTCGGCAGTACGTGCTATCGCTCCTAAGTTTCGAGTATCTGTTATTCGATCTAAGATAAGCAACATCGGCATTTTCCCTGATTCAAAAATTCCGGGAATAATTTCTTCTACTTTACAATATGAAACGGTAGATAGATATGCAATAACTCCTTGATGATTATTTCTTGTTAATCGATTTAATTTTTCGACTGGGACCGACTGAAAGTGCAAGCCTGTTTTTTCCAACTCTGATTTCAATTCACGCGCTAATGGATTATTCAATCCATTTTGAATAAATACCTTTTCAAATTCCTTTCCCGCTTGAAGTGCTTCCATCACCGCTCGCGTACCATAGATCATGGTTAAATCACTTTCCTCGTTATACATACTCTTATTTAATTATCATTCACAATACGACCTTGACGCCAATGATCGACGGCGAGGTACCAAACATTTTCATAAACAGGTTGGCGGATGAGCGCGTAATCGTTATTTGAAAATGGATTATTCATTTTCCTAAAGATGAAAAGTATATCCGGGAAACCCGTAAGTCCAGAATATGTCCATTGTTCTGTTTCTGCATCTCTGTAAATTGAAATGGGTTGACCCATCACCAAATAAATCATTCCACGATCGGTTTTCCAACCTTCCATATAAGAAGTAAAAGCATAATTTGCATCTTGCACACGATTATAAAATGCTCTAATTAATCCACGAGCTCTTTCGGGCGACCCGCCTACTTCCAACCAAAATGCATCCAATTCTGCTTTTTTATTTTCTGCATTCATTAGATGTGCATACTCTTTTCTTGTTGTTAGGTAACGAATTGCTTCTATGAGTTGTTCGGGCTTAGTCACCTTTGGAAAATCGGCATCCAAACAAGTAATCGTTAACCCGCTCGTCAAATTGGTATCCATTTGAAAATAATAGATACCGAGTCGGGGTAAATTAATATTTCCAAAATCACTTCTATGCACAAGAAAAACGCTATCTGAATACATGCTAAATTTTTCATCATCAATCACTCTAAACGGCATGGCTGCTAGTGGAAAATCTCTATAATAACAACGCACCCATAATGCTTCCAAGCCTGGAAAATTCGATTCAAGAGTGACGGTAGAGGGTCCTGATAATTTATAATTATAACTGAGCTTTCCGGTTTTGTTTTTAACAATAAAACTTTGATTTGTTAATTTACTTCCATTATTAATTACAATATTTCTAATTGACTCTGCATTTCTATTGAGATCCTTAAACTTCAATCGAAGGATACTTCCATCTTTTAATGAAAACGTTATCGGAAAGGAATCAACTATAGCTGAAAAATCTTTTTCAGATAAATAAGTAAACTGTACGGAGGCAGAATCAGAAGGATGTGTTGTAGAATACGTATCAAATATAGAATACTCCACCAAGAGCCTGCTTGAAAATGATTTCCCATCATTTACAAAAAGCAAATCTTTTTCATCCACAGAAAAATGTAGCATGGAAAGCTCTGTACTTTTATGGAACAACAATACATCCGGCGAAAAAGTTTCTGATTGATAAAAAAGTTGAGTCGTTAAATTTTCATTACTTAGTTTTGAGGAGGTTTTACAACCCACAAAAATAAAAATAATAAAAGTGAATACGATCCAATCAAAAAATTGGATTCTACTTTCAGTACACTTGAGTTCTGTTGGCGACAACAACATTATTTAGACTGCATATTAGCATTTACATCTTCATTACCTTCTTCTAACTCTTGGATATCTTCAGTACGATCGATTAACGTCTGATTAATTTGTTTCGTTGTTTTCACGCCCAATTTCTTTAATCTTTCCACTCTAGAAATCAAATTCCCATTCCCGGTATGTAGTTTATTCATGGTGCCTTCGTAAGCAGACTGTGCATCCTTCATTTTCTTACCTATTGAAATCATATCTTCAATCAATGCAGAAAATTTATCATACAGGTCGCCCGATTGGCGAGCAATTTCGACCGCATTCTTATTTTGATATTCCAATCTCCAAATACTTGCAATTGTTCGCAATGTGGCTAACAAGGTAGAAGTAGTAACGAGCACTATATTCTTTTCAAACGCCTCGTTAAACAACTCATGATCTTGTTCAATCGCCAGCGCGAATGCGGGTTCAACGGGAATAAAGAGCAACACAAAATCCAATGTATTAATACCGTGCAATGATTGATAATTCTTTGCGCTCAAATCTTTAATATGTTTACGCACAGAACTCAAATGCTCTCTTAAAGCTAATGCTTTTGCGATATCATCTTCTTCGTTTGCATAACGTTCATACGCTATTAGAGAAACCTTAGCATCCACAACAATACTTCTTCCTTCGGGTAGACTAATAATTACATCGGGTTGAAAACGTTTTCCTTCATCAGACTGGAGACTTGTTTGAACAAAATACTCACGTCCTTTTACTAATCCGGAACGTTCAAGTATTTTTTCTAAGATCATTTCGCCCCAATTCCCTTGCGTTTTCGCTTGTCCTTTCAATGCAGAAACTAAATTACGAGCTTCATCACCAATCGATTTATTCATCGTTTGCAATTGATTCAATTGTTCCTTCAAGGATTGATTCTCTTTGATACGTTCTTCGTGCGAGGTCCGCACTTGCGTTTCAAACTTTTCAATTTTGTCCTTTAATGGATTTAAAATATCATCCAACTTTGTTTTATGATCTTCTTGAATACGTTGTGAATTCTTCAAAACAATATCGGAAGCAATTGCACTAAATTGCTCTTTCATCTGCACACGAATTGTTTCCAATTCATTTTTATGTTCAGTGAGTCGGGCTTCTAAAGATTGAGCAACCGTTTCAGCTTTCACTTTTGACGCATTCAAATCCTTCAATTCATTTTGCAACGTATGACTTACTTGCTCGGCTTTTACCACTTGACCGCGTAAATCATCAACTTGTTGAAGTAAAACAGCCTTTTCTCTTTCCACATTCATTGTCAATGAAGCAGAGTTACTCAAATCATCCTTTGAACGCATCTTCAAAAAGAGGTAAGAAATCAATGTTCCTACGACGATTCCAACTACCAAATACATTAAATCCATCATCAAACAAAGATAAGAAATGCCTTAGTATGCTCTAGACCATACTTTAAAATTAAGTCAATTTCCATTAGGCCTCAAATTCAGGCAACGATTCCATAAATTCAAATTGATCTTCCGATCTTTTCAAACAATAATGTTCATTTCCATTAGTCAAAAGCACATGAGCCACTTGAAGAGAAAAATTATAGCGAGCGGCTTGCAAAAAAGTATCTTGGGAAATCTTTACTGAAGGAGCTTTACATTCAGCAATTAGCCAAGGAGCTCCTGAACGATCATAGATGACCACATCCGCACGTTGAGACAAGCCATTCACTTTCACTATTTTCTCTACTGCCATTAGCGATAAGGGATATCGATATACCTGCACCATAAATTGAATAAGGTTTTGGCGCACCCATTCTTCGGGAGTTAAGGCTACAAATCGTCTCCTCACTGAGTCAAAAATTTGTTTACTTTGCCCTTGTTCACGAACCCGAAAAGAAAAGTCTGGAAAGTTCAAGTGTTCCAATGTAGAATCATTCATTGCTCAAAATTACATTTCTAATAGGGAGGAATAAAATTAAAACTCCCCCTTGTAAAATTATTCTATGAAAAGCAAAAAAGAAATCGTTGAAAATTGGCTTCCAAGATATACTGGGGAGAAGCTCGAGAAGTTCGGAAAATACATCTTACTCACTAATTTTCAACTCTATGTGGAGTTATTTGCCAAATGGAACAAAGTGAAAATCGTAGGTTTAGACCGACCCATGTCCTGTGCTACGGCGAAAGGTATAACCATCATTAATTTTGGGATTGGGAGTGCAAATGCCGCTACCATTATGGATTTGCTAAGTAGTATTAAGCCTAAAGCCGTTTTATTTTTAGGAAAATGTGGTGGTTTAAAAAAGAAAAACAAAGTAGGCGACTTGATTTTACCTATCGCAGCCATTCGCGGAGAAGGAACTTCCAATGACTATTTTCCACCTGAAATTCCTGCGTTACCCGCTTTTAGTTTACAAAAGGCAGTTTCTACAACGATACGAGATTTTGGAAAAGACTACTGGACAGGAACGGTTTATACTACCAACCGCAGAGTATGGGAGCACGATGCAGAATTTAAAAAATACCTGACCAAATTGAGATGTATGGGCATTGATATGGAAACGGCAACCATCTTTATTACAGGCTTTGCCAACCAAATTTCTACGGGTGCTCTACTTTTAGTTTCGGATCAACCAATGATACCGGAGGGAATTAAAACTGCAGAAAGTGATACCAAAGTGACCAAGAGTTATGTGGAAGATCACATCAAAATAGGAATTGCTGCATTGAATGAAATCATCAACAATGGCAACACGGTAAAACATTTGAAATTTTAATTCTGGATTGAAGGGGAATGGCGCAGAAGACAATTGAAGAAATAAAAAGAGATTTAAAAAATAAAATCTACCATCCTGTCTATTTACTACAAGGAGATGAGCCTTATTATATTGATGTAGTTACGGAGATGCTTGAAAATTCTGTGCTCGATGACATGGAAAAAGAATTTAATCAGACAGTACTATATGGTAAAGACTGTGAAATATTAAGTTTGATTAGTGCAGCCAAACGATATCCGATGATGTCGAATTATCAAGTAGTCATCATTAAAGAAGCGCAGGAAATAAAGGCACTCCTTCCAAAAGCGAAAAGTAAAAGTGAGGATGGAGGAGAAGAAAAAAACGATAGTGTCCCTTTATTAAATTACCTTACCAATCCACTTTCTTCAACACTGCTAGTTTTAGCCATGAAGTATAAGGCTCTCGACAAGCGTGGTAAATTGTACAAAGCCATAGAAAAAAACGGAGTTGTTTTTGAGTCGAAGAAAATGTACGACGACAAACTTCCTAAATGGATAGAGAATTATTTAGCAGAGAAAAATTCAAAAATTACTCCGAAGGCTGCGCAACTTATGTCGGAGCATTTAGGAAATGATTTATCGAGGATTGCCAATGAATGTGACAAATTGCTAATAAATATTAAATCGAAAGAAACCATTGATGTTCAACATATCGAACTATACATTGGTGTCAGTAAAGAGTTTAATATTTTTGAATTGCAAAAAGCTTTAGGCAAAAGAGACGTTTACACATGCATTAAGATTGCAAATTATTTTACTGCAAATCCGAAGAGCAATCCAATACAAGTAACGATGGCGATGCTCTATACTTATTTCACTAAAGTACTTTTATATCATTCTCTGAATGACAAATCCAGAAATGCAGTTGCGGTGGCTTTAAAAGTAAATCCATTCTTTGTAGATGATTATTTCACGGCGGGGAAAAATTATAGTCCGGAGCATGTAGAAAAAAACATCAGTTTACTTCGAGAGTTTGATTTAAGATCAAAAGGTGTAGGGGCCTCCACTTTAGGGAACGAGGATTACATGAAAGAATTTGTATATAAATTAATTCATTAGAAAACGGGTGCAAAACAAAACTCGAATATCTGTTGTTTCCTATTTAAATGCTCGACCTTTTGTATTTGGAATGGAGCATCAATTAGCGGATGATGAATTCATCATTGAAAAAGACATTCCCTCCACATGTGCTTCTAAACTTATGCGAAATCAAACGGATATTGGATTGATTCCAGTAGCGATGATTTCATCTTTAAAGGAAGCTCATCTTATTACTTCCTATGGAATCGTAGCCGACGGGAAAGTAGATTCAGTAGTACTTGTAAGCAATGTGCCATTGTCACAAATAAAGAAAATTGTATTAGATCAAGAGTCTAGAACATCAGTACTACTTGCAAAAATTCTAGCCAAAGAATTATGGAACATCCATCCAGAATGGATCCATGAAAATGCGGAAAGTTCAATTTTACAGGAGGAGGAATTTACAGCTGCCGTCATTATTGGCGACCGAGCTTTGAAACATAAATCGAACTTTACTTATTGCTATGACTTAGCAGCCTGTTGGAAAGAACTCACGGGTCTACCCTTTGTATTTGCCGCTTGGGTGAGTAATAAGTTGATAGATGACGGAATTATTCAGAAGTTAGAATCTTCATTTCATTATGGCGTATCCCATCGAGAAGAAATTTTTCCAACATTAGCAGTAGAATATCCCGAATTTAATATTTCGCAATACTTACAGAAAAGAATATTTTATAAAATAGACAACAAAGCCCGGGTAGGACTTCAATTGTTTTTGAAAAAGATTAAAGAATTAAGTTAAAAAATTAAGCTCTATGATCACCATCAAAATCGAAAAGTCGATCGGTATCATCTGAAGCTTTTTTTATCAATTGCATCTGTGTTTTCGTCAATCCTTGATCTTGTTGATTCATTCTCGTATTAATTTTATCGCTTGATGAAGTAGACTTATTTCGACTTGGGATTAAGCGCACCATCAATTCATTCACAAAAGTTAATCGTTGCGCAGGTTCCAATTGTTGCAACAAACTTTTCATTTGAGCAATGCATTGATCGAGTTCTTGCTTTACTTGAATCTCAGAATTTGTTTTCATGGCTGGTGTTTAAGTCCTTTTACGACGAAGTTGAAAAAGTGTTTCACGACATAAAATCTTCTGCAAGCAATGACTCTTCCAAACTTGCCTTTTTTACTTTTGGCCAATTAAAATAGAATGTGGCTCCCTTTCCTTTTTCCGACTCCACCCAAATCTTTCCACCTTCTTCTTCAACTATCTTTTTAACGATTGCAAGTCCAACGCCACGAGATTCCACTTCATCACGCGCATTTAATGTTTGGAAGATTACAAAAATCTTTTCGTGATAGCGTGGTTCGATGCCAGGTCCATTATCCTTCACAAAAAACTTCCAGTCGTTACCTTGATCTTCGCAACCAATTTCTACTTGAATATCTTCCTTATCGTTATACTTAATGGAGTTATGGATTAGATTTAAAAATACTTGCTGAAGCTTGACGCGTTCCGCTTTCATATTAGGCAAATTATCTCTTACGTTGATTACTGCATTGGCAGGTGGTCCGATGAGATCTATTGAATCACGAACGAGTTCATTTACTTCGAACGGCTGAAGTTCACCAGAGTTTTTACTTGCTTTGGTATAATCGAGAATTCCATTGATAAGTCCTTCCATTCTCACTACACGACCTTTGATGGTATTAAAATGTTCTAACACATCAGCGGGGAGACGATCACCCATATCCTCTTCAATCCATCCCGTTAAATTTCCGATTGCACGAAGAGGTGCTTTCAAGTCATGAGAAACTACATACGCGAATTTGTCGAGTTCAGAAATTGTTTTCTCCAAATTCTTCATATAGCGATTCATTTTCTCTTCGGCTAATTTTCTAGGAGTGATATCACTTTCGATATAAATATACTTCGCTTCGGAATCGGTATCGGCATCGGAAGCAATTGGAGTCATTGTAATTTGTGTCCAGAACGGCTCACCTGATTTCTTATACTTTAAAAGTTCACAAGAAAAAGCTTCATGATTTGTAATGGCTAAGTTTAATGCAGCAATTGTATCTTGATTTGACTTTTTTCCAAAATAGATTGCAGTTAGCTTACCAAGAAATGGTTTTTCTTCTCCATTAACATTTCTGTTTTCACAAATCGTGTATGTTCGTAACTCTTCTTCATAACTCCATGTTTTAAATTTAGTCATCAAAAACTTTC
>JANOAX010000253.1:0-6108 GCA_031411335.1 Bacteroidota bacterium
ATCAATTTTTTTTTGTTCTTCTTTTTGGACTGCTTAGTGGCAACTTTATCTGGCATATCCGAAACTACTGGTCGGAAAATGATGCGATATAAGAATCTTGTAAACTTACTTTTTCTTGAATATTTATGAATATCCTTGTAAAAATCTGTAGAATCCGAAGGAGGTTTTGTTTGTTGTGCCCACACATCCCCCTGTGTACAAAAAGTAAATAAAACTATTAGTATTAATAGACGGAACATTGAAATTTATCATTTCGCAATACTAGATAAAAATTCTACTATATGCAAATTAAACTCATCCGGCTTTTCAAGATTTGACATGTGGCCAGCATTTTCAATAATTTTAAGATGAGAATTCGGAATGGTAGCAAATAAAAACTCAGCCTGTTCAACTGGAGTAACAATATCTTTCTCTCCACAAATAATAAGTGTAGGAACTTCGATTTGCGAAATGGAAGAACATAAATCCTGCCGTTCGGCCAACACACTTAAAGTAGCTGTCACCGCTTCTACTCGTGTAGAGAGAATTGTGCTCTTAATTTTTTCTACAACATCACCTTTTGTTTTCTTGGTCTCATCAGAAAAGATATTTGCAATAAATCCCATAGCAAAATCATTTATTTTTCCTGCTACTATTTGTGAAATCGCCTTTTTTCTCTTTTCCTTAGCTTCAAAGGAATCAGCAATACATTGCGTATCGCTTAGTATTATAGCATCGAATCGTTGAGGATATCTAATAATGGCATTTAATAAAACATATCCTCCCATTGACAATCCACATACAATGGCTTTTTTTATTTCCAAGGCATCCATAAAATTTACTAAATCATCAGCAAACAAATTGATGCTCCCTTGAGCACTTCCTATGGTTGATTTACCAAAACCACGAATATCGTATGCAATCACTCGGTGGTTTTTACCAAACAAATCAAGTTGTGGTTGCCACATTAATTTATCAAAAGGAAAGCCATGAATGAATATGATAGGGGTATCACCTTTGCCACTATCATCATAACAAACTTTAATATCATTCACCTCTATAAATAGATCATTCCCTCTTGATTTTACATTTTCCATGCTCTTTGTTATTAAACTCATTTATTTTGACTCCTTTCGCTTCTGCTCTTCTAGCTTCTTAATCTCAGCTTCTTCTTTCTTCTTTTCGGCAGCCCTTTTTTTCTTATTAAAATACCCTTTCAATAATATATTATGTTTAGCCGCTTCCATATTCTCATCTAATCCTTTACTGCTTTTCTTAAGATTAACGATTGTTTGATTCAAATTCTCTGCAATGGTAGAATCTTGAATTAATCTTCCCAGTGTACCTTCCCCACTATTTACTTTTACCATAATCTCGGCAACCTCCTGTGAAATTATTTCTGCATTTCCTGCTGTTACTTGCAAACTGGCCATGATGGCGTCTGTTTCCACGGGTTCTGTTGAATATAGATGTTGACCTTCCTTTGCTAAAGTGGAACTAGAATTACCTTGTGTTATAACAATTAGTTTGTCGCCAATCAAACCTTCTGAACCAATTGTGACTTCACAGTCAGATTTAATAAATTGCTTGACTTCACTCTTGATCAACATATCTACTCGAACTGTAGAATCATTAATAATTGTAATATTGTCCACCGTACCTACATTAATACCAGTGAAGCGTACACTATTTCCTACTTGCAAGCCACTAACATTATAAAATGTTGTGTTGAGCTTAAACACAGGATCGAAAAGATTCTTTTGCTTTCCAATTACAAAAATAGCACCAACAAAAAGCGCTAATCCACCTGCTATGAACATTCCCAACCGAACTTTATATTTTTCTGAGTGTGTATCCATTTTATTTATAAATATTACTATTTGAATTTTATCTTAATTATTCCACTAATTTGTGAAGACCTTTCATAAGCTAATTTGCTTAATTACTTTTATTTGAAGAATGAAGCAACTTTTGGATCTGCTGAATTTTCGAAATCTTCAGTCTTTCCTTCCATATAAACTTCACCTTCTGCCAACATGATAATTCGATCTGCTGTTCTCACAGCACACTTAATATCATGTGTAATTATTATTGATGCGGTTTTATACTTTTTTTGAACGTCCAGAATAAGTGAGCTTATCTCATCTGATGTAACAGGGTCAAGACCAGTAGTAGGTTCATCATACAACATGATTATAGGATCCACAACAATGGTTCTCGCCAAACTTATTCTTTTCCGCATTCCACCTGAAAGTTGAGATGGCATCTTATGTAATGCATCTGCCAATCCAACATTTTCTAATACTTCTTCTATTTTCTCATCTCTTTCCTTCTGTGTAAGATTCTTTTTAATTCGCTTTAATGGAAACTCCATATTTTGCTTTACCGTCATCGAATCATACAATGCTCCGCTTTGAAATAGAAATCCAATTTTTTCTCGCATCTTACTCAGCTCCTTCTTACTTAAGGTTAACACATCTTTTCCAAGCACGTTTATTGTTCCTTCATCAGAACTCAATAAACTAACAATACATTTAATCAAAACAGACTTGCCTGTCCCCGACTTTCCTAACACCACCAAATTTTCATTATCAAAAAGTTTCAGGCTCAAATCTTTCAGAACCTCTTGCTTTCCAAAAGATTTCCTCAAATTATTTATTTCAATTACAGTTTTAACCTGTTGTTCCATTATTAATATTCTACAATTTATAATTATACATTTACTTATATCATCATATCTGTAATTTGTACTGCGATCACATCCACAACAATTACCAATAACGATGACAATACTACCGCTGAATTTGCAGCAAGTCCGACACTTTCTGTTCCTCGTCCTGCATTATATCCTTTATAACATCCTACTAAACCAATAACAGCACCAAAAAAGAATGATTTTATCACTGCTGGGATAAAATCGATAAATTCTACCGAACCAAATGCCTGAGAAAAAAACAAGACAAAAGAAACATCACCCTTAAGATTCACACCAGCCCAACTTCCTAAAATACCTAAAGCATCTGCGTATAAAATCAGTAATGGAATCATCAATGTAGCAGCCAAGACTCGAGTTACAATTAAAAATCGAATCGGATTAGTAGATGAAACCTCCATCGCATCGATTTGCTCTGTAACCTTCATCGATCCCAGTTCTGCACCAATTCCCGAACCAATTTTTCCAGCGCAGATCAATGCTGTTATCACTGGTCCCATCTCTCTAATCAAGGAAATTGTTACCATCCCTGGCAACATGGTAACCGCACCAAAATCGACAAGCACAGGTCGAGATTGAATAGTAAGTACTAGTCCCATGATGGCTCCGGTTATTGAAACCAATGGGAGCGACTTTAATCCCATCTGAAAACACTGATCAAAAAATTCTTTGAATTCAAAATCACGTGAAAACGTTTCCCTAATAATATTTACGATAAATAAATATACGTCCGATAAATTTGTAAAAATACGATATGCATTATTCTTTTGATCGATACTCTTCTCCGTAAGCTTAATAGATTGTTTAGAGGTAAACTCTTTTACTCCAATCGCTGAATTAAATTTTTTCATAATATCTTGAATCTAACAAGACCATCATTATTTAAGAATTAATACACAATAATCTGCCCTTATTGCTAAAAAAAGCAGCCCTCTTTATCTAACTTTCACAACAAAATATTTACAAGACTTAGAGGAACTAACTGCTAAAAGTTGCTTCTATAAGTCTGCAGTGAAAATGAATCTATAAGCACATTTTCATAGTATAAAGAAAGGTATCCTGGGACCTAAAAATGTTACATAATTTTGGGATTAACTTACATTATTCACACATTTTGCAAAACCAACAATGCATTTCAATAAAAATTTTTATTAAGTGCATATGCATTAAAATTCATGAATAAAGTACAGTTCATTTTGCCTTTATTAGAAACCAGCAACCCTTATAATAAACCTTTATTTTTTAATCGCACATTCTTGTATTTGCGTCGTGGCGACTCATTATTCAACTGGTTCATATCATTATAGGCATTCAAAAGTGATTTAGGTAATTCTCCTTTATATTCAATTTTATAAAATGAAAACCCATTGTATGGAATAACGGTATTTGCCTGGGCAATTTTTACTCTGCTCTCTACATTCTCTTTCTTAAAAAAGTTTATAAATATGCTCTTCCTGTTTTCATTCAGTTTCTTAAACTCGGAATCCACTATTGAGGAGCCAATATATCTGCTACACTTCTCTTGGATTGTAAAAATCAGGGTGTCCTTCAACACTTTATTTAAATGCTGTACAAACTGAGCATCTTTAGCAGACATTTTATCAATTTTTTCAATATCGGATTCACTTAATGAATGCTCATCAATTTTATTTGTTAATAAATAATACTTCTTCTTCGCCTCGAAAAATAAGATATATTCCTTCTCCTTTAATGAATAATACTGCGGAATAATAGAAATGGAAGCATCGGGTGTCTTTTCCAAAAATTCAGCCATACGCTCAACAAACTTCTCTTGCTTGTTATTGAGCGTACTATTTCTCATGTCCCAAGTTAAAGTCAGTGATTTTTCTATCTCAATCTCCGTATTCTTTACTTGCATGCGGTAGGGAGTGGTTGCTGGCTTAACAAATATATTCTTAAGAACATCCACTATTACATCTCGCAAATGAAATTTGGGATCATTCAAATTCCCCGAAATAGGAACTTCGTAGTCGATGACATTACCTCGTTCACGAACAAAAGCCATAATTAATCTCATGGGCAACCATTTCACATCTTTATTTCTTATTCTCTGCGTGATTCGAGGATCTACAATTATTAGATGGTTATCACTCTTTATATCAGCATTTCGAACCCGCCATGAACCCTCTAACTCAACACTACCCCTATCGAAAGGAAATGAAGTTTGAGAAATAACATAGGGATTAAACATCGTTACTGGAATATTTTGCAAATGATAATTAAGATCAAAATCACTACTGTCCTTCGGGTTGATGCTTAAAGATACTGAACCGCTTCCGTATGGCTTTATACCCGTTAGTAATTTTACATTTACCCTGACATTACTTTTATCTATTGAATCAGCAAGAATTGTTAACGGAGATACCCCAATAGAAAATTTCTCTGCGGTAGAAAAATCATTGTATTTTATATTACCATCATAAATAGCAAACCTATTTACTTTGTAATGACTTCTGAAGAAATTCTTTGATAACTCTCTAATATAATCCGCAATTTCAATAATCAGATTAAACTGTGCTTCTGAATTATCTGCTTCTTTTAGATTCGATCCATTTTGTCCGAAAATAGTTTGAAGATTATCTAGAGAATCATACTTCTCATACTTAAAATAAGGTTTAGTAAGCGATATTGAATCATAATAGAATTTTTTTAGCTTAGGACTAATTACATTAATTGCGATAGCCAATTCCTCGAAAGAGGCATAATCCTCCTTTGGGTTTTTTCCGAAATGAAAATCAGAAATAATAATATTCCCTGATGTAGTAACATTTTCTACTTTGTCGAATGTTCCAGTCGATTTCAAATCAGCGTCAAGGAATGCAGAAAAAGTTCCATAATTTGTTAAATCCTTTAGGTACTGTTCAATTATATTTAAATCAAACTTTGCAACTACAACTGACATTCTATAGTCCTTGCTACTTGTATTTAATGCAAAGTCCCCCTGCATTCGACCTGACCCCATTCCAGATTCGAAAGAAAATTCAGTGGCTATAGTATCCGAATCCCATCTAATTCCTGGACTATGAATATTAACATGCTGAATAAAGTAATTAATCGGAATCAATTTATCTCGAAAATAAACTTTACCATCTTTTAAATTTACATCGAGCACATTAAATTGAACTGGGGCTTTCGTAGTATCACGAGGCTCTTTTGGCGTAAATTTATCTATTAGATCATTAAAGTTTAATTCATTTTTCTCTTGGATAATCGAAAAGCGAGGTTGGTCTAAATCTAAATGTGTAATCTCATAAGTTTTAGAAAATAATTTATGCATGGAAAAATTTAAGCTAATCCCATCCGCAGAAAAGAAAACACTATCACTCTCACTTTCCATCATCTTTAGATTACTTAAATGAATGTAACCCGTAAATGGGTTTACATAAGCCATTTTC
>JANOAX010000254.1:0-10824 GCA_031411335.1 Bacteroidota bacterium
TAATAATTTTCAATATAAAATTCTAAAATAAAATAAAATTATAATAGCCCCTCTCCTTTGGAGAGGGGTTGGGGAGAGGCTGTAAGTTTAAAAGGAGAAGAATTATACTATGTCACTAAGAATACTTCTTGCAATTTAATAAAAAACTACTTTTACAGCGACATGATCTGGTATTCCATCTTCGTTCGAAGTTTCGCTGATAGCAACAACGATGGAATTGGTGATTTAAAAGGCATCATCAACTCGCTACATTACCTTGAAGAGTTGGGCGTTGAAGGCATTTGGTTGTCGCCCATTCATCCTGCACCCTCGTATCATAAATATGATGTGGTAGATTATTACAGCATAGATCCTGAATTCGGAACGATGGCCGATTTTAAATTGTTGATTCGTGAAGCCCATCAACATAACATAAAAATAATGTTGGATATGGTTTTTAATCATTGCAGTGAACAACATCCGTGGTTTTTACAAGCTTTGAAGGGAAATAAAAATAAGTATCGTACATACTTTAATTGGAAAGATGCGCAAGAGGTAAAAAAATTGAATTTATCCGATTGGCATGTACCCGAAAAAGGTTCGAAAGATGAATGTTATTACGGACTTTTTTGGAAGGGAATGCCCGATTTGAATTTTGATTTTCCGGAAGTGAGAAAAGAAATAATTAACATTGCTCAATTCTGGATTAAAAATGGTGTAGATGCGTTACGGTTAGATGCAGCGATGCATATTTTTCCTCCAGGAAGAGAGAAAGACAATGTGATTTGGTGGCAAGAATTGAGAAAAGCATTAGGTGATAAAATTTTTATGGTGGGAGAAATTACACAAGGCCCCACTTACATCCAGCCCCATCTAAAAAAAGGATTGAGCAGTGCTTTCAATTTTGATTTAGCTGAAAAAATAATTCAAGCCGTGTTGCATGAAAAACACGATTGCATTGGCGTTTGGCTAGCAGAAGTTCAAAACAACTTTAAGTTGGAAGATAAGAACTCTTGTGATTCCATCTTCCTCAGCAATCATGATCAGGTGCGTGTGGCGAGCAGATGGAATGGAAATATTCAAAAATCGAAATTAGCTGCAAGTATTTTATGTTCCTTACCAGGAGAAATTTTTATGTATTATGGAGAGGAATTGGGGATGATGGGCTTAAAGCCCGATGAATTTGTACGGGAAGGATTTCCGTGGACCTGGGAGCTAAACACTCAAAACTGTACATGGCATCCATCGAAATACAATCTTCCCACTACCCTTCCATCTTACCAGCAACAAAAAGCAGATTCCAACTCACTTTTCCATCATTACAAAACGCTATTGTCTGTCCGAAAAAACCATCTTGCCTTAACACTTGGCAATATTGAAAACGTAATTTGCAAAGATCCTTCGGTGCTCATCTTCACCCGAAAACATGCACAACAACAAATATTGGTGATGCATAATTTAACAGGTATTGATGTGATTTTACGACACGAAGATGCTTCTTTTGAATTTACGACTATTCACGCCTCGTCTGTAAATCCATTTCCCAAAAAAGACAACTTTCATCTACCTGCGTATGGAAGTTTGATGGTGGATGTGAAAATGTAAGTTTTCTCTGCCTTTTCTATTCGGAAATCGAGTGAATTAAATTACCTTTGCACCCTTCTAAAAATACGATGAATATCAAAATTACACTACCCGATCAATCTGTGCGTGAATTTCCAAAAGGAAGTTCGCCTATGGATGTGGCCAAATCCATCTCTGAAGGATTGGCGAGAAATGTATTGGCGGCGAAGGTGGATGGAGAGATCCAAGACCTGAACCGACCCCTTGAACAAGATGCGCAAGTGACTTTGTTGACGTGGAACGATGCAGATGGAAAAAATACGATGTGGCATTCGTCGGCTCATTTGATGGCTGAAGCCTTGGAATTTTATTATCCAACTATTAAGTTTTGGGTGGGTCCGCCAGTAGAAAATGGTTTTTACTACGACGTCGATTTCGGTGGAATTGCTTTTTCTGCTGATGACTTGAAGAAGATTGAAGATAAAATGGCTGAGCTTGCCAAGCAAGGCAATGCTTATGTTCGCAAAGAGATGAGTAAGGCCGATGCGATTCAATATTTCACAGAGCGAAACGACCCGTATAAACTCGATTTATTAAGCAACCTCGAAGACGGTAAAATCACCTTCTATACCCAAGGAAATTTTACAGATTTATGTAGAGGTCCGCATATTCCCAATACCAGTTACATCAAAGCCATTAAGTTGACAAATGTTGCCGGAGCTTATTGGAAAAACGATTCGAACAATCCCATGCTCACCCGAATTTACGGAATTACCTTCCCTAAAAAATCGGAATTGGAGGCCTATATCACCATGGTGGAAGAGGCTAAAAAGCGTGATCACCGGAAAATTGGAAAGGAAATGGAGATTTTCACTTTCGATGATGATGTGGGTCCGGGCTTGCCTTTGTGGTTGCCTAATGGCGGTGTGTTGATTGAAGAATTGGAGCGTTTGGCAAAAAAGACCGAGGCGATGGCTGGATATAAACGTGTTCGCACGCCACATTTGGCGAAGGAAAGTATGTATCTCACGAGCGGACATCTTCCCTATTACGCCGAAAGTATGTACCCTCCCATGGAATTTGATGGGGAGAAATATTACTTGAAAGCGATGAATTGCCCGCATCATCATAAAATTTTTAAGGAGCTGAATTTGAGTTATCGTGATTTGCCACTTCGTTTGGCGGAATACGGAACTTGTTATCGTTACGAGCAAAGTGGTGAGTTATTTGGGTTGATGCGTGTGCGACAACTGCAGATGAACGATGCGCATATTTATTGCACCAAAGAGCAATTTGCCGATGAGTTTAATGCGGTGAATGACATGTACCTCAAATACTTCCGAATTTTCGGAATTGAAAAATACGTAATGCGTTTCTCTACCCACGAGCCTAGCAAATTGGGACAGAAGTACGTGGACAATGCTGCTTTATGGTTGGAGACGGAAGACATGGTAAGAAACGTGCTTATTGAGTCGAAAATCCCATATATTGAAGTTGCTGACGAAGGCGCCTTCTATGGACCGAAGATCGATGTACAAGTTTGGAGTGCCATTGGACGCGAGTTCACGCTGGCAACCAATCAAGTAGACTTCGCGGTGCCGGCTAGATTCGGACTTACTTTCCGAAATGCCAAAAATGAAATGGAGACGCCCATCTGCATACATCGTGCTCCGCTTGGAACCCATGAGCGCTTTATTGGCTTCCTCATTGAGCATTATGCTGGAAATTTTCCCCTTTGGTTAGCTCCCGAACAGATCGCTATTTTGCCTATTTCCGATAAATTCAACGGATACGCAAAAAAAGTTTTACAAGTCCTTATAAATTCCGATCTTCGCGGGCTCGTTGACGACCGTGACGAAAAAATTGGCAAGAAGATCCGCGATGCTGAGATGAAAAAAATTCCTTACATGCTGATTATTGGTGAGAAGGAAGAGCAAGAAAACTCGGTATCAGTTCGCCAGCATGGCAAAGGGGATCAAGGATCCTTATCGGTACAGGAGTTTGTCGACAAAATGCAAGCAGAAATAAAAGTGCTCTTGAGCGCTTAGATATAAATTAAACTAACAAATAAAAGGAGGCCACATAGCAACTTTTCCTTACAAACCCGGATTCGGTAGAGGTCGGGGACCTATTAAAAGAGAAGCGGAACACCGCATCAACGACAAAATTAAAGCTACTCATGTACGCCTAGTAGGTGATACAGGTGAGCCTCAAGTTTTGTCCATTGACGAAGCACTCAAGATGGCTGCCGATGCAGGTCTTGACTTGGTAGAAATTGCGGCACAAGCGGATCCACCCGTTTGTAAAATTGTAGACTATCAAAAGTTTCTGTACGAGCGCAAGAAAAAGGAAAAGGAAACAAAGGCCAAGGCCAGCAAGCAAATCTTGAAAGAGATTCGTTTCGGTCCCAATACAGACGAGCATGATTTCAACTTCAAAGTGAAGCATGCTCAGAAATTTCTTGAAGATGGTGCAAAGGTGAAAGCTTATGTACATTTTAGAGGAAGAGCGATTGCATACAAAGCACGTGGAGAAATCATCCTCCTAAAATTTGCTCAAGCGCTAGAAGATGTGGGTAAAGTGGAGATGTTACCCAAGTTAGAAGGAAACAGGATGTTCTTACACCTGGCTCCATTGCCAAATAAAAAATCAAGTAAACCGACAAAAACTGCTGATGAGAAGGTAGCGGACAAGCCAAATGCAAAGAAAAGTGCAGTAGAAGCAACTCCTAAAAAGAGCGCTGATATTCCTTTCCCAGAGCAAATAGCTGACGAGTCGGAAAATAATAACGAAGCATAAAATAATTGTCATGCCGAAAATGAAAACCAACTCCAGTGCAAAAAAGCGTTTCAAGCTTACAGGCACAGGAAAAATTAAGCGTAAGCATGCTTTCAAAAGTCACATCTTAACCAAGAAGTCGACGAAAGCAAAACGCGCATTAACCGCTACTGGTACCGTCCACACAACCGACGAGTACAGAGTAAAGAGAATGTTAGGAATCGCATAAGCGAACTCGCTAACTTCTAAAACTAATTCTAACCCGGTACTTAGCTTCAAGATCCTCCTAAAACAGGACGCTAACGCCAAAAAACGAAAACAACATGCCACGTTCAGTCAATCACGTAGCGGCTAGAGCAAGAAGAAAAAAAGTTCTTAAGCTCGCCAAGGGTAATTTCGGTTCCCGCAAAAACGTATGGACAGTTGCCAAAAACACTGTCGAAAAAGGTCTCCAATATGCTTACCGCGATCGTAAGACCAAGAAGCGCAACTTCCGCGCATTATGGATCCAACGTATCAACGCAGCAGCGCGTATTCATGGAATGTCTTATTCCCAATTCATGGGTAAAATTCACGCTAGCAATGTCGACATCAACCGCAAGGTACTTGCCGATTTAGCAATGAATAATCCTGCAGCTTTCGAAGCGATATTGAACTCTGTAAAATAAAATTAAATGCCTTCTCGGATTTAAAAAAAGGAACCTTCGGGTTCCTTTTTTTATTAAAGCCCCTCTCTGACGCGAAACCGAATAAACACGAAATGCGAAAATTGCTTCGCACGGCGAAAAGCTATCATAAAAAATCTTAATCATCATAAAAAATCAGTGTGCCATAAAAACATAGATGTAGCTACAGAGTATTAATTGTAGACCAATTTTCCTATTTTTGAAATTATGTTGATGCTTATTCCTCGCTATTTACTACTCCTACTTTTCATGATGGGATTTGGTCTTTTGGCTTATTACAACGTATTGATGGATGATGACCTGGTGATGCTTCGCGGTGTAGAGGCTCACGGAATTGTAGGCGCTACTATTGATCATTACGACAGCTGGAATACACGTTGGATGTCTTTTTTCTTTCTGCATACTTGGATGAGCTTTTGGACCGAAGACAGTGCGCCCCTACTCTATCATCTTTTTACATTGGGGAGTTTATTTTTTGTCTCCGATTTGTTTCTTCGTTCAATGCAAGCAAAAAAAAGCTTGAATGCATTTACTTCCACGAGTGATCGAATCTTAAAATCGGGATTATTTACAGCGGCCATTATCATTTCCAGCTTTCACATTGGCGATACTTGGTTTTGGGTGAATACTTCTACTATGTACGGATGGAACTTGATTGCCTTGTTGGGTGCGTTGAGTATATGCATAAATCCACTCCGAAATAAATTCTTACAAGATACCCTCATTACCTTCCTTGG
This sequence comes from Bacteroidota bacterium, assembly GCA_031411335.1. GTDB lineage: Bacteria > Bacteroidota > Bacteroidia > AKYH767-A > OLB10 > JAJTFW01. The sequence goes on from JANOAX010000254.1 coordinate 5,744, forward strand.
ACTCTATGTGGGTGGTGCTGCCGAGCCGGCGGTGGTTTGTTTGTTTATTATTTTAGTTGGTGTACTTTACTATAAATCCGATCGAACGCAGGAGTATCGAAACCACATCATCAATTTTCTCATAGGCATGAGCGTTAGTTTTGGCATTGCTTAGGCGGGCGATGGACACAGCAAACGCGAAGCTGCCCTGCCCGACCTCAGTATTGTGGATTGGCTTATCCACAGTGGATACTTCAGTACTAAAATTGCTTTCATACATGCTCCACTGCGCATTTTTTTAGTGTTGACCTTACTCTACCCAATTTTCTCAAACAACAGCAACACACCTAAATTTTCGGTGAGAAAAGGAACATTCTATACGGTTATGGTTTGGCTTTTTGTGGTGGTGATGCACACCTACTTCATCACTTATGTTATGGGCGACTACGGTCCACCAAGAGCTTGGAGTTTTATCAGTTTTGTGAGCGTGTTGCTTGTTGCTTGGTGGTTGCTTCATTATTCGAATAAAATTCCGACTGTGACTGTACAAATTTCTACTTGGCTCTCAGTCTTTATAATTGGCTATGTAGTGTACACTCAAGTGATAGAATTACCACAGTATTCCACCTATGTAAAAAAGGTAAATGCGAAAGAAATATTGTTTGATGCGAAGAAGGTACCAAGGTCGGGATTGTTGCATCGGCTTAGCCAAGAAGTCAGTACGGAACCCTGAAGTTGAAGCGGAGCGAAATACTTCTGGGAAGTAATGTACTTCTTGGGTGAGTTTTTATTGAGAGTTTTTGGGGTAACGGGTTTGGGTTGAATTAAATTATTTCAGATAAACAAGAAAGATAAAAAATTGAACAATTATGATTCCACACGAAATCTGATAAATATTTGCTTGTCTCACATTCGTGCTTCTATATTACAGAAGCATTTTAGAATTTAAGTACTTTTTTGTCAACTTTATATTCTCGACAAACAAAAGCACTTTCTGTTCGAGTAGCATCGCGAATGTGGCTGACCAAAAATCAATAACTTCTTTGATCACTATTAAACATCAAAAAGACAATAACTTTTAAATAAAAATGAAAAGTACCACCAAACAAATAAAAATCATTTCGGCAGTAATTTTACTGACCACTCTTCTTTCTTGGTTTTATTATGCTCATGAGACTTTTCCAAAACCCATAAGAGCAGTTTCAGCAATATTTGCTACACCTGTTGCAATTACTTCTGGACTTTCTTATTACTTAAAATTGGGTATTCCAGTCTATGAAACACCTTGGGCAATTATTCTTTCCAATCTAATTTTCTCAACTATACTTGTGATCATAGTGGTCAAATTGTTCAATAAAAAATAAAAAATAGAGAAACAATACCGGTGTTACTTACAAAGTAGTCCAATCCCTTTAAAAAAGTCTGTGGTGATCGGAACAATACAATATATTTACAGGGATAGAATAAACTATGAAGATAGTATTTACCGAAGAATGAATATAAATAAAATGACAGCATACTATTAGGAATGAATAATCAACAGGAAGTACAAAAATTTAGAACCATGAAATACATCATTTTACTAGCCTTCCTTTTCCTTTCATTGCAACCCGCTAAAGCACAAAAAGAAGGGCAACCCTTAGCGGATTCGCTGGAGCAGGTATTGAAGAGAGTGGATATCACGGATACCGAAAGAGTGGATGTTTTGGCAACACTCGCGTATGAGTACCGAAATTTGATGCCTCGTAAAGCCATTGTATTTGGTGAACAAGCCGAACTTCTTGCTAAAAATATCAAGTACAATAAGAAGCTTGGAGAAATTTATTTGTACCAAGCCTATGCTTATGGCTTTTTTAATGATATCATTAAATCGTATGAGCTGGCCCTACTCGCGTTGAAGTACAATACAGAGTATAAAGTGCGGGATGTGTTGCCGCTTTCAAAATTGATGGCTGTCCTATGGAATCCGAATAGTTCTGCAGAGAAACAGCGCAGTGCTATTTTGAAGATACTGCCTGAAGTAAATACGATTGAATCAAAGGTATGGTATATCCGAACTATCGGCGGATTCGGAAATGCATTTAATAATGTGAGTGACACAGAAAAATCTGACAGTTTAATTCGATTAGCAATAGCTGAATCCCAAAAATACAATCAAAAATTTATGGAGGCGCATAATATCGGACGCCTCATGGATTCGTATTTTATAAAACAAATGTATGACAGCTGTATTTATTTAACAAAAACAACGAATGCCTATTTTGAGTCCATCCAGGAAAAAAGAATCTATTCTGAAGGATTGGGAGGATTAGTGGACATTTATTTAATAAAATCAAAGATAGATAAAAAGTTTCTGGACAGCGCCTTGTTCTATTCCAATTTATCTCTACAAAAGGCACTAGAAATAGAATATCAAACCAGAATTCTAGGTTGTTACCAACAGCAATATTTAATACACAAAGAAAAAGGGGATTTAAGAAATACGGTCCACTATCTTGAAAAATTCGTTAGCTTAAATGATAGCCTGTATGGGCAAAACGCAAGAAGTAAATTAGAAGGCATTGCCATTCAGCAACGGGATGAAATTACCAACGCTCAGCTTCAATTAAAGGATGCAGAAGTGGCTCAGCAAAGAATATATTCCTATGCCGCCTTAGGGGGAATTTTTCTGATTACATTGTTACTCCTCTTTGTTTTTAAAAATTATAGGAATCAGAAAAAGTCAACGGAAATTATCATTCACGAAAAACAGCGTAGCGAAGATCTGCTCCTAAACATCTTGCCCGCAGAAATGGCGGAAGAGTTAAAAGCCAATGGCATCACCAAAGCAAAAGCATTTACGATGGTCACCGTCATGTTCACCGATTTCAAAGACTTTACTGGAATCAGCGAAAAGGTAAGTGCCGAATTATTAGTGGATGAAATACACCATTGCTTTAGCGCCTTTGATCTCATCTTACAGAAATACAAAATAGAAAAGATAAAAACGATTGGTGACGCGTATATGTGTGCGAGCGGTTTACCTGTTCCCTCCTACACCCATGCTACCGATATGATTCAAGCCGCTATCGAGTTTCAACATTATATGTTAGAGCGAAAAAAAGAAAAAGAATCAAGAGGCGAAATTCCTTTTTTACTACGGATAGGAATTCATACGGGTCCTGTGGTAGCGGGCATTGTGGGCATTAAAAAATACGCCTACGACATCTGGGGCGACACGGTCAACCTAGCAGCACGCATGGAACAAAACAGTGAGTCTGGAAAAATAAACATCAGTGGCAGCACCTATGAATTAGTGAAAGACAAATTTAATTGTGTTCACAGAGGAAAAATTCAAGCAAAGAATAAAGGCGAGATCGATATGTACTTCGTAGAAACAGTTTCATAATTAAATTAGCAATCCGAGAAAATCGCTCTAGTATTAGACATTGGTTTATTAGCCGGTTTAGGGCTTTCACCTCCCACTCTACTTCGCAGTAGCATCAATTTAAGCGAATATTCCTATCCGATTTTATCTTGACACGACTATTAATATGAAAATAAATACAAGAATTTATTGAGGAGAAAATGACTTTTTAAACTTTCTTTAATAGAGCACAATTAAATCCAAATGCTTCACGTAATTCAGGAGAAATTTGTGGCTATCGCATTGAAGAAATTGAAAATCCATTAACTAGACAAACAAGGTATTTAGATAAATTAGTGGACGAATTGGCGAGAGGCCGAAAGATGGAAGAAATTTTAAGAGTTGTTTAGAAGAAAGTAATAGTTTTAAATATTGCGTCAAACACTTCCTACTCCTAGCCCCGTTTGATTTAGTGGTATCACGAAAAATTTGATTTTTATCATAGCTTTTACAAAACTCCCCATTTTTTAAAGGTTTAATTAAGCCCGTTCAAATCCTGATTCGCCTTGTTCGGGAAAAATTAATTAGTAGATTTTACAGTAAAGGTATCTTTATTACTATGAAATGTAGATCATCAAATTTGCTGATTAAAATCAGGAAAAGTTAAATTAAATAATTCTACTTTTCAATGACAAATAAATGTGCACTGAATTACACGTCAATAAAAGTAAGAATCATGTAACTCTACACAAGAATTATACAATATTAAAGCGAAACAAATTCTATACTTTTAAAAAAAGTAATTCCAAAACTATAATTATTCGATTAATTTAATATGACCATGAAAAATCACATCCATCAACTGATCATCCTTCTTATAATTTCTGTTTCAATATTTACAGGATGCAAAAAAGACGACAACTCTCCTTCATCAAGTTCAACATCTGTATTAAACAGTACTATTCAACAAGGCAATTGGAGAATTACCAACTTCAACGACAGCGGCAACGACGAAACCAATCATTTCACCGGTTACTCGTTTCATTTTAATTCCAATGGAACGGTTGTCGCCACGAATAATGGAAGCTCTGAAAACGGTACTTGGAGTAGTATTCTCGATGATAGCAAATTGAAACTGGTGTTACTGTTTAGTGCTATTCCATTTGATGATTTGAATGACGACTGGCATGTTATCCAGCAAAACTCTTCCATCATTAAATTGGAAGATGTGAGTGGGGGCGGTAGCGGAACCGACTATCTTACTTTTGAAAAAATTTAACCACTGGATGTAGCTTTAAGTATTACTAATTATCGACAAACTTAAATTTTACTGCAGGAATATATAACAACACGATGGATATATTCAAACTACAAAACGGAATCTATTTCTGCATTCTTCAATCAAATCAAAATATTCAAACCACAAAACTAATAAAGCATTAAAATGAAAAAACTAACTTTCACCATGATTTTATGTCTAATTGGCATTTCTGGTTTTACACAAATAAATAATCCCAATTGGAAATATCTAAGAACAACCAACACTGGAATTGGTGGTGACTACTCATTCGTAGCAGAAGCCGACCATTGCGGTAATATTTGGACAGGCGGATATCTACCATTTCATGCACAGGGAAGTTTAGTACGTTTTAACGACACTACTTGGACATGCTGGAGCAATTTCGAAGGATATATTCCAGGCTCCATTGTAACATCTATTGCATTTGATAGCCAAGATGGCGTATGGGTTGGTTGC
>JANOAX010000255.1:0-17217 GCA_031411335.1 Bacteroidota bacterium
TAGAAGGAAAAACGAATGGATTGAATTTTGAATTTGAAAGTTCATTCGGTGAAATTTTCTTTAGCGATAGTGTAAGATTAAAGTCAGTAGATTTTAACGGATTTACCAATAAAGATACAGCGAGTGTGCTGGTTCGTTTTAGCGGACAAGATACACTGGCAAACAAAGCTTCTTGTTATTTTAACGCAGGATTTTTAAAGACAGGATACACCATGATAAAGCTTATTCCTGAACAGTTTGTTTTGAATGGAAAGAGTTGGGAGTTGAGTGAGTCAAATTACATCTTAGCCGACAGCACCGGATTTTTGTTGAGCGATTTTAATTTTACAAGTGATAGTCAAAAAATTGCTCTAAACGGAATAGTAGGAGTAGATACTACTGCAAAGTTGACGTTGCATTTTACCAATTTTGAAGCAAGTCAAGCCAATGATTTTTTAAGTGTTTATGATGTGCAAGTTGGTGGAGTTATGAATGGTTCAGCTCAGTTAGTTGGTTTGTTAGGGAAACCAGCTGTGAATTCAAATTTGACAATCGATAATATGAGATGGTTTTCTGATACATTAGGGAATGCAGAGTTTATAACCGATTGGGATAGTCGAGAACAAAAAATAAAAGTGGAGGGGTCCGTTACTCATGGAGGGGATAAGAATATTTTAATTGAAGGAACTTATCAAATCAAAGAGAAAGATGATGAGTTGGATTTTACAGCGAAGCTGAATAAAACGTATGTGCATTCTTTTAGCCATTATTTAAAAGGTTTAGCTTCTGAAATAGGAGGAATTGCCAGTGGTGATATCTTTTTGAAAGGAACGGTGAAGAAACCTGAATTAACGGGTAAAGTTTATTTGCAAAAAATTGGTTTTAAACTAGATTATTTAAATACAAATTATACATTTTCAACGGAGGTAGATATCTTAAAAGATCGATTTAAATTTAAAAGTATTTCGCTTTTTGATATAAAGGGAAATCAGTCCATTGTTAATGGAATGATTCGGCACGATAATTTGAAAAATTTTTATTTTGATATCGACATTAAAGCCAATAAAGCCCAAGTGCTCAATACCGGTCCTGCGAATAATGAATTGTACTATGGAACTGCATACGCCAGCGGAAACGTAAGCATAAGCGGATATCTCGATTATATGATCATGGATATTGGTTTGAAAACGGAGAAAGGAACTAAAATAAATATTCCACTCAGTAATCCAGATGAATTAAGTAAAAGTGGATTTATCAATTTCATTAATAAAAGTACAGATACCATCAATATAGAAAAGGAAGTTGATTTTTCAGGAATTGAAATGAACATGGTTTTTGACGTTACCCAGGATGCTGAGATGTTTTTGATTTTTGATTCTAAAATTGGAGATGTCATACAAGGAAGAGGAGATGGTACCATCACCATGACCTTAAGTCCATCGGAAGATTTAAAAATGTATGGTAATTATAGAATTGCTGAAGGGAAATATTTATTCACGATGCAAAATATCATTAACAAACCCTTTTATATTTTAGAAGGTGGATTCATCGATTGGCAAGGGGATCCGTATGATGCCATTGTAGATATCGAAGCAAGTTATAAGCTTCGCGCCACATTGTATGATTTATTTCAAGATAGTAGTTTTAGAAAATTGGTGCCTGTTGAATTGAACCTCCATCTAACAGAGAAACTTTTTAATCCAAATATTACTTTTAATATTAAAGTGCTGAACGTGGATCCTACCATCGAGAATCAGGTGAAGCGATTAATCAATACAGAAGAGGAAAAGTACCGCCAAGCCGTTTCTTTAATTGTGATGCGACGATTTACTTCACCCAGTGAATTGTCGAATAGAGCTATTGTCAATACCTCGTCAGTGGTTGGAGTTAATGCCTATGAAATGTTAAGTAATCAACTCAGCAATTGGGCATCACAAATAAGCAAACAAGTTAACGTTGGAGTGAATTATCGACCTGGTGATGCATTGACGAGTGAAGAATTGGAAGTAGCATTATCTACAAGTTTATTCAATGACCGTGTTACTATTGATGGTAATGTAGGTGTTGCTAACTCTTCTACGGCGACTGCGAATCAAAACACTTCAAATTTGGTTGGAGATTTTGCCGTGGAGGTTAAAGCAAATAAAGAAGGAAATGTTCGGCTAAAAGCGTTCAATCGATCCAATAATAATTCACTGATTAATAATATCAATTCTCCTTATACGCAGGGAGTCGGAGTTTTTTATAGTATTGAGTTTAACAATTTTTCTGAATTGTCTAAGAAATTTCGAGATATGTTCAGACCCAAGTCGAAGAAAAAACTAGTCCCAGAAAAGACAATAGATTCGACACCAATTATCAATTAATTTTTTTTGTAGCGTGGGGGAGATTCGAACTCCCGACCTCAGCATTATGAGTGCTGCGCTCTAACCGACTGAGCTACCACGCCATACAATTAATTCCCTTTTTTGTAGGGCCCTTAAGGGAGCGCAAAGGTATCAAAAAATGATATTTTAGGGCCAAAAATCGTAAAATTTGATATATCGCTGATTAGTAGCGAATTAATTATATCATGAAATGTTGCATATTAAAAAAGTATACCGTTCCTTTGAGAATATAAGAAAGAGATACTCTTGTTCTCGCCCTAAATCAACAGCGCTTGACCAAGTTTTTTTTTGTAATATCACTAATTGATGTATCTTAATCCTTAATTTATTTGACGAGTTATAAACTGAAAAAATAGAATAGTTATGTATAAAAAATTACCAAGCCAGCGCTACTCATTCCTCGTAATTTTTTTGTTGATATGTACGCAGGTTTCAAATGCACAATTGAATTACTCTTTTCAGCAAACAACAGAAGTGTTTACTCCTATAACAGGAGGTACTATTGTGGCTACAGCCAGTGGAATTACTGCTGCAAATGATTCCTCTCTTGATAGTCGGGTATATACATTAACGGCTGGAACTATTCCTTTTTCTTTTTATTTTAACGGAACTACTTATAATGCACTTTCTATTTCAAGCAATGGATTTTTAACTTTTGGTGGAGCACCTTCCACTACTAATGTTAATCCAATTAGTGCAACCAATGCAGGTGGAGCCTCAAGTGGTTATTATGGTGCCGTAGTTCCTTTCGGACGCGATTTAGTGGGCCATTTCAAAAATGTAGTACCTGGTGATCCTGATACTATTGCTCAGATTCGTTATCAGGTTTTAGGAGTTACACCTAACAGAAAGTTTGTGGTTCAATGGAGAAACTTTCGCCCAAGTGGAACAAATCTGGTACCTAATATGACTATTCAAGCCCGATTATTGGAAGGAAGTGGAATAATTGAATACATCTATGGAGATTTTTCTGGAGCAACATGGACGAACAGTACAACGCAAGTAGGACTAAGAGGAGCAAATAATACCATTTATACGAATAGATTGTTGGCAAGTGGCCAGCCATGGACGAATACAAGCGTAGGAATAAGTAATGTTTCTTCTGTAGCTTTTACTTCTACCTTTCTTCCTGCAAATGGAACGGTATTTCGTTACATTCCAGCTTGTCCTTCACCATCAAACCTATCCATTCTTGACTTAGTAACTACTTCCGTTAAATTAAGATGGAATTCAGGCGCTGGTGTTACATCTTTCCCAGGATCGAATTATACAGTAGAATGGGGTTTACAAGGTTTTGTTCAGGGAACTGGGACACTCGTGAATACAAATGATACATTTCTTGTTCTTTCTAGTTTAACATCAGGATTGAGTTATCAATTTTACGTACGTAGAAACTGTACTCCAACTGGTAATGGAATTTCAACTTTTACCGGCCCCAAGGCATTTACTACAGGAGTACCAGCCGAAGATTGCTCCTTAGCTCAAACAGTACCTGTTGCTGCAAATTTAGGAGCCTGTAGTGCTACTCTTGTTTCAAGTGGGTCTTCTCAAAATGGGCCAAATGCAATTTGTTCTGATGCAATAAGCGGTAATTTTCCTGACGATGATAAGTGGTACAAGTTTGTTGCACCTGGAAATGGAAATAAGATTATAATAAACACTACGTCTGGAAGTGTGAATGATTGGGTAATGGAAGTATGGAGTAATTGTCCAACAACTGGTGGAATGTCGTTAAAATGCAATGACGATGCGATTGGAGGAATGCCTCAAATTACATTATGTCAAAATGAGTATACCGCTGGCCAAACCTATTATATTCGAGCTTGGACATACAGTTTAACTGCTAACGGAAATATGACTTTATGTGTTTATGAAGATGCTCCTTGTCCTATTCCTCCAAGTTATGATAATTGTGAAGGTGCAGCGGTATTTCCAATTAATGCAGTTTTATTATGTCCAGGGAGTGAAATGACATTTTCTACATTATTTGCAACACCAACAGGTGTTGGTGGAACATTTGGTGCAGCTCCCTCTTGTGATGGTACATCTGGTTTGAATGATGTTTTTCTTTTATTCAATTCAGGGAGTGGAGGAAATTTTAATTTAACATTTGCCAAGTTATCTGCAACTGATCTTCGTGCACAACTTTTGTTTGAGTGTGGAAGTGGTGGCTTTGAAATTGCATGTTGGAATCCAGCTGAGGGAACTCATTCTATTACTGGATTAAACCCATCAGCAAATTATATTTTACGAGTTTGGTCAGCAGTTGGTCAAAGTGGAACATTTACAGTTTGCGCTTCTGATGCATGCGATGATCCTGTTGCTACTATTTCTGGTTCTTCAACAATTTGTACAACAGGAGTAGCTCAATTAAGAGTCGATCTAGTTGGAGTTCCACCTTGGAATGTGGTGTATTCAGATGGTGTTACTAACTTCAATCTCACCACTTCAACAACGCCTTACTTTATTTCTGTATCTCCTATTGTAACTACTTTTTACAACCTGGTATCTGTAACAAGTGCGATTTGTGCTGGTACAGTAGGTGGAGTGTCAAGTGTTAATGTCGTGCAACCACCAACAGTAACTTTAGCATCTTTCCCAAACCCGGTTTGTTCAAATGTAATATACACTTTAAGCGGTGGGTCTCCAGTGGGTGGAGCTTATTCAGGAGTAGGTGTTTCTGGAAGTCAGTTTAATGCTAGTATTGCTGGAGTGGGTACTCACAATATTACTTACACTTATGGCATCGGTAATGGCTGTCAACGATCAGCCACCAAACCCATTACCGTAATTAGTAGTCCTGTAATTACATCTCTTAATCCAACGGTATCACAAGTAGGCACTACCATTACCATTTCAGGTACTGGATTTTCAAATATTGTCGATGTAAAGTTTAATACTATGAGTGCAATTACTTACTCGGTGGTTAACACAACAACCATTACGGCTACTGTTCCAGTAGGGGCAACTACAGGATTCATTACTGTATACAGCACTAATGGATGTGTTGCTCAAAGTCCAATGACATTTGGCGTTGGAAACCCTCCTGGATTAACATTAAACATTAAAGTGTTTGTTGAGGGATATTATTTGAGTGGAGGCTTAATGAATGCAGTTGTGGATCCAAACACACTACCATCTAAGTCAGATACCATGAAATTGGAGTTGCATAATTCTACTTCGCCTTATGGACTTGTCTTGACTCGTACGGCATTATCAAATACCAATGGAACATTCTCATTATCAATACCTGGCGCTCAAGCAAACAGTTCGTATTATTTGGTAATAAAGGGTAGAAATAGTATTGAAACTTGGAGTAAAAATCCAGTTTTATTGCTATCAGGGAGCAATCTTTATGATTTTTCACTTAGCAGTGGTGCATTGTTAAGAGAAAATAATAGTGGAAATTCTGGTGATTCTGACTCACAATATAATTTTAATTCCATAAAGCCTGAACATCCAGAATAATCACCCTTTTACCATAGATTTTACCCAGTTCGCTTTATTTATTAAAGATTTCACCGTACATTTATTGTATTCGGAGAGATCTTTGGTATCTTTGAAAGAGGTGTCCTATTTCTCCGAATATCTAATCACACAAACACACAAACAAAACATAAAACAAAACACAATGAAGCATATTTCTACATTCAAGAAGCGGTCAATTATTTTAATGTACTTGCTTATATCCTCCTTTATTGTAAAAGCTCAAGTGAGCGTTTACAATTTTACTCAATCTACAGGAACGTATACTGCCATTACAGGAGGTGGAGTAATTGCAACCGCAACAGGAACTACTGGTGCAGCATCCTTAGATGATGTAATTTATAATATTCCTGATGGAACCATTCCTTTTAATTTTAATTTTGATAATAATAATTATACGGGATGTAAGGTAAGCACCAATGGGTTTATTACTTTTGGAACTACATTTCCAGCTGCTACGGGAACTACTACTGGTTATGTTCCTATTTCGGCTACCACTGCATACATGGGCGCAGCTTCTCCGATGGGTCGTAATTTGAGTTCTTATTTTTTTTCAGGAGTACCCTCACAAACAGGTGAAATTAGATATCAGGTATTAGGATCTGCACCCAACAGAACTTTTGTTATTCAATGGAAAAATTTTAAAACTTTTAATACAAGCGGCGCTACTTTTGGTCCAGTGTTAAATTTCCAAGTTCGTTTAAGTGAAACTACAAATGCAATTGAATTTGTTTATAATTGCAGTGGCGCCTTTGCAAGTAATATTGGTCAAGTTGGTTTGAGAGGTTCAAATAATGGATTCCCTACCAATGTTAATAATCGTGAAGTAATAAGCGGAACGAATACGTGGATTTCTTCCGCGAGCGGCACTTCTAACGCTGCTACATGCACATTCTCTGGATCTTTATTGCCACCTGCGGGTTTGACCTACCGATTTGCTCCAGCTTCGTGCGCTGCTCCTCAAAATGCATCTTTTACATCTAGTACTCAAACATCTTCTATCCTTAATTGGACGGTTCAAGGTGGCGGAAGTACTTTTAACGTGGAATATGGAGCACCAGGTTTTACACCTGGAACGGGAACTCAAATAAACGGAGTAAATTCAGGTGTTCAAATTAATGGTTTAACAGCTAATTCAACATACCATTATTATGTATATCAAACATGTGGGTTAAATGGAAATAGCCAAGTAGTAGGTCCTGTTGTTTTTAAAACGGGTACTATTGGAGAAGAATGCAGTACAGCGCCTTTGATTAGTGTGGCGAATAATATAGGTGCATGTAACTATACAACGGTAACTTCTGGGGTATCATCAAATGGCCCAAATGCGATTTGTTCTGATGTGAATGGAAACGCAGCTAATGATGATACCTGGTTTAAGTTTGTTGCTCCTACCGGTGGAAATAAGTTAGTAATATCAACTACTGCCGGTACAGTGAATGATTGGGTAATGGAAGTATGGAACGGATGTCCAGGAGGAAATTCTATAATGATGAAATGTGCGGATGATAATAATGCTGCCATGCCAGAAATTTCACTTTGTCAAAATGAATATGTAGATGGTCAAACGTATTATATTCGTATTTGGACCTATAGCCCAACGACTGTTGGTACAGCTAATCTTTGCGTATATAAAACAACAGCATGTCCTCTCCCACCTGTAAATGATGAATGTATTTCAGCTGTTCGTTTAACTGTAGGAGCTCCGCTTTCATGTCCATCTTCTGCATTAACATTCTCTAATTCGTTTGCCACAGCAAGTGGTAATGGTGCAACCTGCGATGCAGGATCTAAAAAGGATGTATGGTTTGTGTTTAATACAGGTAATCTTGATAATATCGTAATGACAATTTCAATGGGTACTGCATCGACATTAAAAGCGCAATTGCTTTTTGAATGTGGAGGATTTGAGATTAATTGTTATTCTCCGGCGAATGGAACGTATGTTTTTAGTGGATTAAACCCACAAGCAGATTATATTATTCGTGTTTGGTCAGATACATTGACCAGTGGCACTTTTAATATTTGTTTAGCTGATCAGTGTGCAAATCCTACAGCATCATTTTCAACAAATCAAGCTATTTGTAGTGGAACTACAGCTTCCGTACCAGTGACATTCACTGGAGTAGCACCATTTACGTTTACGTATAAAAATAATACTACAAACGCAAATTCTACCATTACTACTTCTCAAAATCCTTATCAATTGATGTTAAGTCCTACAGCTACCACTTCTTACTCCATGGTGAGTATGAGTGATGCAGCATGTAGCGGAACAGCTACCAATTCGATAACGATATCAGTAGTCACACCACAAACAGTTTCATTAAATCCATTTACCGCTGTATGTGTAACTGATCCAAACGAAATTTTAACGGGAGGGTCTCCTGCAGGTGGAGTTTATAGTGGAGTAGGAGTAAGTGGTGGGCAATTTGACCCTTCAGTAGGAACGCAAACTATAACTTATACAGTGACTTTTGCTCCTGGATGCGTGGGTTCTGCTTCACAAGTATTTCAAGTTAATCAATTACCTGTTGTGGTGTTTAATGCTCTTGGAAATATTTGCCAAACAGCAGCACCTTTTACGTTGAATTCGGGTACACCTGCCGGTGGAGTTTATTCTGGACAAGGAGTAAGCAATAATATCTTTAATCCTGCTGCGGCTGGATTAGGAACAAAAATATTAACCTATACTTATACCGGTCCTGGCGGATGTGTGGTTTCTGATACTGCTCTAGTAACTGTAGTTAGTTGTTCTAATTGTACTACCCCGGCTTTTGCAAATGCAGGTGGTAATATTACATCTTGTACTTCTGGTTCAGTTCAATTAGCCGGAGCAATTTCGGGTAGTGCGACTTCTGCTTTCTGGAGTGGAAATGGATCAGGAGGATTTTCACCGAATGTTAATGCATTAAATGCAAGCTATAATCCTTCAGCACAAGATATCGCAACTGGACAAGTAAGATTAATTTTAACGACGAATGACCCAGATGGCACAGGACCTTGTCTTGCTCATAAGGATACGATGTTTATTTTCTTCCCAAGTATAGTATCGCCCCAAGTTATGTCAGGTACTACGGGTGTATGTCGACCAGTAAATGGCGTTATATTCTCAGTACCATCACAAGCTGGAGTAACTTATTTGTGGACAGTTCCTGCGAATGTGGTTATTGCTAGTGGACAAGGTACTAGTAGTATTTCTGCGAATTGGCTAAGTAACGGTCAAGCGGGTAACGTTTGTGTTACTATATCATCGGGTTGTGGTTCTTTTACTGTATGTACGAATGTAAAATTGAGAACAACTGTTCCTGGAGCAATTGGCACAATTAAAGGAGAGATTTCGGCATGTCGAAACGAAACATTTACTTATTCTTTCACAGCTATAGGAAGTGCAGATTATTATATTTGGACGCCTCCAGTAGGAGCTACCATAAATGGTTCAAGTGCATCTTTTCAAACAACGAATACTTCTGTAGTTGTCGTTTTTGGTGCTGCTTATAATGGTGATACTCTGCGTGTGAAAGGAGGAAACTGTGTTGGATTCAGTGCTGAAAAGAAAGTAAGAATCGACAGAAGAACCACTGCTCCAGCTACTCCTTCAAGTATTGTTGGAAATAAATTTGGTGTTTGTGGTGGTACAGAGGTGTATTATATAAAACCCGTAGCTGGTGCAACGAGTTATCGTTGGAAATGTTTATTAGCGGGTGTATTAATAAATGGAATGCCATCACCAGTAATTATTCCCGATACTATAGTTACTATTACTTGGCCTAGCTTTGCTACTACAACCACTTTGTCTGTCGCATCTAAAAATGCTTGTGCTTCAGGAACAGATCGCAATCTAACAATTAATTCTAAACCAGCCACACCAGCTATTATGTTTGGTCCAGATACAGTTTGTATTGGTAGCGCTGCAAGTTATTCGATAGATCCATTATATGGTGCATCATCGTATATCTGGACAGTGCCAAGTACAGTATCCATTCAAAGCGGTCAAGGAACCACGGCTGTCACTGTTAAGTTTAATTCCACTGCCGGTACAAAGGCGATAAAGGCAAAAGGAACGAATGCTTGTGCAACGGGGTCTAATAAAACTAAAAATGTAATAGCTGTCAACTGCCCACGCTTTGGTGAATCGACTTCTATGAACGATTTAGGAATGGAAGCTTATCCAAATCCGACGAGTAGTTTGTTGAATGTTTCTTTTACAGCTCCTAAAAACGAAAACTACAGAATGATGTTGGTTGATTTAATGGGAAGAATGATAAAGGATGAAAGCTTTGCTGCGGAAGAAGGATTAAATCAATTGAAATGGGATATGTCTTCTTATTTATCGGGAACTTACATCTTGATCGCTCAAAGTGAGAATGGAAAAGCTCAAATGAGAATTGTAGTTGAATAATATTATAATATGATATGAATAAAAAATGCCTCAGGTTTCTGAGGCATTTTTTGTTTTACTTAACAATTAATTTTGAATTATACCTTTAACGAAATTTCTTTAAAGTGGACGCTCGTTCTGAATTTTACTACCGACAATTGTGTATGTCTTTTCGTGATTCTATGCACTTTTCCATCTACTTCAAATTCATTGATGTTTTCAGGTACACCATGCAACACAATTTTGTAATGGGAATAGGTGGGCTCGAAGTTTCCACTGATGGTTTGGAATATTTTGAAGTGTCCTCTCTTTTGGGTTACTACAAACTTTTTGATGTTAAATTGCCCGTTTCTATATCCGTAATAGTCTCCGGCATCTTCGTACAAATGACTTGTTTGAACAATTTTTGTAAAATAGATGTGGAGTGTTAATTCGGTAATTGGAATTTCTCCAACATATTGCATTTTTGGATAATTTGCAATAACAGATCCTTCTTTAACAAATAATGGCATTTTGTCGAGCGGCGCATCCACTTCTATTTCTTTTCCTCCAATCTCTAAATCGTCATTCCAGAAATTATACCATCTACCTTTAGGAATATACACCAAACGTGTTTCAGCACCTGGTAAATGTACCGGCGTCACCATTATTTTATCGCCAAACATATATTGATCGGTGCGATATAATGATTCGGTGTCTGCTTGTTCTGTCATCACAAGTGGTCGAATCATGGGCGTACCATACTGCGAATTTTGCCAGAATGTAGTATAAATATAGGGTAGCAGTTGATAGCGTAAGTTGATGAACTTTTTCGCAATAAATTCAATTTTTTGTCCATAAGACCATGGCTCTTGTGGTTCCGCTCCTGGATCATTTCCTGCAGAATGGGTTCTGCAGAAAGGATGAAATACCGCCATCTGCAACCATCTTACATAAAGCTCTCCATCCGGATTGCCAATGAAGCCGCCTACATCGGAACCAGCAAATGAAATCCCCGACATCGCCAATCTTTGTATTTGCATATTTGCAATCCATAAATGTTCCCACGTAGCAATATTATCGCCTGTCCAAACAGAACTGTAACGTTGCGCCCCTGCATAACATGAACGCGTAATTACAAAAGGTCGATTTGGATATAAAAATTTCTTAATTCCTTCTTGTGTCGCTCGTGTCATTTGCATGCCATAAACATTATGTGCTTTGCGATGACTGCATGGATCCCCATCGTAATCGTGTCGAACATCTTCAGGGAAAGTACCAATCTCAAAAACAGCAGGCTCATTCATGTCATTCCAAACCCCACGTACTCCTTGACGAATTAACTCTTCAAATAATCCACTCCACCAGCGGCGTACATCAGGATTAGTGTAGTCGGGGAAATTACAGGCACCCGGCCAAACATCTCCTACCATCAATTCACCATCTGCACGCTTACAGAAAAATCCATTCTTAATACCTTCTTGATACACCCAATATTCTGGATCTATTTTTATTCCTGGATCAATAATAATTACAGTTTTGAAGCCTTTTTCTGTTAAGTCACCTAATAATTTTGATGGCTTTGGAAATCCTTCTTTGCTCCAAGTAAAACAACGAAATCCCTCCATATAGTCAATGTCAAGATAAATAGCATCACATGGAATTCCGCGATCTCTAAACTCTTGTGCAATTTCCCTCACTTGCTTTTCTGGATAATAGCTCCATTTACATTGATGATATCCTAAAGCCCAAAGTGGAGGCATTTCAGGAGTGCCCGTTAACCCAGCATATTGTTCAACAACATCCGTCAACTGTGGACCATAAATAAAATAATAATTCATCTCTCCGCCACGAGCCCAATAACTACAAACATCAAATTGTTCTTTTCCAAAATCGAAAATGGTGCGGAAAGTGTTATCGAAGAAAATTCCATAGCCAATGTCGTTATGTAATCCCATGTAAAATGGAATGTTTTTGTAGATGGGATCTTGGTCTTTTTTAAATCCATACGTATCGGCACCGTAATTTTCAATGCGCTTTCCTTTTAGATTTAATTCCATCGGCTTGTCTCCCATTCCAAAAAATACTTCACCATCTTGAATTTTTTTGGAACAATAATTAATTTTTCCTCCCTTCTTGATGTAGTGTTGCCAATGATACCCTAACTCATCTTCACAAATGACATTGTATTTTCTGTCGAGAATATTTATTTTCAAATTCTTTTTGTAAATCTGAATCACCAAACTTTCAGTCATCAAATCAAATTTATGACGGTCTTCATAAACAGAAAGATTCGCTTTTTGCATAGGAACATTTTCTACCAGCGCATAAGAAAAGTCGCGCTGAAACGTACCATCTGGAGCATATCGGAACCGAATAATTTTATCTGAAAATATTTTTACTTCTAATACGGTGTCTGTTGCATAAAAATAAAGGACTTGACCTTCTTGAGTGAAATGACTGATGTTGGCTGGAAAGTATTTTGCTGAATACTTTTCTTTATTTATTTCTATCATAGTTTAATGGGAAGTAATTAAGCAAAAATGCTTCACTTAAGGTTACATATTCTCGAAGGATGTTTGATTTTTGCACGCTAGGATGTTAATAGCTTTATGTATTTATTTTCAATTTGAATGCTTTGATACTGATGGAAGTTTGAGGGGTAGTTGTAAAGCGGTTTTTGATTGTTTCAATTTGATTTTTTTAGCTTTAGAATGATTTTGATGTGTGGTATGATTTCAGGAGCTTCCTGCAATTGAATAAGGTTTATTCTCTCTTATGGAGAATATTTTCACTAAAACGATAAATTAATTGTAGTAATTTTTAGTGTTGTACTGTGGTGATTAATCGATACTTAAGTAGTTATTTGAGGTTGATATTTTGAGTATATTGTTTAAGTTGTTGATTCCACTGTTTTGAGCCTTTTCATTTGCTATTTTTGCAGGATGTCACTCTCTGAAACGATACCTATGAAAACGGGATTAAGTGCTGAATTGCTATTAAAAGCATATCGTTTGATGTGCACAGCGAAAGAAATGACGGTGCTTTACGAAGAAAAAGTACAGATCACTTCAAAATATGTTCATGCAACCTCTCGAGGTCATGAGGCGATTCAATTGGCTGCCGGATTGCTTTTAAAGGAACAAGATTATTTGAGTGCTTATTATCGTGATGATAGTATGTTGTTGGGAATCGGCTTACGTCCTTATGAATTAATGTTACAATTGCTGGCAAAGCGCGATGATCCTTTTTCGGGTGGAAGAACTTATTATTGTCACCCTAGTTTGAATCGAAAGGGATTTCCAAAAATTCCACATCAAAGTTCTGCGACTGGAATGCAAGCAATACCAGCTACAGGTGTTGCCATGGGTATTCAGTATTTATTGAAGCAAGGATTGTTGGAGAAGAATGATGATTTACCGATTGTGGTTTGTTCGCTCGGTGATGCATGCGTAACAGAAGGAGAAGTTGCAGAAGCATTTCAGATGGCTGCCTTAAAACAATTTCCAATCATTTACATTGTGCAGGATAATGGTTGGGATATTTCTGCAACAGCTGCAGAGACCAGGGCAATGAATGCATTTGAATATGCAAAAGGTTTTAAAGGGATTGAAGCAGTTTCTATTGATGGAACTGATTTTTTTCAATGCTATGAAACGTTGAATGGAATTATTTCTTCCATGCGTACAAATCCACGTCCCTATTTAGTGCATGCCGAAGTTCCACTCTTAAATCATCATACATCCGGTGTTCGTAAGGAATGGTATCGTGACGATTTGGAAGAAGCTGCTAAGCGTGATCCATTACCGAAGTTGCGCATGGAGATGTTGCAGATGGGAATTTCTGTTGCCGATTTAGAAGAAATGGAAGCCTTGGCTTACACAACGGTGAGAGGTGATTTTGAAGAAGCCATGAAAGCGGAGAATCCCCGACCTGAAGATTTGTTTACGCACGAGTTTGCACCAACACCGGTTCTAGAAGAATTAGGTGTGCGAAGTCCAGAGGGAGCAGAACCAAAAGTAATGGTGGATTGTGCCTTATTCGCAATACAAGAGTTAATGAGCAAACATCCAGAATGTTTGTTGTATGGACAAGATGTGGGAGGTAGATTGGGTGGTGTGTTCAGAGAAGCTGCTACACTCGCTCAAAAATTTGGTGATCATCGTGTTTTTAATACACCCATTCAAGAAGCATTTATCGTGGGAAGTACCGTCGGAATGAGTGTTTCAGGATGTAAGCCCATCGTAGAGGTTCAGTTTGCAGATTATATTTGGCCCGGACTCAACCAGCTTTTTACAGAAGTGAGTAGATCTTGTTATTTGACAAATGGAAAGTGGCCGATCAGCTGTATCATTAGAGTTCCCATAGGCGCATACGGTAGTGGCGGACCTTATCATTCTTCTAGTGTGGAGAGTGTGTTGACGAATATTCGTGGAATAAAAATTTGTTATCCGTCTACAGGTGCCGATTTAAAAGGATTGATGAAAGCCGCTTATTATGATCCGAATCCCGTGGTGATGTTAGAGCATAAAGGATTGTATTGGTCAAAAATAAAAGGAACCGAAGAAGCAAGAACGGTGGAGCCATCGGAAGATTATATTTTGCCGCTTGGTAAAGCACGGATCGTTCAAGAAGTGGAAGCTAAAAAAGAAATACCAACCCTCAGTGTAATTACTTATGGAATGGGAGTGTATTGGTCGAAGAATGCAGCGAAAGATTTTCCTGGACAAATAGAAATTATTGATTTACGAACGTTAAATCCAATCGATACAGAAACTATTTTTAATTCAGTGAGAAAGCATGGAAAGTGTTTGGTGGTGACGGAAGAGCCTGTCTTTAATTCATTCGCACAAGCATTAACAGGTAGAATTCAAGAAGAATGTTTTCAATCGTTAGATGCATCGGTTCGAGTAATTGGTGCTGAAAATTTACCTGCTATTCCATTAAATTCAACATTGGAAGCAACGATGCTACCCAATGCAGATAAAGTAAAGGCAGCTTTTGAAAATTTATTAAAGTACTAATTAGAAAAAATTATGTTTCGATTGAAATTAGCAACGGATCCTCGATGGGTAAATATTGTGGAAGGGAATATTGAGGAGATTTTGACTGATCATGCCTATTGTGAACAGAAAGCTGCAACGAATGCCATTACCATCGTAGTGAAAAATCCTGATAAAAGTGATTTAGTGAGTGCGGTCTTAGCAATAGCAGAGGAAGAGATTCAGCATTTTCGAATGGTGCATGATAAATTGTTAGAGCGTGGATTTGTATTAGGACGAGAACGAAAAGATGAATATGTAAATCGCCTTTATGATTTTATGAGAAAGGGTGGGAACAGAGAGCAACAACTATTAGACCGATTGTTTTTCTCAGCCATGATTGAAGCGAGGAGTTGTGAGCGTTTTAAAGTGCTTTCTGAAAATATCAATGACGAAGATTTGAAAAAATTCTATCACGAGTTAATGATTAGTGAAGCGAATCACTACACAATTTTCTTAAGCTTTGCCCGTCAATATGCAGGGGAAGAAGATGCGGAAGCGAGATGGGAGGAATGGTTGGAGATGGAAGGAAAAATTATTCAAGATTTCGGAAAAAAAGAAACCATTCACGGATAGAAAATTAATTCGTTAGTTCCTTGTCGAGACGTTCGTATTCCGAATTCTTACTTAGGAATTCGGGTACAATTTTTTTCATTTTGGTAACAATGGCCTCGTTGTTTTGTGAATTGAATAATTCAATCAAGTCATCAATTTCTTCCGATACAAAATCAAACGGATACGACTTTACTTTAGCAATCATTATTTTTTTATGATGGGTAGGTAAAGTGTTTTCTTCGTTCGCTAATAGCTCTTCGAAAAGTTTTTCGCCTGGTCGAAGTCCAGTATAATTGATTTGAATGTCTTTGCCTAATTCCAATCCACTCAACTGGATCATTTTTTTAGCTAAGTCAGCAATTTTCATGGGTGATCCCATGTCGAAAATAAAAATTTCTCCTCCTTTTCCCATCGATCCTGCCTCTAACACCAATTGGCATGCTTCGGAAATAGTCATGAAGTAACGTGTAATATCGGGATGAGTAATCGTGAGTGGTTTACCACTTTCAATCTGTTTTTTAAATCGCGGTATGACGCTACCGTTAGATCCTAATACATTTCCAAATCGAGTGGTAATAAATTTAGTTTTACCTAAGCCATTCATCGATTGTGTATACATCTCAGCAATGCGCTTGGTAGCTCCCATAATATTGGTTGGATTTACCGCTTTGTCAGTACTGATCATTACAAATTTGCTCGCATTAAATTCCTTGGATAAATCAGCAATTATTTTAGTTCCTAAAACATTATTTAAAATGGATTCGCTCGGATTTAATTCCATCATGGGTACATGCTTGTAAGCTGCGGCGTGAAAAATTATGTCAGGATGAAAAGTGTTAAATACATTACGCATACGATCTTTATTTCGAATGTCGCCAATGATGGGTTCTATGTTTTGAAAATTGGTGCTAGGGTTGTCTTTTATTTCTAATTCTAAATCGTACAAAGGAGACTCTGCAATATCTAATAACAAGAGTAATTTAGGCTCAAAAGGAAGAATTTGTCGAACCATTTCACTGCCGATGGAACCAGCAGCTCCTGTTACTAAAATAATTTTATTGTGGATCTCTTCTTTAATTTTTTCAAGCTGAAGTAATATTTGTTCTCGCCCTAATAAATCTTCAATATTTACTTTTCGAATTTGCTTAAAACTCAATTCTCCATTGATCCAACTTTGTACAGGAGGAACATTTAACACATAAATTTTATGTGACAATCCAGTTTCTACAATAAACTGTTTTTTCTCAGGTGAAATATTTTGAATGGCAATAATTAAATGCTTGATGTTTTTTTTTCGAATGAGTTTTTCTATCGCCGATGAAGGATGAATAGAAATGCTTTCTAATTTTTTTCCGCTTTTCTTTGGATCGTCATCAATAAAAGCAACTACTTTGTATTTAGTTGCCTT
>JANOAX010000256.1:0-9188 GCA_031411335.1 Bacteroidota bacterium
CTCTAATTTTTAAGATTGATAAGACTGTTAATTTTCCTAAAAAAGTTCTTCTTAGCCTGACGCGCATGCGATAGCTATCGGGAAGCAGATCGGACTAAAATGTAATTGGATTTGGTTTTATTCAGTAAATAAGTTTGGTTAGAGAAGTATATGTGTTTTTATCCCTTATACTAGTGATATGTTTTTTGTGGAATTGATATGAAAATGATCTATTTTTACCATTCAACTAATGGATCGCAATATGAAAAAATTCTATGGATTTGCATGCCTACTTACGGTGCTGTTCTCCTCTAACATTCAAGCTCAAAATAATGCATTAGCCTTCGACGGGATCAATGATAATGTTATTGCTCCCGCGGCCTCCTCTTTAATCGCAGGCTCATCGGCTTTAACACTTACCGCTTGGGTTTATCCCACAAATCCTACACCAACGTTTCCTAATTTTGATGGATTCGCAGGCTTTAGAAATAATGTGGATGCCGATTTTTATATCATGCAATACTCTTCTACGAATGTAGAAGCCCGATTTCGTGGAAGCTCTGGGACTGCCTACGATTTAACCACATCGGTGTTAACTTTAAATACTTGGACTCATCTTGCTTTCACTTATGATGGTTCATTTATTCGATTATTTAAGAATGGAGTAATTGCCGATTCTTTAGCAGCAAATGATTTTATCACAATTGCTACCGAAGATTTTTATATGGGTGATTTATTATATCAAGGAACACATTATTATCTTCAGGGTAAGGTAGATGAAGTGAGTTTATGGAACAGAGCCTTACAACCTGCCGAGCTTACATGCATGCATATTAACGGAATTGATACCGCCACAGCAATCGGATTGCAACTCTATTATAAATTCAATCAAGGCACAGCGAATGGAAATAATACAAGCCAAACATCTCTGATCGATGGAGCGGGAAATATTAATGGAGTTTTTGGAAGCATGGCTCTCACGGGTGCTACTTCCAATTTTGTGGACGGTGCTGCTTTAATCACATCAAGCACACAGTTCAAATGTCCAGATGTAGCCTATAATTGGAATGGAATGATGCTTACTTCAGGTGGAGTTTATTACGATACCCTGCAAAATGTTTTCGGCTGTGATTCCATCATACAACTAACACTCTCTAATTTATTAGTAGATACCTCAGTGACTCAGAATGGAGCCGTGCTAAGCGCAAATCATACGGGCATCTCCTACCAATGGCTCGATTGTAATAATGGTTATGCACCCATCTCAGGAGCGACCAATAAAACATATACAGCAACGGCCAATGGAAGTTATGCAGTGATTGTTTTGCAAAGCGGATGTTATGATACTTCTTCGTGTAGAACCGTTACTACGGTAGGATTGAATGATCCATCTTCAGGAGCGGAAATTCAAGTTTTCCCAACAGCATCTAATTCTACGTTACATATTCGCATTGCCAATGGAAATTATAATTACCGTTTGCAGTTGATGGATATGTCGGGAAGAATGATCGCCGAAGAAATGATAAATAATACGATGGAATACGATTTCGATATTAGCCGTTTCGCTACCGGAAGCTATCAGTTACTTATCGTAAATGAAAAGCAACAACAAACATTGTTTAAGGTGTTTAGAAAATAAGTATTTTATAATACAATAATATATAAAGAAGAGGTCAATTATTTAGTTAGTTGACCTCTTCCTTTTGTTACATCAATATACTGTCAATTGGAAAAAAACATCCATAGAAAAATGATCCTTACACCACGAATTGAACATCTTCCTGAGAAATTAGTAGTGGGTATGCACAGAAGAGTGAGCATTGCAAAAGCAGAAACGAATATCCTTTGGCAATCGTTTATGCCACGAAAAAAGGAAATTTTAAAGGGTAAGAATTCATTTCTTTTTTCTTTAGAAGTGTATGATGAGCTCAATTATTTTAGTCAGTTTAATCCCCATAATGATTTTGAAAAGTGGGCGGCCATTGAAGTGGAAAATGTTGATGTAATTCCTGCAGGGATGGAAAAATTAATAATTCCAGAGGGTATGTATGCAGTCTTTGTTTTTAAAGGGTTGACAAGTGATGCCTACGCTTTTTATAATCAAATTTTTAGTGAATGGTTACCCACTTCCGTATTTGAATTGGAGCTTCGCCCCCATTTTGCTTTGATGGGCGAAAAGTATAAAAAGGAAGATCCAACTTCCGAAGAGGAGATTTATATCCCCATAAAAGTTAGGGATACAAATTAGGGATACACCTTTAAAATATTTATTCAAAACGTTGAGTAGGTGAATTTTCTGTTCACGGGATAATAAATAGCAAAGGAGATTTTACATGCAGAATTTGATTTCGTCATTTCACGCTTTCCTTTTATCTTTACCTAGATAAAACTTCACGCTCTCATGAATAAAAAAAGTACTCTATTCACCGTTCTTTTGGCTTTTAGTATAGCCATAATGTCTACATTGAATGTACCCACACAAGCTATCGACTTATTTTCAGGTGACACCACCGTAGTCAGAACATTTAGATTTGATACCACCATGCGTTCGGGCATGTTCGATTTTCCAGTTGACTCCACCAAAACGTATGAGAAAATTATTATGCTATATAGTATGCGTTGTAAAAATGGTTTGGTTTCAACACAAGCATTGCCAAACCAAGGTTGCGGCGAGTGGGATTATAATTGTTATACGTATTTGATTGACTCCACACAAACGGATTCTTTGTTTCAATCTTCAAATGATTATTACATTAGTAATTGGACAGGAAGCACATTTCCTTACACGACAACTCCGCTCTATAATTACACCCAGTATGCTCAACAAGACGTAACGTATTTGTCGACCATCAGCGAAACTCTTTCGCAAAGTGGAATCGGCTCTCTTGCATTGACTCACCCTTTTTCTTCGGGAAGTATTGCTAGGACACAGTACTTATGGACAGCTGCTGAATTAACTACCGCTGGACTCACTGCTGGAAATATCACAGGATTAGGTTTAGATCTTTCTTCACTGGGTTCTTCTGTAAATAATTTGCGAATTAAAATTAAAGCAACATCGCAAACTGTTTTGAATGGAAACAGCCCAGAGTTGAGTGGATTCACGGAAGTGTATTTTTTAAATTCTACATTTTCTTCTACAGGAAACCATCGATTTAATTTTTATAATCCGTTTAACTGGAATGGTGTTTCTAATTTAATTGTTGAATTCAGTTATTCGAATGCAACTGTAGGAACTGCCAATGATGTAAATGGAAACACTACTGCATTTTCTTCTGCAATGACCAGCAACCAAGACGATAGTTATTTAGAAATTGATGGTGGTACAGCAGGTATTGCCTTACCGAATACAATTGGTGCAAACATAAGTAATCAAATTTCGTTGGCGTTTTGGTGTTATGGAAATCCATCTCGTTTACCTGCAAATACAAGTGCGTTAGAAGCATTGGATGCTACGAATACACGTCAACTTAATATTCATTTACCATGGAGCGATGGAAGTATTTATTGGGACTGTGGTAACGATGGTACAGGATACGATCGCATTAACAAAGCAGCAACTACCGCTGAAACAGAAGGGCAATGGAATTTCTGGACGTTCACAAAAAATGCAACCACCGGCATCATGAATATTTATTTGAATGGGTCGCTATGGCATACAGGTAATGCGAAAACAAAGGCCATCAACATCGATCGCATGAACTTTGCTCGTTCTGTCGTTAATGGCTATGTGTATTATGGTTACATGGATGAGTTTAGTATGTGGAATACAGAATTGAATTTAGCAGCAGTGCAGGATTTAATGTACAACAGCATTTCGGTAAGCCATCCCAGTTATGCTAATCTGCAAGCGTATTATAAGTTTGATGAAGGATCAGGAAATACAATTACAGATGCATCTTCCAATGGAAATAATGCAACTATGTTTTCGATGACGTGGAGAAATCGTGTAGGAAAAGATTTATTCCGAAACTTCTTGGTGTCGAATGATCGTCCCAACACAACATTTGTGAAAGGGGTTTATACTACGTCTATTCAAACCATCAATGTATTGGATTCTGCCTCGGTTCCTGCTAATACGGTAGTTCATTATACGGTTGTCAATAATTCACTGGCTCCTATCGACACTAATTTTTATTGGGCTGCTGGTGGTTACACCTATTTGTATGATGAAATGGGAGTGAAGCTCGATTCATTTCCTATTGCAGCAACTAATACTATAAACATAAGTCAAATTGGTTATTATGATAAGCGACCAATGGCCATTGAGCTGATTAATTTTATTACACCTTATGGAAAGGGCTTAAACATGAATGGACTTATCGGTAAAACATGGGAATTTGATGTAACTGATTATGCACCCATCTTAAAAGGAAGAAAGTTTATGGCTATGGAATCAGGAAACTATCAGGAAGATAACGATATTACTTTTGTATTTTATGAAGGAACTCCTGCACGAAAAGTTCGCTCCTTACAACAGATTTGGCCTAATGGTGTTTGGAAAGATGCAGGCTCAGCTGCCATTTTAAACAATACTATTTTTGAACCACGAAATTTGCAATTGTCGCCTGATGCTAATATGTTTAAAATACGTTCTGCCATCAGTGGTCATGGACAAGAAGGAGAATTCATTCAACGGAATCATACCATCACATTAAATAGTGTTACCAATTTGTCACGTGTTGTTTGGAAAGAATGTGCCGACAATCCCATCTACCCACAAGGTGGAACTTGGGTGTATGATCGTGCAGGATGGTGTCCAGGTGAAGTAGTTGATACCAAAGATTTTGAAATCACTACTCAAGTTTCTCCAGGGCAATTGATCAATATCGATTATAGTTTGCCGCCAGCTTCTAACTATGGAACTTCCAATTATCGAATCAATAATCAATTGGTGAGTTATGATACGATGAGTTTTAATTTAGATGCTGGTGTAGCTTATATAAAGAATCCTACAACACGAGTAGAATTTGAAAGATTTAATCCTATTTGTAATCAACCCATAGTAGCTATTAAAAATACGGGAGCAACTACCCTTACATCATTAACGATTACTTATGGAAGAGTAGGAGGTGTAATGTCCACGTATAATTGGACAGGTACATTAGCTTCTTTGAATACTGCAGAAGTTATTTTAACACAACCCAATTGGTTAAGTTCAAACACAAATCAGTTTATTGCAATGGTAAGCAATCCGAATGGTAGCACCGATCAGTATGGATTGAATGATACCCTCGTGAACGACTTTAACTATCCAGTAGTTTATCCTGATAAATTGGTTTTTGAATTAAGAACTAATAATAATGGATCGCATTCGCAATACACATTGAAAGATGGTAGTGGTACAAATGTTTTAAATAAACTTGGACTGCTAGCAAATACTACTTATTTGGATACAGTAAACTTGCCTCTTGATTGCTATACTTTTAGATTGATAGATGTTGGTGATGATGGGTTAAGCTGGTGGGCTAACACCGCGCAAGGAACAGGTTATATGCGAATCCGTAACGGATATACAGGAGCCATTATCAAAACGTTTAATCCTGATTTCGGTGATAATATTTACCAGCAATTCACCGTGAACTTTACACTTCCAGTTCCTGAAATTCAAAATGGAGAAGGTACATTGAAAGTGTTTCCGAATCCTGCTCATGATTTAATTACTGCTGAATTTTCTTTGCCAGTTTACGGTCAAGCACGTTTACAATTACTGAACATGCTCGGGCAAGTTTTAATTTCTCAGGATATTGTTGCTTCACAAGTGATGGAAAAATCTGTGATGGATGTGAGCACACTTTCACCAGGCGTTTATTATGTTTCCCTACAATCGGGTGAAGAAAAAAGAGTTCAAAAAGTAGTCATCACTCGTTAGTCTTAGTGAAATAAATTTTTAAAAAAAAGGTGGAAAGATCGATCAACGATTTTTCCACCTTTTTAATTTTTAAAAATGAGTAGTCTTTAATGAAATCTCTTTGTGTACCGATAGCTATCGGGTTTTCGCCTTCGCGTGAAAAATTAGCGAACTGAGCATAGCGCAGCCTTAGCGCCTGCCGGCAGGCAGGGCTCTGCGTCCCGAACGCTATCGAGATTGGGAGAGAATTTATCATAGCGTAGCCTTAGCACCCTGCGTCTCGAAAGCTATCAGGATTGCGAGAGAATTTAGCTTAGCGTAGCCTTAGCGCCCTGCGCCTTTGCGAGCCATTTTAGCGGCGAACTGAAAGTTTTTATGAATGAAGAAATTTCAGTCAATGACGAAATAATAATATGAATGCATGATCAAGAGAATAGAAGAATTAAATTTGTCTTAAAGCAAAAAGATTACGCTCAGGTTTTAAGTTGATTGATAAACAATTTTTAGAATGTTCTCTCGTGTCACTTTGTTTAACACTTTGTGCTCTTAGTTGAGATTCTTTGCGGCTTTGCGCCTTAGCGAGCCATTTTAGTCATTTCATTAAAGGAAAGGTCCTATAATTGTAAATAATTTCATCATGACCTTTCGTAACTTGCTCATAATCAATTAGTGATTCATGTTATTTACCGAGCCGATGCTTTTAAAATGTATCTTTGTGGCAAATTGAAAACGTCTTGAGCAAGGTAAAAGGAAATATAAAATTCGCGGGAGAAGATCAGAAAGAATTCTTTAAAGTCCTCCGAAACCGCGTCGATAATTATTTCATTGAAAATAATATTTCGAAACATGCTAATGCACAAATGATCATTAAAAGTATTTTGTTATTGACTTTGTTTTTAGGTCCGCTTGTCGTGATGTCGTTAGTGAATATGTCAGTAGGATTGCAAATGGTCGGCTGGTTCGTCATGGGTTTGGCATTAGCTGGAATTGGAATGAGTGTGATGCACGATGCTAATCATGGTGCGTATTCGAATAATGATACCGTAAATAAATTGATGGGCTATTCATTAGTTTTATTGGGTGGATCTATTTTTAATTGGAAACTTCAACACAATATTTTGCATCATACGTACACGAACATTTCTAAGTACGATGAAGACATCGACGACAAATTAATTTTAAGAATGTCGCCACACACAAAATCAAAAGGAATACAGCAGTACCAAGTATTCTATGCATTTTTGTTTTATGGAATTCTTACATTGTACTGGGCAACTGCAAAAGATTTTCTTCAGTTCCGACGCTATATGAAAAATGGTGTGAGTCCATTGAGCAAAAGTGAAGCGCGCGGTATGTTGTTTAGAATTACACTTACCAAAATATTCTATTTCGCGTATTTAGTTTTCATTCCCATCTTTGTATTTAATGTATCGTGGCCCATATGGATTGCTGGGTTCTTGTTGATGCATTTTGTGGCTGGACTTGTACTTACTGTCATCTTTCAATTGGCGCATACAGTGGAGGGAACTTCTCATCCAGTACCAACAGAAAATGGCACTATTGAAAATTCTTGGGCGGTGCATCAATTAGAAACTACTGTAAACTTTGCAACGCACAATAAATTACTTTCCTATTATGTGGGCGGACTCAATTTCCAGGTAGAACATCATCTTTTTCCTAAAGTTTGTCATGTACATTATCCAATGTTAGCGCCTATCGTTCGTGAAACAGCAAAGGAGTTTGGCATCACCTATATGGAAAATAAATATTTTTCCGATGCATTCATGTCGCACGTCCGCACCCTAAAACGTTTCGGGGTAGCCACGGTGGAGTTTGGGTAGATGTTAGACTTTAGATGTTAGACTTTAGATGTTAGACTTTAGATTTTTTAGTCAGTAGTCTGAAACCAGTATCCCTTCTTATTCGAAGCTCAATTATCTCCAAAGAAAAAAAATATTGCAGCTTTAGGCTTGCAGCGTAAGGTTTTAGCTTGTAGTTTGAGAAGCAGATTGTAGCCTTTAATCGAAGGGTAGTAATAAGACAAGACTGTACGTCCCTAGTATAGGTTGACCACAATCGTCAACATATATGAAACCCAATTTAAAAGCAATTAGGAAGTTAAGAGTCTATCCTGAAGACTTAAAAAAAGAATTAGTCGCTACCTTTGAAAGTGGAAAGTTTAGTGTCTTGCAGTTAGAAAAGCTATATGGAATTCCAAATGTTAGCATTTACAACTGGATTTATAAGTACTCATCTTTCAATGACAAAGGATATCGAGTTATGGAATCAAAATCAAGCACATCAAATAAACTAAAAGAACTAAGCCAAAAGGTCAAAGATCTGGAGCAAACCATCGGTCAAAAGCAGATAATGATAGATTATTTAGAGAAGATGATCGAGTTAGCTAAAACTGATTTAAATATCGACATAAAAAAAAACTACAGCACCCCACCATCAGCTGGTTCCGCCTCAGCCAAGAAAAGCTGACCTATTCACTCAATCAGCTCTACAATGTGTTATGCATTAGCAAGCAGGCCGTAAATCAACAATACAAAAGGCAAGTATTGTTTGATTTACGTATCGCAAAATTGATTGTTGAAGCTGAAGATTTAAAAATAGATCATCCTGGTTGTGGGGTTGAAAAAATGTATTACACTTTGAAGCCTACCTTCATTGGTAGAGATAAATTCATAGAGATATTTATGGAGATTGGCTTCAGAGTGAAACGCCCCAATAATAAAAGAAGAACGACTTATGCTGTATTCAATAAATATCCAAATCTAATCAAGGGTTTAATAGTAGAAGCTCCATCTATAGTATGGCAATCAGATATTACGTACATAGAAGTAAATGGGATTTTCTATTATGCAGTGTTTATCATTGATGTGTACACAAAAAAAATAGTAGGATATAAACTATCAAAGCACATGCGTGCAACAGCAAACATGGAAGCATTAATAATGGCGTTAGAGACAAATATAGCACCACAAATACATCACTCAGATAGGGGAAGTCAATACATATATATCGAGTACATCAAACTCTTAACCGATTCGGAATGCCAAATTAGTATGGCCTTGTCAGCTCAAGATAACGCATATGCTGAAAGAATAAATAGGACCATAAAAGAAGAGTATTTGGACCATTGGAGTGCAAAAGATTTTAATCAATTAAAGCATCAAATAGACAAAGCAATACACAGTTACAACTTCAAAAGACCACACAATCACTTGAATAGAATGAGCCCAATCGAATTTGAAGAAAAGTGGAAAAACAAGCAATTAAAAGTAATACCGAGAATAACTATATTTAACAATGAATTAGTCTAAAACCGGTCAACCTTATTTAGGGATCTGCA